>NZ_JBHFPF020000002.1:0-519001 GCF_043355895.2 Roseovarius maritimus
AGCGGCGGGCCAGCTCAGAACCAGAGGGGGTCAGTATTGGACGCCGATAAGGGGTCAATTTTGAATGCTGATTGACACCGCGAAAAGAACCGCCGAGCAAAAGACGAGGCCAGCATGAGGGCGCATACGCGACGCCGCGCGACGGATCGGGCCAATGGCAGTTTCGGATAGGGTCACGCGCTGGATCCTGTGTTGCGTATCGATCCGGACAAGACTGGACCAGAAGGTTTAAGTGCACCTTAACGCGATCAAATTACCACCCTGAATTGCAATCCCATTAAACTACTCGCGTCAGATGTGTCGCAAAAAACCCATCACCGCCGCCCGAGATGTCGAAACGCTGCTGCTTTTCCTGCGTCCAACCGGTCGCCCGAGCAAGGAATGCCTCAATGCGCTCTTCATTCTCGGCCCGCAGAACCGAACAGGTCGCATAAATCAACTGCCCGCCTGGCGCCACCAATTGAGACGCCTTCCCGAGGATATCTGCCTGCAAATCGGTCAATTCATCCAGCCGATCCGGCGTCAGTCGCCATTTCGCCTCCGGCGTGCGGCGCCACGTCCCGCTTCCCGAACATGGCGCATCACATAAAACGATAGAATACGGGGCGTTATCGCGCAAAGCTGATGTATCAAGTAGGGTCACATACGCGCCCGCCCGTTTGGCGCGCTCCGGCAGATCCTGCATGCGCCCGGGGTCAATGTCATGGGCGAAGACCTGCGCGCCTGTCCGCGCCGCCAGCGCCAGCGCCTTGCCGCCGCCGCCCGCGCAATAGTCCAGAATGCTCCCGGCCGCCGACAGCCCGATGCCCTCCATCGCCGCCTGCCCCGAGCCGTCCTGCAACTCGACCAGCCCCTCCAGAAAGGCCCGGCTGCGGGAAATTCGGCGTTCGCCTCCGGTCACTTTTATTGCCGTTTTTGCAATAGGATGCGCTTCGGAGTGTATGTCATCCTCAGCCAGTTTACGAATGATGTCGTCTCGGGTGGCACGCCCCAAATTGGTGCGCAACATGACCGGCGCGCGTTGGCGAAGGGCCATTGCCGCGCGTTCGGCATCGGGGCCGAGGGAGGCCTGAAATGCCTCCCAAAGCCATTCAGGAAGATCGAACGCATCGGCGCCGCTTGGTGCCTGCCCTGACACTTCTTCAGCCGCCGTCAGGGGCGCGGGCGCGTGTCCGATGCCCGTGAAGACCTCTGCGGGGTCTGACCCCGCGCTGCGCAAGGCCCCGATCATGCGGGCACGCCCCGTATCGCCGCCGCCAAGGCAGGCGTAGGAGCGCCAGCAGCGCAGCGCCTGGTACACATGATCCCGCACCGCCGCCCGATCCCCGGACCCGGCGAAGCGTGACCCGCGGGCCCAGGAAGTCAGCGCCTTCTCAGCCGGTTCACCTGCGCCGATACGGTCCAGCAGATCGATCGCGGCCTGGATACGCGCGCCGGGCGTCACGAAAAGCGCCCCTTCACTAGATCAAGACCACGCCGCAAGAGACTGACCCAATTAGCCAATTCGATAATTGGGAGACTCACGCGTGATCTGCACATCATGCACATGGCTTTCGCTGAGACCCGCGCCAGTGATGCGGACGAATTCGCAATTCTTGCGCATCTCCTCGACTGTTGCGCAGCCGGTATACCCCATAGCAGCGCGCAGACCGCCCACCAGTTGGTGCACCACAGTCCCGGCAGAGCCCTTGTAGGGCACCTGTCCCTCGATCCCCTCGGGCACCAGCTTGTCGCTGGCGGCATCCTTCTGGAAATAGCGGTCGGCACTGCCGCGCGCCATCGCGCCAAGGCTGCCCATCCCGCGATAAGCCTTATAGGAGCGGCCCTGGAACAGGATCATCTCACCCGGCGACTCGTCGGTACCCGCGATCATGCTGCCCACCATGGCGCAAGACGCGCCAGCGGCAATCGCCTTGGCAAAATCGCCCGAGAACTTGATACCGCCGTCGGCGATGATCGGCACGTCGCCTGCCGACGCGACGCAATCCATGATCGCGGTCAGCTGCGGCACGCCCACACCTGCGACCATGCGCGTGGTACAGATGCTACCGGGGCCAATCCCGACCTTCACAGCATCCGCGCCCGCGTCGATCAGCGCGCGGACGGCGTCGCCTGTGGCGACATTGCCCGCCACGACCTGCACGTCGCCGGATATGGCCTTGACGCGGCGCACTGCCTCGGCAACGCCAGCCGAATGACCATGGGCGGTGTCAATCACGATCATGTCGGCGCCCGCATCGATCAGCGCCTGGCTCCGCTCAAAGCCCGCATCGCCCACCGTCGACGCAGCGGCAACGCGCAGTCGGCCCAGATGGTCCTTGCAGGCCGACGGGTTCAGCACAGCCTGCTCGCTGTCCTTGAGCGTCAGAAGGCCGGTCAGCTTGCCCGCGCTATCCGTCACCAGCAGCTTTTCGATCCGGCGCTCCTTCATCAGCAGCTTGGCCTCTTCCAGATCGGCGGGCTCCTGCAGAATGGCCAGGTTGTCCGAGCTCATCATCACGCGCACCGGCGTGCGTTCATCCTCGGCAAAGCGCATGTCGCGGTTGGTGACGATGCCGACGACACGGCCCCCATCATCCACCACCGGGAAACCGCTGACGCGGTATTGGTCCTGCAGCGCCTTGGCATCGGCCAGGGTCTGATCGGCCTTGAGCGTTATGGGATTGTAGACGATGCCGCTGACAAAGCGTTTGACCCGGCGCACTTCGCTGGCCTGATCCTCGACGTTGAAATTGCGGTGGATCACGCCCATCCCGCCATATTGCGCCATGCAGATCGCCATGCGCGACTCGGTCACCGTATCCATGGCCGAGCTGAGCAGCGGAATGTTGAGCGCGATCGAGCGGGTCACGCGGGTGCGCGTATCGGCGGTGCTGGGCAGCACGTTGGACGCAGCAGGAAGCAGCAGGACATCATCGAAGGTCAGAGCCTCACGAATCTTCATCACGTTTCTCCATGAACAGATCGTTTGGCAACTCCCTATTTCACGGATGCCGCCCATGCGAAAGGCAAAAGGCGCGGCCATGGAAAAACGTGGCTTGCCGGGGCGCCCGCAGC
Source organism: Roseovarius maritimus (assembly GCF_043355895.2). Taxonomy (NCBI): domain Bacteria; kingdom Pseudomonadati; phylum Pseudomonadota; class Alphaproteobacteria; order Rhodobacterales; family Roseobacteraceae; genus Roseovarius; species Roseovarius maritimus. Next base: position 3,058 of record NZ_JBHFPF020000002.1, read on the forward strand.
CTGTCTATCTGGCCCAGCGGAACATCAACGGAGAAACTGATGAGCGGACATGGCTACGAAAGCGGGCGGCTCGATCTGCCCTTCGTCGGGATTTCGACCTTCGGAAAGCGGCCCTACGTGGCGGACTGGTCCGCCATCGACGCCGATATCGCTATAATTGGTGCCCCCTTCGATGGCGGCACGCAGTTTCGCCCCGGCGCACGTTTCGGACCGCGTAGCGTGCGCGAGGCGTCAACCCTGTTCAGCTTTGGCCATGGCGGGGCCTATGATCACGAGGATGATGTGACCTATCTGGGTCAGGATGTGCGCATCGTGGATATCGGCGACGCCGACATCGTGCATACTGACACCGCCCAAAGCCATGCGAACATCACCAAGGGCGTGCGTGCCATCCTCGATGCAGGCGCCCTGCCCGTCACCATTGGCGGCGATCATTCGGTCAATATCCCCTGCATCGACGCCTTCGAGGGGCATGGCGACATCCACATACTGCAGATCGACGCGCATCTCGATTTCGTGGACGAGCGGCATGGCGTGCGCAATGGACACGGCAACCCCATGCGCCGCGCCTCCGAGAAACCCTATGTCACCGGCCTGACTCAGCTCGGCATCCGTAATGTCAGCTCGACCGCCAAGGAAGGCTATGATGCCGCCCGCGCGATGGGGTCAGACATCCTGTCGGTTCGACAGTGTCGCAACCTCGCCCCCGAGGCGCTGGCCGCGCGCATCCCTGAAGGCGCGCGCGTCTATGTCACGCTAGACATCGACGGCTTCTGTCCCTCCATCGCACCGGGCACAGGCACGCCCAGTCACGGCGGCTTTCTCTATTACGAGGTGCTGGAACTGCTTCAACAGGTTGCGCAGCGCCATGAGGTGGTCGGCATCGACCTTGTCGAGGTCGCTCCTGCATATGATTCCGGCGATGTTACATCCGTCCTTGCCGCGCAGGTGCTGCTCAACTTCCTCGGTTTCATCATGCACGCGCGTCGGAAGTGATACGGATCTCTGCGTCATCCTGGCAAGATGACAGCCATCAAAGGCGCTCTGGGGAGGCTAATCATCGAATCTCCGGCCATTTGCGCAACAAGTGGAAAGAAAAACGACTTGCCGCGACATTTTATCCACCCGATGCGCTTGACGCCCCTCCCCACCGGTCATAATGTCCGTCTCGCACCTCAAAGGGAGTGGCCCGTTGGAGCCTCTAGTAGTAGTAGTCACACGGAAAATGCGCATGGGCCGGTAACCGGACACCCAGACAGGATCCCATGCGCCCCCGCCACTTAGGGGGCTTTTTTATGCGCGATCGCGCAATGATGTCATGAACGGAGCAAAGCGATGACACGTCAGATGACCGGAGCAAAAATGGTGGTTCAGGCCCTCAAGGACCAGGGCGTGGACGTCGTCTTCGGCTATCCCGGCGGCGCCGTGCTGCCGATCTATGACGAGGTGTTCCAGCAGAACGGCATCCAGCACATACTCGTGCGCCACGAGCAGGGCGCGGTGCATGCCGCCGAAGGCTATGCGCGCTCGACGGGTAAGCCCGGCGTGGTTCTGGTGACCTCGGGGCCCGGCGCGACCAATGCCGTGACCGGCCTCACCGATGCGCTTCTGGACAGCATTCCCATCGTCGTGCTGACAGGCCAGGTGCCGACGTTCATGATCGGATCGGACGCCTTTCAGGAAGCCGATACCGTCGGCATCACACGCCCCTGCACCAAGCATAACTGGCTGGTCAAGGACACGGCCAACCTCTCGGCCACGATCCACGAGGCGTTTCACGTCGCCACTGCGGGCCGTCCCGGCCCGGTGCTGATCGACATCCCAAAGGACGTGCAATTCGCCAGCGCAGACTATGTCGGCCCGCAAAAGGTGCGCGTCAGCCACTATCAACCTCAGGTCAAGGGCGATCTGGATGCCATAACCGAGCTGGTGGCCGCGATGGAGACCGCCAAGCGTCCCGTCTTCTACACCGGTGGCGGCGTGATCAATTCCGGCCCGGCCGCCAGCCAGCTGCTGCGCGAACTGGTCGAGGCGACCGGCATCCCGATCACCTCTACGTTGATGGGCCTTGGGGCCTATCCCGCCTCGGGCAAGGCGTGGCTGGGTATGCTGGGCATGCATGGCCTCTACGAGGCGAACATGGCGATGCATGATTGCGATCTGATGATCAATATCGGCGCGCGTTTCGATGATCGGATCACCGGGCGCCTCGACGCCTTCTCGCCCGGCTCGAAAAAGGCGCATATCGACATTGATCCGTCCTCGATCAACAAGGTGATCAAGACCGACATTCCCATCGTCGGTGACATCGCCCATGTGCTCGAGGATTTGCTCAAGGTCTGGAAATCGCGCGGTCGCAAGGTGAATGCCGAAGCGATCGCCAAGTGGAATGCGCGCATCGCTGAGTGGCGCAAAGTCGAGTGCCTCAGCTTCAAGCAGTCCGGTAAAACGATCAAGCCCCAGCACGCTATGGCGCGTCTTGAGGCGCTGACCAAGGGCCATGATCGCTACATCACCACCGAGGTGGGCCAGCATCAGATGTGGGCCGCGCAATACTTGGGCTTCGAGGATCCGAACCGCTGGATGACCTCGGGCGGCCTTGGCACGATGGGCTACGGCTTCCCGGCCTCGATCGGCGTGCAGATGGCGCATCGCGACTCGCTCGTCATCAACGTCGCGGGCGAGGCCAGCTGGCTGATGAACATGCAAGAGATGGGCACCGCGATCCAGTTCCGCCTGCCGGTCAAGCAGTTCATCCTCAACAACGAGCGCCTCGGCATGGTCCGTCAGTGGCAGGAGCTGCTGCATGGCGAGCGTTATTCGCATAGCTGGTCCGAAGCCCTGCCCGATTTCGTCAAGCTGGCCGAGGCGTTTGGCGCCAAGGGCATCCGCTGCGACGATCCTGCCGATCTGGATGACGCGATCAACGAGATGATCAAGTATGACGGCCCGGTGATCTTCGATTGCCTCGTGGAAAAGCATGAGAACTGCTTCCCTATGATCCCGTCGGGCGAGCCGCATAACAAGATGCTGCTGGGCGAGGCATCGACCAAGGACGCCATCGGGTCCAAGGGTGCGGTGATGGTTTAAGAGTGGCTCACAAGCCACTCGTTCAAATGTATTTTGGCAGGATTCAGCGCAGTCTGCGCTACCCTGCACAAGGAGACAGGCAATGTCCGCACTGAACATCAAGAAGGGCTCGAACAAGCATTCGGCCTACAACCTGCGCCCCAATTTCTCGGACGTGGAAGAGCAGCACACCCTCGCCGTCATCGTCGATAACGAGGCGGGTGTTCTGGCGCGCGTGATCGGCCTCTTTTCGGGGCGCGGCTACAATATCGACAGCCTCACCGTCGCCGAGATCGACCACGAGGGGCATACTTCGCGCATTACTATCGTCACCACCGGCACGCCGCAGGTGATCGAGCAGATCAAGGCGCAACTGGGCCGTATCGTCCCGGTCCACAAGGTGCAGGATCTGACCGTCGAGGGCCGCGCGGTCGAACGGGAACTGGCGCTGATGAAGGTGGTTTGCACAGGCGACAAGCGGGTCGAGGCGCTGCGCCTTGCGGATATCTTCCGCACCAACGTCGTGGACAGCACGCTCGACAGCTTCACCTTCGAGATCACCGGCACATCGGAAAAGATCGACGCCTTTGCCAATTTGATGCGTCCCCTGGGCCTTTCGGACATTGCGCGCACGGGTATCGCTGCCCTGCCCCGCGGCGCCTGAGCGCAAGACACCGAAACAGCGCCAGACACGAAAAAAGGCGGGCTTTCCTGCCCGCCTTTCTCTTTACCCCGCGCATTGACCAGGGTGCCCCCACCCAGATGCGCATCGCCCTCAGGCGTAAGCGGCGTGCCGCGCCTCGCGCAGCGGTATGACGTTGGTGGCATAATCGCTGTTTGCCGCCCGTGGAGCGCCAGACTGGAGAACTCCCAGCCGTGCGCCGACTTTCTTCAACTCGGTCGTCAGCGTGGGATGGCTACGCTGCGTGATCAATCGGGGGGCGTCGGCGAGGCGCATATCGCCGGTATCCTGCACGTCGAATTCCACCAGATCGCCGGCGGTCATCGCAGCGTCCCCGCCAGCGGCGCCACGATAGAATGCCAGATCACCATGATCCTCGCACCAGATGACTGCGCGATTCTGGCGCTGATCAGTCCAAAGAACGACTCCGTACATGGTAATTCCCCCAATTGCCTTGCTCCTGGGTCTCTCGGCGACCCCGGGTCTTGTGTGTCCAAGCAGGCGGCGTTATCGCTCACTCTGCTCCGATAGTCCCGTTTACCAAAATGTCGCGTTCCGGCGGTTTGGGCTATGTTTGAATCGCGCTCGGCACTGATCCATTTGTGTCACATCAGTCAAAAAGTGACGCCAAATAGCGTCAGTAGGCGTGACATAGCCGATCGGGCGTGCTGAACTGGCGTCAGCAGGCTCACAACAGCTCAGAAAGGTCATAGCTCGATGACACTTCCGCGACAGCCACCAACACCACCCGACCCACGCTGACGACATATCTCAGAGCATGGCCGCGCCCCGAAATTCCCAACCGACCGGCGACACAAATCCTGCGCAACTGCGCGCGGTTTTCGGTCAGAACCTGCGCAAGCTCAGCGCAGACTACCCATCGATCGCCGGGCTTTGTCGCGATTTGGGCATCAACCGCACCCAGTTCAACCGCTATCTCACCGGTGAAAGCTTTCCTCGTCCGGATGTGCTGCACCGAATCTGTCAGTTTTTCGGCACCGACGCGCGCATCCTGCTCGAGCCTGCGGAAAACCTGAAAACCGCATCCTTCGATCTGATCGGTCATCCGGCCGTCGCGGGCTTCTTTGGCGCCGAGCCTGTATCGGTCCCCGAAGAACTCTTTCCCAGCGGCATCTACCGATTTGTCCGGCGCAGCTTTGTCGACGAGACGCTGTTCGTGCGGGGCTTGGTCTATATCCACCGCAAGGACGGCTATACCTTTCTGCGCGGCAGCGAGCCCTTGGATGCGCTACGCCGCCAGGGCTTATCGACGGCGCGCCGCGACCGTGAATTTCGCGGTGTCGTCATGCGGCAGGAGGAGGGCATCATGATCCTCGTCACGCACCGCAATTCGATGGCCTGCTCCTTCAACTTCCTCGCGCCCGAGACCTCCTTTCAGTCCAACCTCTGGGAAGGTTACGTCACCCGCACCGTGCGCGAAAAGATCTCGGGCATCCGTGCAGCCCGCATGGTCTATGAGCATCTGGGCAACGATACCGCCGCGGTCATGGCCGCTGCACGCGGCAAGGCCCTTGTCGGGATAGAAGACCTGCCCCCCTTCCACGCGCGTCTTTTGCGCCTTGATCAGCCCTTTCGCTAGGGCGTCCCGTCGCCTCCGCCATGTCGCCTTGAGGAAAACCGCGTCGCGGATCGTCGGTTTTGCGCGCGGTTCTTCGGCATAATAAGGATGAGTTCAGTCTTGCCCGGAGGCCCGCCGTGACCATCACCGATCTATCTTCTGTTCGCGCGCCCGTGGATATCGCCCACGGCCTTCCCAATGCCCATTACATCGACCCCGCTGTTTTCGACGAGGAAAAGCAGGCGCTGCTCTATTCGCAATGGGCGGGCCTTGCCGTCGGCGCTGACGTGCCCGAGCCGGGTGATGCGGTGCCGCTTACCTTCCTCGGCATGCCGCTTCTTTTGCTGCGCGACAAGGAGGGCAACGTCCGCGTCTTTCAGAACATCTGCCGCCACCGCGGCATGATCCTGGTCGAGGAGCCGCGCAAGATCGAGGGCGCCATTCGCTGCCCCTATCATTCCTGGTGCTACTCCACCAAGGGCGCTCTGGTCTCGACGCCCCATGTGGGCGGGCCCGGCCACAATACCCATGCCGCGATAAAGCGCAGCGAGCTGGGCCTGATCGAGGTGCGCAGTCACATCTGGCGGGATGTCGTCTGGATCAACGTCTCGGGCGATGCGCCCGCCTTCGAAGAGGCGATGTCGCATATCATCGAGCGCTGGCGCGAGTTCGACCTGCCGCTGCACCATGGCGGGCATGAAAGCCGCTTTACGCTGGAGGTCCAGACCAACTGGAAACTCGCAGTCGAGAATTACTGCGAGAGCTACCATCTGCCTTGGGTCCATCCCGGCCTCAACAGCTACTCGCGCCTTGAGGACCATTACCACATCGAAGAGCCCGCCGCCTTCTCGGGCCAGGGCACAATGGTCTACCGCCAACTGACCAATGAGAATGGCGACACCTTTCCAGATTTCGCCGAGGTCGGCGCCAAGTGGAATGAACAGGCCGAGTACATCGCGGTCTATCCCAATGTTCTTCTAGGCGTGCACCGCGACCACGCCTTCACCATCATTCTCGAGCCGCGTGGCCTCGAGCGGACGGCCGAGCATGTGCATCTCTATTATTCCGAACCGGATCAGGACGAGGGGCTGAAGGCCCGCAACGCCCAGCTTTGGAAATCGGTCTTCGAAGAGGATATCTTCGTCGTCGAGGGCATGCAGAAGGGGCGTCATGTCATGAGCTTCGATGGCGGGCGTTTCTCGCCGGTGATGGACAGCCCCACCCACTGCTTCCACGCATGGGTTGCGGGCAAGGTCGAGGCGCATCGCGGCCTCGCCAAGGCGGCGGAATGAGCGGCGATCTGCACACCCGCATGCTGGCCGCGCATGAGGGGCCGGATCACGCAGCGCTCATCGCGCTCTATACCGAGGCGGCGGATTGCGCGAACGATCTCGACGCCTCCTGCTTCTTTTTGACTCATGCTTATGTCTTCGCGCTCGAAACCGGGGCACCGCAAGCACGGCACCTGCATCACAGGCTGGCCCGTCACGGACGCGAGGAATAACAGGCGCACGAAATCCGCATCCATGGATGCAACCCCAGCAAGGCTCGCTCCGTTGCCCTCTCAGAACCGGTAAAGGAGCGCAGACATGTCCTCATCGAAATCCCGCGAGCAGATCTGGAGCGAATGGCGAGATCTGGTAAATATGGCGCCGCAAGAACTGGAGGAGTTTCTCAAGACCGAGGAATCCACGTCCGTCGGTGACAGCGATAAAGGCGAGTCTACCGGTCACGCCTCGGGTCGCCGTATCGTCAAGATCAAGCGCACCAACAAGGACGACCTGACCGACGATCAGTGGGATCATATGGCCAAGGTGACCGGATATATCAAACGACACACCGCGCAGGGCGGCCCCGATGAGGATGTCGCACATTCGGACTGGCGCTATTCGCTGATGAACTGGGGCCACGACCCACTCAAGTAGCGCGCCCTGCGCGCTTCATCTTGGCGAAAATACTGAAATTCCGTCAGCCGAGCCCAACCGCAGTTGTCAGTCGCCTTGCGCCTCGGACCGGCTCTTTCCACTTACATTCATCGCCAGCGTCGCAGCCATGAATTGGTCCAGATCGCCGTCCAGCACACCCTTGGTATCCGAGGTTTCGACCTGCGTGCGCAGATCCTTGACCATCTGGTAGGGCTGCAGCACGTAAGAGCGGATCTGGTTGCCCCAGCCCGCATCGCCCTTGGCGTCATGCGCTTCGTTGATGGCGGCATTCCGGCGGTCCAGTTCCAGCTGGTAAAGGCGTGATTTCAGCGCTTTCATGGCGATGTCGCGGTTCTGGTGCTGGGACTTCTCGGAACTTGTCACGACGATGCCCGTCGGATGGTGCGTGATGCGCACCGCCGAGTCGGTCGTGTTGACGTGCTGGCCGCCCGCGCCCGAGCTGCGATAGGTATCGATGCGGATGTCGGCGGGGTTCACCTCGATCTCGATATCGTCATCGACCACCGGATAGACCCAGACCGAGCAGAAGGAGGTGTGCCGCTTGGCCGCCGAATCGAAGGGGCTGATCCGCACAAGCCGGTGCACACCGCTCTCGGATTTCAGCCAGCCATAGGCATTATGCCCGCTGATCTTGTAAGCCGCCGATTTGATACCCGCCTCGTCGCCCGATTGCTCGGACTGCAATTCCACCGTATAGCCACGCTTTTCGGCCCAGCGGACATACATGCGCGCCAGCATGTTGGCCCAGTCGCAGCTCTCGGTGCCGCCCGCGCCGGCATTGATTTCGAGGAAAGTGTCGTTGGCATCCGCCTCGCCGTTCAGCAGCGCTTCCAGCTCCTTGGCGGCGGCGCGCTTTTGCAGCGCCTTCAGGGCGGTCTCGGCTTCGGTGACGACATCGGTGTCGCCCTCGGCTTCTCCCATCTCGATCAGCTCGACATTGTCCGACAGCTCGCTTTGAATGCTGTCGTGCGTCTCAAGGGCGTCGACCAGCGCCTGCCGGTCTCGCATCAGCTTTTGCGCCTTGGCGGGATCATCCCAGAGGTTCGGATCCTCGACGCGCGCGTTGAACTCCTCCAGCCGGTGCTGGGCGGTCTCCCACCCAAGACGCTGACGCAACAGGTCGAGCGACGTCTCGATCTCCTGGGTGACATTCTGAATTTCTGCGCGCATCAAAGCCTTCCTGACTGGTCGTCTGCCTGATATCGCAGCGGGCCGGAACGGGCAAGCCATGGCGGCTTGCCCGCCGCCTGTTCGAGGGCTGCTTAATAGAGGCCGCCCGAACTCATTGAGCCGAAAGTCGCCTTCTCGCCCACTTGTCCGGTCTGGCCGCTCGAGGTGGTCACATCGCGGACGGTCTCGCTCTCACCCTCCCGAAAAATGTCCAGGTCGGTGCCCATCGCAAAGCCGCCATCGAAGGCGAGACCAAACATCGGGTCTTCGCCCTCGCGGAAATACTCGGCCACCACATTCGGACCCGAGGCGTTGTCAGGCAGGCGCGCGCCGGTAAAGCGGTCGATCTTGATGAAATAGCCGCCCGGCGGCACTTCAAACTCGCCGCCGCCATATTTCGCCGTCGCCTTGCGCATGAACTGGGTAAAGACCGGCCCGCACATCCCCGCGCCATAGGCACCGCGGCCCAGGCTGCGCGGCTGATCATACCCGATATAGCAGCCCGCCACGATATTGCTGGTAAAGCCGATGAACCACACGTCGCGCGCGTCATTGGTTGTGCCCGTCTTGCCCGCCACAGGCACCGACAGATCGACATTGCCCGCAGCCGTGCCGCGCTGCACCACGCCCTGCATCATCGAGGTCAACTGATAGGCCGTGACAGCGTCGATTACCCGCTCGCGGTTCGACACGATGCGCGGGCTGCGGCCCGGCGCGATGGAGGGGTCGTCGCAATCGGCGCAGACGCGCGGATCATGGCGATAGACGGTGCGCCCATAGCGGTCCTGCACCCGGTCCACGAGGGTTGGCTCTACACGCTCGCCGCCATTGGCGAACATCGCATAGGCCGCGACCATCTTGTAGACGGTTGATTCCTCGGACCCCAGCGCGTTGGCAAGGAATGGACCCATGTCATCATAGACGCCGAACCGTTCGGCATAGCTGGCCACGGTATCCATTCCGACCTCCTGCGCGAGGCGCACGGTCATCAGGTTTCGCGACTGCTCGATGCCCGTCCGGAGGGGCGTCGGCCCGTAATACTTGTTCGACGAGTTGCGCGGCCGCCAGAGGCCCTGCGGAGTGTTCACCTCGATCGGGGCGTCGACCACGATTGTCGCAGGAGAATAGCCGCTATCGAGCGCGGCCGCGTAGACAAAAGGCTTGAAGCTGGAGCCGGGCTGACGCTTGGCTTGTGTCGCGCGGTTGAAAACCGAGTTCTGGTAGCTGAACCCGCCCTGCATCGCAATCACGCGGCCCGTATTGACGTCCATCGCCATGAAGCCGCCCTGCACTTGCGGCACCTGGCGCAGCGTCCAGCGGACGAACGCGCCATCCTCGGTCATGCGCCGCACATGCACCACCTGCCCCACCTCGAACGTCTCCTGGAAGTTCTTCGGCAGCCAGCCGATATCGTCACGCGGGATGATCTGCGGCTCGGCCTCGCTCTCTTCTACGCCCTCGATGCCGATGCGCATCTGCTGATCCTCGATCCCCAAAATGACGGCGGGATACCACTGGCTGTCCAGTTGGACATCGCGGGCAACATCGACCTCGGCCAGCGCCTCGCGCCAGGCCTCCTCGCTCTCCAGCGCCTCATCGGGTATGGATTTGCCGGTGCCGCGCCAGCGGCCCAGATTGCGGTCGTATTCCTCCAGCTTGTTCTGCAGCGCCAGCGCCGCCTCGACTTGCATTTCAGGGTCGATCGTGGCGCGCACCGTATAGCCGCCAGAGAAGAATTCGCCCTCGCCGAAATCGCGGCTCAGCTGGCGGCGGATCTCGTCGGTGAAGTAGTCGCGCGGCGGCAGATCGGCCGAGAACGGCTCGAAATCGCCGTTCTGCACGCTGCGCAGCGGTTGCGCGACCTCCTCCTCGTAGACAGCCTTGGAAATATAGCCGTTCTGCTGCATCTCGCGCAGCACGTAGTCGCGGCGCGCCAGCAGCCTGTCCCTGTTGCGAACCGGATGGAAATTGCTGGGCTCGGCGGGCATCGAGGCCAGAACCGCCACCTCATGCGGGGCCAGCTCGCCCAGCGTCTTGTTGAAGTAGGTTTGCGCGGCAGCGGCCACGCCATAGCTGTTCTGGCCGAGGAAAATCTCGTTGAGATACAGCTCGAGGATCTTTTCCTTGGTCAGCGCCTCCTCGATGCGGGTGGCGAGGATGATCTCCTTGATCTTGCGCTCGATCTTGCGGTCGCCCGACAGAAGGAAGTTCTTGACCACCTGCTGCGGAATGGTGGACGCGCCGCGCACCCGGCGCCCGCGCGTCTGGACCGCCTCGATCACGGCGGCGGCGATGCCGCGCGCATCATAGCCGCCATGGCTGTAGAAATTCTTGTCCTCCGCCGAGATGAAGGCCTCTTTCACCAGCGTCGGAATTTCCTCGGCCGGGGTGTAGAGGCGCCGCTCGCGGCTGAATTCGTCGATGATGCGCCCCTCACCCGAGAAGATGCGGCTGATCGTGGGCGGCGTATAATTCGCAAGGCTCTGATGCGACGGCAGATCCCGGCCATAGATGTAGAAGATCGCGCCTATGCTAAGCGCGATCATCATGATGCCCATCGTGATGAGACTGAAGATCGAGCCGAAGAATATCAGGATATGTCGAAGCACGCGCGGCCTTTCTCAGACGGAAGTCCTGACCATATATGCGCCGCTGCGCCCCACGTCAAAACACAAGCGCGCCATCGCTGCGCCGGTATCCGCGCATATGGCGTCACTGCCGGACCAGATCGGCATTGGCGGCATCCGCAATCATCCACGCGCCAACCCCGTCCGCGACAGCCTGCGCCATGCGCTGGCGCCATTCGGGGTCGATCAGGTTGTTCAGATCGCGCCCGTTGGACAGAAATCCGACTTCCAACAGGATCGACGGAATGTCGGGCGATTTCAGCACCGAGAAACTGGCCGTGCGGATAGGCTTGGAATTGACCGACAGCGCCTCTTCCTCCAGCCCGATCAGCAGCGCGCGCGCCAGAAGATCAACGCGCGGCTGCGTCTCCATCCGGGCAAGATCCATCAGCACATCGGCCACCACGTCATCAGTGCCGCTCAGGTCCAGCCCGGCCAGCATGTCGGCGCGGTCATGCCGCTCGGCCAGCGCGGCGCTTGCGGCATCGCTGGCATCCGCGCCCAGCTTGTAGATGGTCGCGCCGCGCGCGCCACCCTCGCCCAGGGAATCCGCATGCAGCGACAGGAACAGATCCGCATTCGCCGCATGGGCGATCGCCACGCGCCGCTCAAGCGAGACAAAGCTGTCATCCTCGCGTGTCATCACCACACGGATATCACCACGACGCAGCAAGGCTTCCTTGAGCTCGCGCGCGAAGGCCAGCATGACATCCTTTTCCATTGTCTCGCCCTCGGCGGCGCCCGGATCTATGCCGCCATGGCCGGGATCCAGCACGATGACCAGCGCGCCATCGTCCTGCGGCGCTGCGGCCACGCCCAGATCAGCCGGCTCGGGCAGATCCCAGCCCGGCTGGTTCGGCACGCCCGCTCCTGCGGCGAAGGCCTCGGGGGTTGTGCGCTCCAGCAGAAGGTTCAGATTGGTACCGGCGCCATTGACGTCGCCGGTCAGCGATGCCTGGGCCAGCGCGAAGGGCCCGGCCAGCTCCAGCACCATGCGCGACCAGCCGGGGCGAAATCCGCCGACACGCGCGGAGGTGACCAGATCCGTCTGCACCAGTTCGGGCCCCAGCGTTCCGGCCCAGTCCACCTCGCGGAAATCGACGACGATGCGCGGCGGCGCGTCCAGGCTAAAGATGCGGAACGGCACACCCTGGCTGAGGGCCAGATCGACGCGGATCTCGCCGCGCGCGCCCGTGATCGCGCTGGCCGCGGGGTCCAGCCGCGACAATGCGCCAAAATCGCTCTGCTGCGCGCTCAGCCCCGCGCCCGTCAGGGCGATGGCCAGCGCAAGGATCCAGGTCTTCATGCTCGCAAGGTCCATGTCATGCGCCTGCCTCATGGCGCTGTTTCGGTCAGTCTAGCATCCATGCCGGGCCGCGCCCAGCCCATCACGATCGGCGGAGCGGCCCCTGCAGGGCTTGAAGCGTGACCGGCTTTGTCCCTAGACTGCCCCCACATCTTGCGTTCTTTTCACCGATAACACCAAGGTCCGTCAATGCGCCAGCTTCGCACTTTCCCGGCCTGCATCACGCTTGCGCTGGCCATGATCATCGCCACCATGGCCCAGCCTGCGCGCGCCGTCACCCTGCTGCGCGATCCGGGTATCGAATATGCACTCGAACAATTGGCCGCACCCATCCTGCAGGCCGCCGGCCTCAATCCGGGCCGCACCGATGTCCTGGTGATCGACGACCGCACGCTGAACGCCTTCGTCGTGGACCGCGATACGATCTTTGTCCATTCGGGCCTGATCCTGAAGATGGAGACGCCGCAGATGCTGCAATCGGTGATCGCGCATGAGGCCGCGCATATCGCCAACGGCCATCTCGTACGCCGCCCGCAGAACATGCGCAACGCGCGCACGGCGGCAGGTCTTGGCATGGCGCTGGCCGCTGCGGCGGGCGCTGTCTCGGGCAACGCGGCGGCAGCAGCGGGCATCGCGGCGGGTGCCCAAGGCACCGCTGCACGGCTTTTCTTCAGCCACACCCGCGCCGAAGAAAGCAGCGCCGACAGCGCCAGCGTGCGCTACATGGTGCGCGCAGGTCGCGACCCGTCGGGGGCGGTCAAGGTCATGGATATCTTTCGCGGGCAAGAGGCTCTCTCTGCCGCTCGGCAGGATCCTTACGCGCGCACGCATCCCATGTCTGCTGACCGGGTGCGCGTGCTGCAGCGTCTGACCGCCGCCTATGAGGGCAAGGCGCCGCCGTCCAACACCGATCTTTATTGGTTCGCGCGGGCGAAGGGCAAACTCTCGGCCTTTCAGCGCAGTCCGAAATGGACGATCAACCGCGCCGGAGAGTCGGGCTTTGCGGATGTCGGGCAGATGCGGACCGCCGTGGCCTGGCACCGCCAGTCGAACCTGCAAAAATCCATCGCCGCGATGGATCGCGCCATCGCCGCGCGCCCGAATGATCCGTTCTATCACGAATTGCGCGGCCAGATCCTGATGGAAAGCCGGCAGTTCGGCGCCGCCACCAATGCCTATGCGACCGCCGTGAACCTTGCACCTGAACATCCTCTGATACTTGGCTCTTACGGGCGGGCGCTTGTGGCGCAGGGGCAATATGCCAAGGCGCTGCAAGTGCTGGAGAAGGCCCGATCGCGGGACGGGCGTGATGCACGCGTCATGCGCGATCTGGCCGTCGCCTATGCCAAATCGGGGCAGAATGGCATGGCATCGCTGGTAACCGCCGAGCGCTATGCCATGACCGGTCGGCTGGACGATGCCGAAATCCACGCCAAACGCGCCTCGGGTCTGCTGCCCAATGGTTCGGGTGGTTGGCAACGCGCGCAGGATGTGCTTTCTGCCGCCAAGATCGCCCGGCGCTGATCGCGCCGCTCACATAGTCATCAAACGGAGAACATGCCGATGAACCGCACCGCCATTCTGACCGGGGTCGGCGTGATCGTCGCCGGGGCCGCGCTGACCGCGCTGATCGTGCCGGACGACACCCCCGAGCCCGCACCCGCCACCGAAGAGGTCAGCCAAGTCGCGCCCGCAGCGGCACCGGCCAGCGCGCAACTGGACGATGCCGCCTTTGGCGAGCGCGTGCGCGCTTACCTCATGCAGAACCCCGAGGTGATCTTCGAGGCGGCCGCCGTGATGGAGCAGCGCCAGCAGGAGCTGCAAAGCGCCAATGATGCCGATCTGATCGAGGAATATTCAAGCGCCCTCTTCAACGATCCAAATTCATTCGTTGGCGGCAATCCAGACGGCGACGTCACTATCGTCGAGTTCACCGATTATCGCTGCGGCTATTGCCGCCGCGCCTTTCCGGAAGTCGAGGAGCTGATCTCGGGCGATGGCAATATCCGCTTCATCGTCAAGGAATTTCCCATTCTGGGCGAGCAATCGACCATCGCCGCCCGCTTTGCCATCGCGGCCAAGCAGCAGCTGGGCGACGAGGCCTACAAGGCGCTGCACGATGCGATGATGACCTATAAGGGCGATATGGTAGTCCCGGCGCTGACCGAGTTGGCCGAGGCGCTGGACCTCGATGCCGAAACTATCGTCGCCCACATGGACGACGATGCGGTAAGCCAGGTGATCGATGAGAACCGCGCGCTTGGCCAAGCGCTGCAGATCTCTGGCACGCCATCCTTCATCATGCAGGACCAGATCGTGCGCGGCTATGTCCCGCTGCAAGGCATGCAGGAAATCGTCGAAGACATTCGCGGCTAAGATATCTGCGCTGCCCGCACTTGTTGCGGGCGGCGCGGCCTATTCGGCGGCGGCAACCTCTTTGGCCGCGCCCGCCTCGATCTCGGCGGCGCGCTTCTCGACCTGCTCGACGATATGGTCGATCATCTGCTCGTTGCTCAGTTTGTGGCTCTGCTTACCCGCCAGATAGACCATACCGGACCCGGCCCCGCCGCCGGTAAAGCCGACATCCGTCATCAGCGCCTCGCCCGGCCCGTTCACCACGCAGCCGATGATCGACAGGCTCATGGGCGTCTTGATATGCTCCAGCCGCTGCTCCAGCGCCTCGACCGTCTTGATGACGTCAAAGCCCTGACGCGCACAGCTGGGGCAGCTGATAATGTTGACGCCGCGATGCCGCAGGCCCAGTGATTTCAGGATCTCGAATCCCATCTTGACCTCTTCGACCGGATCGGCCGAGAGGCTCACGCGGATCGTGTCACCGATCCCGGCCCATAGAAGATTGCCCATGCCGATGGCCGATTTGACCGTGCCGCTGATAAGCCCGCCCGCCTCGGTGATGCCAAGGTGAATGGGCGCATCCGTCGCCTCGGCCAACTGCTGATAGGCGGCGGCAGCCATGAATACGTCCGACGCTTTCACGCTGATCTTGAACTCGTGGAAATCATTGTCCTCAAGGATGCGGATATGCTCCAGCCCGCTCTCGACCATCGCGTCGGGGCACGGCTCGCCGTATTTCTCCAACAGATGCCGCTCGAGCGAGCCGGCATTGACGCCGATACGGATCGAGCAGCCGTGATCGCGCGCCGCCTGAATGACATCGCGCACCCGCTCGGGGCTGCCGATATTGCCGGGATTGATCCGCAGACAGGCCACGCCTGCCTCAGCGGCCTCGATGCCGCGCTTGTAGTGAAAATGGATGTCGGCGACGATGGGCACCGGGCTTTCGCGAACGATCTCTCGCAGCGCCTTGGACGATGCCTCGTCCGGGACCGACACGCGCACGATATCCGCACCTGCTTCCGCCGCGGCCTGAATCTGCGCCACGGTTCCGGCCACATCCGTGGTCGCGGTGTTGGTCATTGTCTGGACCGAAATCGGCGCGCCGCCCCCCACGGGCACATTGCCCACATGGATCTGGCGGCTCTGGCGGCGTTCGATGTTGCGCCAGGGGCGAATGGGGTTCAGCGACATGGGCGGCAGTCCTTCCTCCGGCGAAGATGATCGCCGGTCTGTATCCATGATGTCAGATAGGACGAACGAGGCGCGGCTTCAATCGCCAAGCTGGCAGGGGGCGCTACTCCCCCGCTAGCGGTGCGGGCGGCAGGCTCAACTCTTCGCTCAGTTCGGCGACGTAGCGCTCCAGATCGGAATCCTCCGCGATGTCAGCGACTTCCAGCGTCTCGGTCAGGTCGACAGGCGCCAAGGCCATGCTGGAAGTCACAGCGCCGCGCGGGCCAGCGGGGCCATAATGCTGCCCGGCCACCTTGAAGTAAATCGCGCCCGATTCGCCTATCCGGAGAGTCGGCGGCACTTCAGTCAGCGGCACATCGTAGGTATCGCCGCCATTCATCACGCCCTCGAAGATCACAGTGCCATCGGCCGCGCGTACACGCACCCAAGCGGGGCGCACGGCAACCATCTGCACACCGGTGGGCGCATCGGCCACAACTTGCGGGCTGATGATCGAGGCGATAGCGGCGTCGATGGCGTTCGGCTCGACCTCGGACGGCTCGGCAGAGGCAACCGACACACCGGGCAGCGTGCCGCCCTGCATCGGATCCAGCGTCGAAATAGGACCGTCGCGCGCGACCAGCACGGGCACATCCAGCGCCTCGGGCCGGTAGAGCCGGTCAAGCGTATCGCTTTCGGGTGCGGCGATGCCAGCCCCCGATGCGATATCCTGACCATCGGAATTGTCGGTCTGAGGCGCGCGCCGTTGCACGCCGGCAAGCGGATCAAGGTCGGCCAGCACATCGGGCGTGTTCTCAACAGGGGCGACCTGAACGCGCTGGACCTCGTTCAGAACGCTCCATCCACCATAGCCAATGGCGCCGATCAGCGCGACAAGGACCGCGACCGATCCGATGGCGCCGGGCTCAATCCGGGAGAAGATGCTCTCGCTTGCTGGCACGAAAGGCGTGCTGGGCGCGGTCAGGCGCGCATCGCCCCGGCCCATTGACCGCGGCACGGGCGTATCGCTGCGGCGCACCGACGACGCGGCGGCGGACATACCATGCGCTATGGAAAACCCGCTCTCCGCGCAAAAGGTGGCAAAGGCCCGGTCAGGGTCCATGTTCAGGTAGCGCGCATAGGAGCGCACATAGCCGGGGATGAAACCGGGAGTGTCGAAGGCGTCGGGATTGGCGTTTTCGATGGCGGCGACGTAGCTGGCCTTGATGCGCAGCTCTCTTTCGACATCCAGCAGCGACTTGCCCATGGTGGCCCGTTCGCCGCGCATGAGATCGCCCAGCCGCAAATCGAACGAGTCAAAGCCACGCGGCTCAGTCTCCTCAACCGTGGTCTTTCGCGAAAACCGGCGCAAAATCATGCAAACTGCCCCTCAATGCTCGGAAGCCTTGGATCGAATGTCCCGATTCGACCGTGCCCCTTGTTTTCAGGCAAGTTAGCACACCGCAAGAGGCTTTGCACCTTTTACGCAATCACGCACTCATCTCGGCGCGATTCAGCGCACATTGGCTCCAGAGCGAATCCATTGCGGAAACAAGGTGATCCATCTCTTTCGGGCCATGCACCGGCGAGGGCGTAAAGCGCAACCGCTCGGTCCCGCGGGGCACGGTGGGGAAGTTGATGGGCTGCACGTAAATGCCGTGCTGGTCCAGCAGCATGTCACTGAGTTTCTTGGTATGTTTGGGATCGCCCACGATCACCGGAATGATGTGGCTGCCATGATCGATCAGCGGCAAGCCCAGCCCCTTGAGACGCAGCTTGAGAATCTTGGCTTGCGTCTGATGCCGCTCGCGCAGCGACTGATCACGTTTGAGAAACGCGACACTCGCCGCCGCCCCTGCCGCGACAGCGGGCGCCAGCGACGTGGTAAAAATAAAGCCGGGCGCGTAGCTACGCACCGCGTCGCACATCCGCGCGGAGGCCGCAATATAGCCGCCCATGACGCCGTAAGCCTTGGCTAACGTGCCATTGATAATGTCGATCCTGTGGGCGAGGCGGTCACGCTCGGTCACGCCACCGCCCCGGGGGCCATACATGCCAACCGCGTGAACCTCATCGATATAGGTCAGCGCGCCAAACTCGTCCGCCGCATCGCAGATGGCCTCGATCGGGCCGAAATCGCCGTCCATCGAATAGACGGATTCGAACGCCACCAGCTTGGGCGCGGCAGGATCGTCGGCGGCCATCAGCTCGCGCAGATGCGCCACGTCGTTATGGCGGAAAATCCGCTTGGCCCCGCCATTGCGGCGCACCCCCTCGATCATCGACGCGTGGTTCAGCGCATCTGAATAGATGATCAGCCCCGGAAACAGCTTTGGCAGCGTGCTGAGCGTCGCGTCATTTGCGATATAGGCCGAGGTAAAGAGCAGAGCCGCTTCCTTGCCATGCAGATCGGCCAGCTCGGCCTCCAGCCGCTTGTGATAAACGGTCGTGCCCGAGATGTTGCGCGTGCCGCCGGATCCGGCGCCGGTCGCGTTGATCGCCTCGTGCATCGCGGCCAAAACCTCGGAGTTCTGGCCCATGCCCAGATAATCGTTGCCGCACCAGACGGTGATGTCGCGCTCGGTACCGTCGGGGCGGGTCCATTTCGCGTGGGGGAACTGGCCACGCTGACGCTCGATATCGATGAACGTGCGATAACGTCCTTCTTCGTGCAGACGGCCCAAGGCCTCATCCAGCTTGGCGGTATAGTCGATGGGCTGATCCAAGGGGGATCCTTTCCTGGGTCTTGCCGTGCAGCGTGTGGGCCGTGGCAGGCTGCACCAAAGCGCAGCGCCTGGGGTATGCCACTGATATAGCCACCGGTATTTTGTTGCAACAGGGTACAAAATGCCGCGCTAGATGACGTTGACCCATATCAATAAACTCACCTTTTCCACCTTCCTGCTGGAAAGCGCGACGCACCCTGATAGGCTCGCGCCAATTCCAGTCACGCGAGGTCACAGCCCATGTCCCTGAACGATGTTCTCACCCGTATCGATGCCCAGATGCCGGACGCGACGAACCGCCTGCTGGATTTCCTGCGCATTCCATCGATTTCCACCGACCCCGCCTATGCGGATGCCTGCCAGGATGCGGCCGACTGGCTGGTTGCAGATCTGCAAAGCATTGGCATCAAGGCAGAAAAGCGCATGACGCCCAAGCACCCCATGGTCGTTGGGCATGCGGGTGAGGACGCGCCCGAGGGCGCGCCGCATCTGCTCTTCTACGGTCATTACGACGTGCAGCCGGTTGATCCGCTGCCGCTCTGGACGCGCGATCCATTCGATCCGGCGGTCGAGCAGACGCCCAAGGGCGAGGTCATTCGCGGTCGGGGCACCTCCGATGACAAGGGCCAGCTGATGACATTCGTCGAGGCGTGCCGCGCGTGGAAAGAGGTCAACGGCACCCTGCCCTGCCGCATCACCTTCTTCTTTGAAGGCGAGGAAGAATCAGGCTCGCCCTCGCTGACCCCCTTCATGCAGGAAAACGCCGATGAGCTGCGCGCCGATATCGCGCTGATCTGCGACACTGGCCTTTTCCAGTCGAAAACACCCGCGATTGTCACAATGCTGCGCGGAATGGTCAGTGAAGAGGTAACGATTACAGGTCCTGACAAGGATCTGCATTCCGGGTTCTTCGGCGGTATCGCGGCCAATCCGATCCGGGTGCTGGCCTCTGCCCTTGCGGGGCTGCATGACGAGACGGGCCGCGTCACGCTGCCCGGCTTTTACGACGATATCCCGGACCTCTCGCCCGAGGTTCGGGCTCAATGGGAGGGTCTCGGCTTCGATCACGCGCGCTTTCTTGGCGATGTCGGCCTCAGCCGGCCGGCCGGGGAAGAAGGGCGCATGCCGCTGGAAATGATCTGGTCGCGCCCGACCGCCGAGGTCAACGGCATCTGGGGCGGCTATACCGGCGACGGGTTCAAGACGGTGCTGCCCAGCCAGGCCAGCGCCAAGATCAGCTTTCGCCTTGTCGAAGGACAGGATCCCGACAAGATCAGGGATGCGTTCCGCGCCCACATCCGTGCCGCCCTGCCCGTCGATTGCAGCGCCGAATTCACCGCCCATGGCAATAGCCGCGCGGGCATCATGGACATTTCAGACCCCGCCTTCGAGGCAGCCCGCGCCGCGCTGTCGGATGAATGGCCCGAGGAGGCCGCTTATGTCGGCTGCGGCGGCTCGATCCCCATCGCCGGGCATTTCGGAGAGATCCTCGGGATGACAGCCATGCTGATCGGCTTTGGCAAGGATGACGATGCGATTCACTCGCCGAACGAGAAATACGACATGGAAAGCTTTCACAAAGGCACCCGGAGCTGGGCGCGCATCCTGGACGCCATCACGGCAGCCAAGAAAGGATAACGCCGTCCTGCCAGTGCGTTACGCGACATTATGAAGGTAGAGTGGTGCACCCATCAGGATTCGAACCTGAGGCCTCTGCCTTCGGAGGGCAGCGCTCTATCCAGCTGAGCTATGGGTGCCTGAGCCGGGATATACCTGTGCCGTCCCGCGCCCGCAACGGGTAATTCCCGCGGCAGGCGCGCAGTTTCAGGCAAAGAGATCGTGGCAGAGCTCCAAGGCGTCGATCAACACATCGACTTCGGCTTCGGTGTTGTAGACACCAAAGGACGCCCGGCAGGTCGCGGCCAGCCCCATATGATCCATCAGCGGCGCCGCACAATGCTGGCCCGCGCGCACAGCCACGCCCTTCTTGTCGAGGATGGTCGAGATGTCATGCGCATGGCCCGCGCCATCCATGGTAAAGCTGAAGATCGCGGCCTTGTCCGGCGCATTACCCTGCACCTGAAGCCAGTTCAGCCCACCCAGCCGCTCGGCCGCGTAGTCACGCAAACGGTTCTCATGGGCGGCGATATTCTCCATCCCGAGATCCATCATGTAATTTAGTGCAACACCCAGCCCGATGGTCTGAACAATGCCGGGCGTGCCCGCCTCGAACTTCATCGGCGGGTCGTTATAGATCACGTTCTCCTTCGTCACCTCGCGGATCATGTCGCCGCCGCCGAGGAAGGGTCGCATCTCGGCCATGCGCTCGTTCCGAACGAATATGGCGCCCGAGCCGGACGGGCCATAAAGCTTGTGCCCCGTGATGGCGTAGAAATCGCACCCTAGGTCATCGACATCGACAGGCATGTGCACCGCCGCCTGGCTGCCATCGACCAGAACGGCCACGCCTTTGTCCCGCGCGGCGGCGCAGATGGCTTTCACATCAACCTTGGTGCCCAAGACATTGGAAAGATGAGAAATCGCGACCAGCTTGGTGCGAGGCCCGATGGCATCGATCACTTTTTTCGCGTCCAACGCGCCGTTCACATCCGTATCGACCCACTTCAACACCGCGCCTTGGCGTTCGCGCAGGAAGTGCCAGGGCACGATATTGGCGTGATGCTCCATCACGCTCAGCACTATCTCGTCACCCGGCTCGAACCGGGGCATGGCCCAGCCATAGGCGACCATGTTGATCCCCTCGGTCGTCCCGGAATTCAGAACGATCTGCCGCTCATCTGAAACACCCAGGAAACGCGCGATAATGCCGCGAACTCCCTCGTATTTCTCGGTCGCGAGATTACTGAGGTAATGGAGGCCCCTGTGGACATTCGCATATTCCTGCGAATAGGCGGTATTGATCGCGTCGATCACCACCTGCGGCTTTTGTGCCGACGCCCCGTTGTCGAGATAGACCAGCGGCTTGCCATTCACCTCGCGCGACAGGATCGGAAAATCACCGCGCAGCTTTTCAATATCGAGCATCACGCCCCTCCCATGACCAGCGCGCCCAGCAGGCCGAGTATGATCGACATGCCAACGAGCATCCCGACAAATCCAAGAACAATGACGCCTGCCGCCTTGAAAACGTTACCGAATTCATGCGCCCTATCGACGAAGACCACGAGAATGACAAGACCCCAGATCGAGGCAACGACCACCAGGATCAACCCCGCCAGAGGCAGCGCCAGCATCAGCACGACCAAGGCAATCTGCACCGCTAGGCGCAGCAGTTGCATCCACGCTATCAGCGCCAGTATCTGGGGCATGTGCCCCGTGCCGCCCATCGCGCGCCCGACCCATGTCAGCGTCAGCACCGTCAGGATTAGTGCGCCCAAAAGGAAAAGAGTAAACAGCATGGGCGATTGCAGAGCCGCAGGCATCATTGGCGCCGTCGCCGTCTCTTGCGGATCGCCCATCTGCAGGACCAGAGAATAGACGATGCCGTTCAGCACGCCCATCAATCCCAGCGCCATCCACAGCCAATCACGCGGCAGGTCCATCGACAGAATGCGGTCCGCCGCCGCGCGCGGCGCGGTCAGGGTCTGGCGGAAAAGATCGATCACAAGTGCCGCAGTCATGCCGTGCCCCATTCCGCCTCGCGCAGCCCGGATATCCAGAACATCGCGAAGGCGATAAACCATACAAACCCGACCGCCGTATGTCCCGCCCCCGACCCGACAAACCCGGCCACAAGCCCGTGCAGCAATACCAGCGGGCTGGCCGCCAATAGCGCCCAGAAAAGCGCCATGCGCGCGCCGAACCCCGTCCCGTCCCCGCCTAACAACTTGGCGATCCAATGGCTTGTCAGAGCGATGAGATAAAGGATCAAGGGCGCGATAAAGGCCCAAGCCAGCAGTGCGCCCCCCAAAAGCGGATTCAACTCCTGCCCGGTCAGGTAGGCCTCACGCGCAAGGCGCGGCCATTGCGCAACGAACATCACGATGCAACCCGCCATCAGGATCGCCAGCGCGCGATCTTCGCGCTGGCCCATCTCCAGAAGGCGCCGCATCACGGCCCGCGGGCCGCGATATGTGGCCACGATGTCGCGCGTGACCGCCATCAGCCGCGCCGGCGCTCCAACCAGCCTTCCAGCAAGGTCTTGATCTCGTCCTGAAGCGCCTCGTCAGCGATCTCGTCCACCGCCTCGGCCAGGAAGGCCAACGTCAGCAGGTCCGTCGCAATGGCCTTGGGCACGCCGCGCGCGCGCAGGTAGTACAATGCATCTTCGTCGATCGCCCCCGAGGTCGAGCCGTGCGAGCAAATGACGTCATCGGCATAAATCTCAAGCTCGGGCTTGGCGAGAAACTGGCTGTCCTCATCGAGCAGAAGCGACTGGCTGATCTGATAGCCATCGGTCTTTTGCGCGCCTTCCTTGACCAGGATCTTGCCTTGGAACACGCCTGTCGCACCATTACGCAGCACCTTCTTGAAAACCTGCCGGCTCTCACAGCGCAGTGCGTCATGGGTCACGAATACGGTGTCGTCGTCGTGAAAATCCCCATCGCCCATCGAGGCGCCCGCGACATGCGCAGTCGCATCGTCGCCAAGCAACTCGATCACGCATTCATTGCGCGTCAACGCGCCATTCGCCGTCATGGTGAAGGATTTGAACACGCTCTCGGTGCCCAGCCGCGCGAACAGATGCGTCGCCGCCCGCCGCTCGTGATCACGACCCTGAGTGCGCACATGGTGGAAGGTGGCGCCATCGGCAATCTCTACCTCCAGCACGTCGTTGAAGCGCGCCGCAGCCGGTCCGTTTTCGAGCAGCGTCATCTCGGCGTTTGCATCCAGCTTGATGACATGGTGCAGCATCGCGTCAGATGTATCTGAATTGTGGCGATAAATCAGATTCACGGGCTTGGACACCCTGCCGGTGACATGGATCAGCACGCCATCGGTGGCCGCAGCGGTGTTCAGTGTCGCCAATGGTCGCTCGACGGGGGACTGGCCCCGCGCCTCCAGCACGCCGTAAAGGTCGCGCGCCCAGTGGATATCGGCCTTGCCTGCATCAGCGAGACGCTCGATCGAGAGGCCCTCGGCCGTCAGATCATCGCTTGCGCTCGCGTCAAAGATGCCGTCGACAAAGACAATCCTGATCCGATCCGTATCGCCGAAAATCTCGCGCTCGTCCGGATGAAATGCCTCCGCCCTAGGCGCTTCGGCCTGGGTCAGCGTATCGGGGCGCGTGAATTTCCAGTACTCGTCGCGCCGCTGCGGCAGACCCATTGCGCGGACGCGTCCCAACGCATCCTTGCGCGCGCCAGTGATCCAGCCGCCCTCATCGGGCAGCGTCAGCGCGGCAAGCCGCGCGTCGGTTGCGGTCTGTTTCGGATTGGAAAGGGCCATTACGCCACCTCCGCCAGGATGTCCGCATAGCCGTTCTTTTCGACTTCCTGCGCCAGTTCGGGACCGCCTGTCTTGATGATGCGGCCATCGGACATGATGTGCACCACGTCAGGTTTGATGTGGTCCAGAAGGCGCTGATAATGTGTGATCACTAGGAAACCGCGCCCTTCGCTGCGCAGCGCGTTGACGCCATCGGCCACCAGCTTCATCGCGTCCACATCAAGGCCGGAATCCGTCTCGTCGAGGATGCACATCTTAGGCTCAAGCAGGGCCATCTGCAGGATTTCATTACGTTTCTTCTCACCGCCGGAAAAGCCGACATTGACCGGACGCTTCAGCATCTCGGCGTCGATCTTCAACTCCTTGGCCTTGGCGCGGATCAGCTTGAGGAAATCAGCCGCGCTCATCTCATCCTCGCCGCGCGCCTTGCGCTGAGCGTTAAGGGCGGTGCGCATGAAGGTCATATTGCCCACGCCGGGGATTTCGACCGGATATTGGAATGCCAGGAAAAGACCTGCCGCCGCGCGCTCTTCGGGCTCCATGCCAAGAATGTCCTGACCTTCCAGCGTCGCCGTGCCCTCGGTCACCTCATAGCCGTCACGGCCCGACAGCACATAGCTCAGCGTCGACTTGCCCGAGCCGTTGGGCCCCATGATCGCATGCACCTTGCCCGCCTCGACGGTCAGGTCCACACCCTTGAGGATGGTCTTGTCTTCTTCTTCAAGATCGACATGCAGGTTCTTGATCTCAAGCATCTTTTTGTCCTTTCAACTCTGTTCAATCGTGGCCCGTCAGGGCCGCATCATCATCTTGACTATCGGCAGCAGGCGATGCGGCGGTACTGCCATCGGGGTAACCGAGAATTCGGCCATGCGGCCGATGAGACGCGGCGCGCCCAGAAACTCCTCGATCGCGTGATAGCCGGTGCGACGCTTGTAATCATCAACCAGCATCGTTACCGGTCTGGCTGTGCAGAACGCCGTCGCCATGGCGCAGCCGAGGCGAAAGCGGCCGTCGACCAGCACGACGTCGGGCTGCACGAAATCCCCGCGCTGCCAGACCGACAGCGGATACTCGGGGTAATGCCGCCAACCCGTATCATCCACGGGCCGGCCCCACTCGCCGGTTGGACCCACATCAAACCAAATGACGTCAACCCCCGTGCCCGCGACCGGCGGGTTCTGCGCCAGCCAACCCTGCATCATCCCGGCCCAGGCCTTGTCGCTTTCGACCGAGAAAACCCGCTTGCCCGGCAGCTCCGAGGCCAACACCGTCGAGCCGCCGCTGCCGTATTCGAGGATCACATCGGCCGCCTCATAGGCTTCAGTCAAGCGTGCCGCCTCTGCGTCGGGCATGGTTAATTCGGGGCGGTGGATAAGCATCTCTGTCATGCCGCATCCCCCGGAGTAAGGATGTAGTTGCAGTTCTTGCGACTATGGCGGATTGCCTTGGTTACCTCGTAAGCATTGTGATCACACCAAGCCGCAAAAGTATCCGCATTCTCCTCATCCACCTCCACCAACAAGACTGGCCGGTGCGATGCGATTGTCTTGGCAAGACCTGAAAGCACTTTCATTTCCATGCCTTCCACGTCGATCTTGATCAGGTCAGGATCCTCACCCTCGAGCAGGTCGTCGCCTGCATGCACCTCAAGACTGCCTTTGCCAGCGAACATCTTAGTAGCGCCCAAGTTGCGATCATGCCGCTTCATGCCGAAGCCCGTGGCCGACCCGTCGGAAAGCCCGACCCCCAGAAGATCAAGCGTGATCACATTCTCCAGCCGGTTCACCAAGACATTTGCCACGAGCGGTGCAAGCGCCAGAGGATTGGGCTCAATCACGACAACCCGCGCCGCCTGCATTCGCGTGGCGAAGAACATCGCGTGATTCCCAATATTGGCACCTATATCAATGATATGCGCTCCGCTCTTCACATGATCTTGCAACGCCTTGAGCTCTTCTTCTTCAAAGAACACGCCCGCACGCCAAGCATTCTGGATTGGATCGCGCACCATGTTCAGGCAAACGCTGAGACCCATGCCCGGCGCGTGGATAACTTCGAAGGGCGGAAAAGCGACGGGCACGCCGGCGGCCAACGCATCACGCGCAGCCGAGACGTCGAAATACGTCTCGTCCGTCAGTTCGGGGAGAGGCAGCATGACATCACTCATCATGCCGCTCCGCCGAGGCGCGATATGTCCGCCGACCCGCACAAAGTCTTACCCGACCGAACCTTCGAGCGAGATCGCGACCAGCTGCTGTGCTTCCATGGCAAACTCCATTGGCAGCGCCTGCAGCACGTCGCGGCAGAAACCGTTGACCACAAGGGCCACCGCCTCTTCCTCGTCCATGCCGCGTTGGCGGCAATAGAACATCTGATCGTCATCCACCTTGGACGTCGTCGCCTCATGCTCGACCCGGCTCGAGTTGTTCTTGACCTCGATATAAGGCACCGTATGAGCGCCGCATTTGTCGCCAATCAGCAAGCTGTCGCATTGCGTATAGTTGCGCGATTCCTTGGCCTTGGGGTGCATACTTACCAAGCCGCGATAGGTATTTTGCGCCTTGCCGGCGCTGATGCCTTTCGAGACGATACGCGACTTGGTGCGCTTGCCCAGATGGATCATCTTGGTGCCCGTATCGGCCTGCTGCATATTGTTGGCAATGGCGATCGAGTAGAACTCGCCCTGGCTGTCATCGCCGCGCAGGATGCAGCTGGGGTATTTCCACGTCACGGCGGAGCCGGTCTCGACCTGCGTCCACATCACCTTGGCCCGGTCGCCTCGGCAATCGGCGCGCTTGGTCACAAAGTTGTAAATGCCGCCCTTGCCGTTCTCGTCGCCCGGATACCAGTTCTGAACGGTCGAGTATTTCACCTCGGCATCTTCCTCGACAATGATCTCGACGACAGCCGCGTGCAGCTGGCTCTCATCGCGCTGGGGCGCCGTGCAGCCCTCGAGGTAGCTGACATAGCTGCCCTTGTCGGCGATGATCAGCGTGCGCTCGAACTGGCCGGTATTCTCGGCATTGATGCGGAAATAGGTGCTCAGCTCCATCGGGCAGCGCACGCCGGGCGGCACATAGACGAAGGAGCCGTCCGAGAAGACCGCCGAGTTGAGCGTCGCGTAGAAATTATCATTCACCGGCACCACGCTGCCGAGATACTTCTTCACCAACTCCGGATGCTCACGGATCGCCTCCGAGATCGAGCAGAAGATCACTCCCGCCTCACGCAGCTCTTTCTGAAAAGTGGTGCCGACCGACACGGAATCGAACACCGCGTCCACGGCCACCTTGCGCGCCTCGGCAGGCATCTCGCCTGCGCCCTCGACACCGGCCAGAATCTCCTGCTCCTTCAGCGGGATGCCCAGCTTGGAGTAGGTCGCTAGCAGCTTCGGGTCGACCTCGTCGAGCGATTTTGGCTTGACCATCATCGACTTGGGGCGCGCATAGTAATACTGGTCCTGAAAGTCGATTTCAGGGTAATCCACCATCGCCCAGTTCGGCTCTTTCTTGGTCAGCCAAGTCTTGTAGGCGTCAAGGCGCCAGTCGGTCATCCACTCGGGCTCTTCGTTCTTTTCCGAAATGAGTCGCACGATATCGGGCGTCAGGCCCTTGGGCGCGTATTCCATCTCAATATCGGTCGACCAGCCATGTTTGTAGGCGCCGCCAACCTCACGAACGCGATCGACCGTGTCCTGATCGACGCCTTCCTTGGCCACATCCTTGTGAGCCATCGTCTCGTTCGGTGCATCATCAAGTGCCGTCATGTCTTTGTCTCCCCGTCTCAGTCTCAATGCGCGCCCATCCGGGCGCCGTGTCTGTTCAAGTGCTTCAACCAAACCTCGGCAAAGCGCAAAACCTCGTCTTCCGTCGTCTGAGGCCCAAGCGAGACCCGAATCGCGCAGGCCGCTTCCGCCTCGTCATAGCCCATGGCCCGCAACACCGCGCTGGCACGGACCTTCCCGCTTGAGCAGGCCGAGCCTGCTGAAACCGCAAATCCCGCCAGATCCATCGCCATCACCTGTGTCTCGCCCTTCCAGCCGGGCGTCAGGATGCAGGATGTGTTTGGCAGACGTTCAAGCTCTTTCCCGACAAAAATAGTCTTATTTCCAGAAGCTGCAATGGTCTTTTCTAGAATGTTTCTAAGTTTCTCGACCCGAGCCCAGGTACCATTCGCCAGATCGACCGCCGCCGCCTCCGCAGCGGCGCCGAATCCCGCGATGCCGATGATGTTTTCTGTTCCCGACCGGCGGCCCATCTCCTGCCCGCCACCCTTGATCTGGGCGGGCACATCCGTGCCGCGCCGAACCACCAACGCACCGATACCCTTCGGCCCGCCCAGTTTATGCGCCGAGATCAGCGCCATCTGCGCGCCGCTCCAGTTGAAGGCCAGTGGGACCTTCCCAAAGGCCTGCGTCAAATCACTGACGGCCAACCCCTCCGGCAGCACCTGCAGGACCCCTGTCTCGGAATTGGCCAGCTGCAGGGCGCTCTTGGCGGGATCCGGCACGTCCACCGCTCCCTCGGGCGACACCCGAAGAGCGTCATCGGTCCAGGCCGCGACCGCCTCATGCTCGATCGGCGCGGCGCTCAGCCCTCGTCCGGCGCAGGCCAACGCCGCCGCCTCGGTCGCGCCCGAGGTGAAAATCACGTCAGCCCCGTCCGCCCCCAGCGCGGCCGCTACCTGGGCCCGCGCCCGCTCGACCAGCGCTTTCGCGGCGCGGCCCTCGGAATGCACGCTCGACGGGTTGCCGACCACATCCATCGCGGCGGTCATCGCCTCCCGCGCCTCGCTCCTCAGAGGCGCCGTGGCGTTGTAGTCAAGGTAGACTCGCCCCTTCATCGCACCCAGCCTTCATCTTGGCAAAAATACTCGCGCCGCAGGCAGCCGCATTCGCGCCGGGCGAATGCGCGTGGCGGCGCCAAAGGCGACGCAAAACCATGGGCACGTGCCGTCATCAATCCTCATCCACCACGTTGAAAAGCGATGGCACCGCAGGGCATGGGGCCAGCGAGTTCTCCACCACATCGCTCAGCCGGGTCTGGTGCAGATAGACATAGACCTGCGCGCTCAGCCCTTCCCAGAGCCGGTTGGTCATGGATTGCGCCCGGCTGCCTGAGGCACCGCCCGACGCGCCGGCGCCCTTGTGCATCGCGTCCACGGTCTCGTCCACTGCGGCCAGGATCTCGGACACCCGGATTTCGGAGGTAGGCCGGGCGAGGCGATACCCGCCGCCGGGGCCGCGCACGGAGGTCACCAGATCGGCGCGGCGCAGCTTGACAAAAAGCTGCTCCAGATAGGGCAGCGAGATACTCTGACGGCGCGACACCTCGCCCAGCGTCACCAGCGAACCCTCGGGCTGCAAGGCGATATCCGACAGCGCGACCATGGCATAGCGCCCCTTGGTACTGAGTTTCACGGCTGCGTCCTTCCCCGCTCGGCTTGCGAATAGATTGACCTTGCGCGCAGGGGCGCTTATCACGCGCCAAGCCCGTCTGGTCCGGCCACGCGCATCAGCGCGACGGGCCGTCATTTTAGAATTGTTCTAAGGCGCAGAGGCACCCCCGTCAACGGGCATCGCCGCGCCCCCGGAACAGCGCAGCAAGGAACGCTGAATGCCCGAGGTTATCTTTCCCGGCCCCGAGGGCCGCCTTGAAGGCCGTTATCATCCGCAAAAGGAAAAGGATGCGCCTATCGCCATCGTCCTGCATCCGCATCCGCAATTCGGCGGCACGATGAACAACAAGGTGGTCTATAACCTGCACTATGCCTTCTACAAGATGGGCTTTACCGTGCTGCGCTTCAACTTTCGCGGTGTGGGGCGCTCTCAGGGTGAATACGATCAGGGCGTGGGCGAGCTTTCGGATGCCGCCTCGGCGCTCGACTACCTGCAAAGCATGAATGCCAATTCCAAGCATTGCTGGGTTGCGGGTTTCTCCTTCGGCGCGTGGATCGGCATGCAGCTTTTGATGCGTCGCCCTGAGATAACAGGCTTCATCAGCGTCTCACCCCCGGCAAACATGTATGACTTCTCGTTCCTCGCGCCCTGCCCGTCCTCGGGGCTGATCATCAACGGCGCGGCGGACCGCGTCGCGCCGCCCGCAGACACGACCGCGCTGGTGAACAAGCTGCACGATCAGCAGGGCATCACCGTGCAGCACGAGGAAGTCGAGGGCGCCGGGCATTTCTTCGAGGATCCGTATATGGACCCGATGATCGAGACGGTCACCAGCTACGTGAAACGCCGCCTGACAGAAGGCACGCGCTAAGCCATGGGCGTCACCGAGGATCTGGCAGACCAGCTGGCACAGGATGCGCTGAAAGCCGAGGAAATCACTGGCGACGAGCGGATTGTCGATGATCTTGCGGCGATGATGGGTGCCACGTCCCAAACCGCGGAAGAATCGTTCCTTACGGCGGTCCGCGTGCGCCGCGCGAATGCCAAGGCGCGCAAGATGCTGGCGGAGCGGGTCAAGGCGTTCAAGGCGGCGCAAGGCGGCACGCCAAAGGACGACTGACGCAACCCGAACCCGACCCGATACGCCTCCGGCACGAAAAAACCTGCGCCCCCGAAAGGCGCAGGTTTCATTTTTTTCAGCGACACGCTATTTGGCCGGCACCGCCGCCGCAGCGCTGCTGTATCCTTCCAGCGGGTCATCATAGCCGTATTCGCTGAGATCCGCGATAGAGCGGTCGTTCTCCACCCAATCCTTCTTCTCGGCGTCACTGGCATACGGCGAGAACAGACCCGTCCAAGCATAAACGATGCCGATGATGGGCGTCATCCAGCAGGCAAAGGCCAGCGGGATATAGAGCAGATTCTCGAAATTGCCGTCGATCACGCCAAGGCCCAAGGCCGAGATGACAAACGCGCCGCCCGCGTTCCACGGAATCAGCGGCGACATCAGTGTCCCACCCTCCTCGATCGCGCGGCTGAGGTTCAGGGTCGAGCGCCCCATACCGCGATAGACCGGCGAATACATCCGGCCCGGCAGCGCGATGGAGAGGTAAGGATCGCCCGCCACGAGGTTTGTCGCCGTCGAGGTGGCGATGGCCGCCGTCTGAACGCCTGCAAAGGAATGCACCTTTGAGAGGATCTTGGCGATGATCGCCTGTAGGCAGCCCGTCCGTTCCAGCGCGCCGCCAAAGCCGAGCGCGATCAGGATTAGCGAGATGGTCCACATCATCGACTGGATGCCCCCCCGGTTCAGCAGGCTGTCGATCTCGGCGACACCCGTGTCGATGGCATAGCCTCCATTGGCGTAGCCAAAGACATCATGCAGCGAAGATCCTTGGGCAATCATCGCCGTCAAGCCCCCCGCTACGACGCCCGCAAAGAGCGACGGAATCGGCGGCTTTTTCGCAATGGCGAGCCCGAGTACCAACAGCGCCGGAAACAAGAGCCAGGGCGAGATGGTGAAATACTCGTTGAGCGCGGTGGTGATGCTGTCGATGCGCTCGAACGAGGTATTGCCTTCGCCGACCAGGCTGTAGCCCGCCCAGATATAGATGCCGAATGCGATCAGCATCGCCGGGACTGTCGTGGGCATCATGTTGCGGATGTGATCGAATACATTCGTCGCCGTCACCGCAGGGGCGAGGTTTGTCGTGTCCGACAGGGGCGAAATCTTGTCCCCGAAAAATGCGCCGGACACCACCGCGCCCGCCGTCCAATAGACAGGTACGTCAAACCCCGCGCCGATCCCCATCAACGCAAGGCCGATCGTGCCGACCGTGCCCCAGGACGTGCCAAGTGAGACTGAGACGACCGCGCACATGATCATCGAGGCGGCCAGGAAAATCTGCGGCGACAGGATGATCAGCCCGTAATAGATCAGCGTCGGCACCGTGCCGGATGCGATCCATACCCCGATGATCATGCCCACAACGATCAGCACCGAGACGGATGGCAGCGACACGTTGATGACGCGAAAAACCCCGTCCTGCATATTACCCCAGTCATGGCCCAGATACAGGCCGACCAGCGCCGTGATCGCGAGGCCGATGGCCAGCGGGATATGCGGGGTGAAGTCGCCGAAGTAAAAGAGCTGTATGCCCAGAACCAGCAGCGTCAGCACCACCGGCACAAGCGCAAGGCCGAAGGACGGCTTGCGCGGATTGATCTCGTCCGATGACATGGGTCTGTCTCCTCTGTTGGTGATCGTGGTCCTGTCTTTTTTGCGGCTCTCGCGCCGCGTCAATCCTATGAGAGCCTGCCCGTAACGGGCTGGTCTCACTTAAGCTAGCGCGCAGCGCCGGGTTGGCGACCGGACCGATTCAACCTCCAGCCGATCACGCCTGTCGCCACGGCGACAGAAAAAATTTGCGGCTCGTTCGATTGTTCGCACACACGCGCACGCTCATTCGTCCCGCGAAGGACGAACGGCTGACGCACCTCGCGGTTTATGCCCCCTTCTTGGCTTCGGCGGCCTTGGCCTTCTTGGTCTTGTCGGCCACTTTCTGCGCCAGATCGCGGGCAATCGAGAACGCGCCCTTGATCTTGTCGCTGTCCTTGGCCCAGTCGCGCCGCACGACGATCTTGTTATCCTTGATCTTGGCGAGGCCCCGCTGGTCCTTGATGAATTCGACCAGCCCCTCGGGCGAGGCGAATTTATCCTGATGGAACTGGATCGTCGCGCCCTTGGGCCCGCCATCCAGCTTGGCAATGCCGGCCTTCTTGCACATCCCCTTGATGCGCACGACCAGGATGAGGGTATTCACCTCTTTCGGCAGCGGGCCGAAACGGTCGATCAGCTCGGCGGCAAAGCCTTCCAGCTCGACTTTGGTATCCAGACTGCTGAGGCGGCGGTAGAGGCCGAGGCGCACATCGAGATCGGGCACGTAATCCTCCGGGATGAGGACCGGCACGCCCAGATTGATCTGCGGCGCCCATTGGCCGTCCGTGTCATAGAGCCCGTCCGTCTCGCCCGCCTTGATCTTGGCCACCGCCTCTTCCAGCATCGACTGGTAGAGCTCATAGCCGACGTCGCGCATCTGGCCTGATTGCTCCTCGCCCAGAAGGTTGCCCGCCCCGCGAATATCCAGATCCTGACTTGCCAGCGTAAAGCCCGCGCCCAGCGTGTCGAGACTGCCCAGCACGCGCAGCCGCTTCTCGGCGGCGGGTGTGAGTTTCAGCCGAGGCTTGGTCGTGAGATACGCATAGGCCCGCGTCTTCGAGCGGCCCACGCGGCCCCGGATCTGGTAGAGTTGGCTCAGCCCGAACATGTCGGCGCGGTGAATGATCATCGTGTTGGCAGTCGGAATATCGAGGCCCGATTCCACGATGGTCGTTGCCAGCAGCACATCGTATTTGCCGTCGTAGAAGGCATTCATCCGCGTATCCAGCTCGCCGGCCGCCATCTGGCCATGGGCGATGACATAAGACACCTCTGGCACCTCGTTATCCAGAAACGCCTCGATCTCGGACAGGTCCGAAATGCGCGGGACGACAAAGAAGCTTTGCCCGCCGCGGTAATGCTCGCGCAGGAGCGCCTCACGCAGGGTGACGGTGTCGAACTCGCTGACATAGGTGCGGATCGACAAACGATCGACGGGGGGCGTTCCGATGATGGAGAGGTCGCGCACACCCGACAGCGACAGCTGCAGCGTGCGCGGAATGGGCGTTGCGGTCAGGGTCAACACATGGACGTCGCTACGCAGCGCCTTCAGCCGCTCCTTATGCGCCACGCCAAAGCGCTGCTCCTCGTCGATGATGAGCAAGCCGAGGTTCTGGAACCTGACCCCCTTGGCCAAGAGCGCATGGGTGCCGACGACGATATCGACCTGCCCCTTGGCCAGCGCATCGCGCGTGGCCGCCGCATCCTTGGCCGAGACAAAGCGCGAGAGGGGCCGCACATTGATCGGAAAGCCGCGAAAGCGTTCGGCAAAGCTCTGATAGTGCTGGCGGGCCAGCAGAGTCGTGGGCGCGATCACCGCCACCTGCTGGCCGGACATGGCGGCGGCGAAGGCCGCGCGCATCGCCACCTCGGTCTTGCCGAAGCCGACATCGCCGCAGATCAGGCGGTCCATCGGCGTGCCCGCTTGCAGATCGGCCATCACATCCTCGATGGCGCGCAGTTGGTCATCCGTCTCCTCGTAAGGAAAGCGGGCCGAGAATTCCTCCCAGGCGTGATGCTCGGGTTCCAGCACGGGGGCGCGGCGCAGCGCGCGCTCGGCGGCGATGCGGATCAGGCGATCCGCCATCTCGCGGATGCGCTCTTTCAGCCGCGCCTTCTTGGCCTGCCAGGCCCCGCCGCCAAGCTTGTCTAGGAGGCCCTCTTCATGGCCATAGCGGCTGAGCAGCTCGATATTCTCGACCGGAAGGTAGAGTTTCGACGCCTCGGCATATTCCAGCACGATGCATTCGTGCGCGGCGCCAAGCGCGGTGACCACTTCGAGGCCCAGATACCGTCCGATGCCGAAATCGACATGCACCACCAGATCGCCTGGTGTCAGGCTGTTCGCCTCGCTCAGGAAATTCTCGGCGCGGCGCTTGCGCTTTGGCGCTCGGATCAGGCGGTCGCCCAGGATATCCTGCTCGGCGATGACCGTCAGATGCTGCTTGCCCACCGGCCCCTCAAAGCCGGCATCAAGCCCCCAGACAGCCAGATGAAGCCCCGATTTGCCAAGCCGCTCGGCCGAGGTGACGGTGACGGGGCCCACCAGCCCCTCATCCTCCAGAAGGCCCTCCATCCGCTCGCGCGCGCCCTCGGAATAGCTGGCCAAGAGGACCGGCCCCTTGGCCATCTTCGCCTCGATATGGTCCTTCAACGCGCCGAAAAGGCTGATGTTTTCCTGTTGTCGCTCAGGCGCGAAGCTGCGCCCGATGCGCCCACCGGCATCGATGACGCCCGGCCCGGTCGCCTGCGGCAGCGCACTGAACTGCACCGCGCGGTGCGGCGCCATCGCCGCGTCCCACGCGGCGTCATCGAGATAGAGGAGCTCGGGCTTGACCGGCTTGTAAACGCTGTCGCCGCGCCCCTTGGCGGTCATCGCATGGCGCCGCGCCTCGTATTGATCAACGATGCTGTCCCAACGCGAAACGCGCGCCGGGGTGATCCCGTCATCCATGACCACAGGCGCATCCGGCAGATAGTCGAAGAGCGTCTCGAGCGTGTCATGAAAGAAGGGCAACCAATGCTCTGCCCCTTGGGCCTTGCGCCCGGCGCTGATCGCCTCGTAGAGCGGATCGTCCGTGCCCGCCGAGCCGAATTCGATCCGGTAATTCTGCCGAAAGCGCATGATCGCGGCCTCGTCGAGGATCACCTCCGAGACCGGCGCAAGCTCGATCATGTCCAGCTTTTCCGTGGTCCGCTGGCTGACCGGATCAAAACGCCGCGCGCCGTCCAGAACATCCCCGAAAAGATCGAGCCGAACAGGCCCGCCCCCATCGCTGCTCCCCGGAGGGTATATATCGATGATGCCCCCACGCACGGCGTAGTCGCCCGGCTCGGTCACCGTGGGACTTTGGGTAAAGCCCATGCGCACCAGAAAGGCGCGCAGCGCCGCCTCGTCGATGCGCTGGCCGACCTGCGCGGTAAAGGCCGCGCCCTTCAGAACCTTGCGCGCCGGAATGCGCTGCATCGCCGCGCCCAGCGTGGTCAACAGCACGAATTGCCCCGGCATGCCGTGCACGAGCCCCGCCAACGTCGCCATTCGCCCGGCCGAAATATCAGGATTGGGCGACACGCGGTCGAACGGCAGGCAATCCCATGCCGGGAACTGCACTACCGGCATGCCCGGCTGAAAGAACGCGAGTGCCGAGGCCATGGCCGCCATCCGCTTGTCATCGCGGGCGATGTGGATCACGGGGCCGGAGGCGCGCGTAACCTCGTCCAGCACGAGGCGCGCGTCAAAGCCTTCGGGCGCGCCGGAGACGGTGATAAGGCTGGTCTTCTTGGTCATAAATTCATCGCTGCCTTGGGACGGGATGGTCAGATAGCCCTGCCGCCGCCCATGTCACCCGCCCGGCGCCGATTTGCAAAGGCCAGGGCGCCGCGTCACCCGCCAAGGGCCGAGGACGTCATGTTCTGATACATGCCCCACATCGCGGTGACAAAGATCGATACCATACCGATCAGTTGCACCATGAGGCGGTGGCGGTTGAACTTCGAGATCAGCGGATCGCCCGCCAGCTCCTGCGCCTCGATCATATGCGCGGTGCGCACGGACAAGAGCCAGACCAGCGACATCGGAAAAAGCAAGAGGAACACCGCCTGCGCGAACTCGCGGTCATAGACCCAGCCCAGCATCGCAGCGCCGGTCAGCATGAAGAAGATCAGGCCAGTGACCAGCAGGCCAGACTCGCGCCCGATGTTCAGGATCCGGCGGCTGTTGATCATCGCAAGGTGGTTCATGTCGTCCATCGCCTGCGCATTGCCCTTGCGCGCCCGCGTGATCATGTCCCAGGGCACGCCCAGCAGGTAATGGCTGGTCGAGGACCAGAGCACCGCCAGCGCGATCCAGAACCACAGGTTGCTGAAGCTGCGCATGTCGATCAATTCGAATACCGAAGAATACCAGTCCACGCCTGCCCCGATCCGCCAAGTTCGCGCCCCTCTTAATGGGTTTCACCCCAAACCGGAAGCGCCCGATTTCCGACGTGCCTGCGCCATCCGGCATGCGCCTCTTGAGCAGCGGCGGGATACATGCGACGTATCTCGCAGTCCAACGAAGTCAGGTCACACTCATGCAGCCCAGCTTAGCCTCCTATCCCGCAGCCCGTCCCCGCCGTATGCGCCGAACGCCGGGCCTGCGCGCGCTGGCGGCCGAGAATACGCTGTCGGCAGGCGATCTGATCTGGCCGGTCTTCGTGCGCGACGGCGAGAACTTGACCGAGCCCGTCGCCTCGATGCCCGGCGTCAACCGCCTGAGCGTGGACCGCGTGGCCGAGGCTGCGCGCGAAGCGGCGGATCTGGGCATTCCGGCGATCTGTCTCTTTCCCTATACCGGCCCGGAAAAGCGCACCGCCGACTGCGCCGAGGCATGGAACCCCGAAAACCTCAGCAACCGCGCGACCCGCGCCATCAAGGCTGCGGTGCCCGAGATTGCCGTGATGACAGATGTCGCGCTCGATCCCTATTCCGATACCGGCCATGACGGCTTTGTCCGCGATGGCATCATCGTCAATGACGAAACCGTCGAGGCGCTTGTCAAACAAGCGCTGGCGCAGGCCGAGGCGGGCGTCGATATCATCGGCCCTTCGGACATGATGGACGGGCGCATCGGCGCGATCCGAACGGCACTTGAGGCAGCGGGGCATCAGGACGTAATCCTGCTGAGTTATGCTGCGAAATACGCCAGCGCCTTCTACGGCCCCTTCCGCGATGCGGTGGGCGCATCCGGCGCGCTCAAGGGTGACAAGCGGACCTACCAGATGGATCCCGCCAATTCAGACGAGGCGATGCGCATGATCGCACGCGATCTGGCCGAGGGCGCGGATGCAGTGATGGTCAAGCCCGGGATGCCCTATCTCGATATCTGCCGCCGCGCCAAGGATACCTTCGCCGCGCCGACCTGTGCCTATCAGGTCAGCGGCGAATACGCGATGATCGCCGCCGCTGCGCAGAACGGCTGGATCGACGGTGAGCGCGCCATGGCCGAGAGCCTCATGGCCTTCAAGCGCGCGGGCTGCGACGGCATTCTGACCTATTTCGCCCCCGCCATGGCACGCCTTTTGCGCTGATCGGGCCGTACCGCGCGGTAATTCGCCCAAAGTCCACCCCCGCGCGTGACAATGGGCGTATCGCCGCCTATAGTTTCGCCAGATCGGCTGCCAAACAGCCGGCGGTATTCAGGCAACGAACAGGCATAGATCCATGAGCATTCTCACCAGACGCGGCTTCACCCTGGGCGCGCTCGGCAGCGCCGGGCTTATGACAGCCGCTTGCGGCAACGGCATCGGAAGCCGCGGCCCGCAGGAAATCGACGCGCGTGTCAACACCACCGTGAGCTACCTCTACAACAACTATCCCGGCACGCAGTCTCTGGCCGAGAAATCCTCGGGTATGCTGGTCATGCCGCTGATCACCGAGGCGGGCCTTGGTCTGGGCGGTGGATACGGCCGCGGCGCGCTGCAGATTGGCGGCCAGACGGTTGATTACTACTCCGCGACCAAGGGCAGTGTCGGCCTACAGATCGGCGCGCAGCAATTCGCGCATGTGCTGTTCTTCATGACCCCGTCCGCGCTGTCGAGTTTCCGGCGCTCTTCCGGCTGGGCCGCGGGTGCGGATATCGAATATGTCTTCAAGGACACCGCCGAAAACCTACGCGCCGAGACGACAACGTCGATCTCGCCCGTGATCGCGGTTGTCTTCGGCCAGGCGGGCTTGATGGCCGGCGCCTCGCTGGAAGGCATGAAATACACGCGCATCATTCCCTGATACGCAAGGCCTCAGATGTAAACGCGCCGGGTTTTTTCCCGGCGTGACTTCCTTCAATGCAACGTGAATTCCCCCGATACATTGCGCCATTCGCCCGGCGCGATCATTTTGCGATGGGTAAAGCGCACCGAATGCAACGGTCCGTCAAGCTCTCGTTGCCAGAACTCCACGAATTGAAACAGCTTGGGATGGTCTGGCGCGATATCGTAATCCTGCCAGACATAGCTGTTCAACACATGGACATAATCGGGCATTCCGTAGAAGAACTCTGCGGTGGTCAGCCCGTACCCTTTCAGCATCATTTCCGTCTCGCTCATCGGCATGTTTCATGCTCCTTTTCCCGCCCCCCAGTTGATGATGCCCGAAAGAAATTACTTTTCAATGAAAACAATTTGTTAGCAGACACGCCTCACGGCTGCCAAATGGCAACGCCATGCGCCATTGCACCCCATATCATGGCGGTGATATACCTTTGCGCACTGCATATAGTTTGACGCGACAGAATGGGCACCGACTTGACCGATACGCCGCAACCCCCCGAAGACATGGAAGAAAACCTCCCCGAGCGTCCGGCCTACGACGGCCCGCGCGTTTCGATCGAGGACGAGATGAAGACGTCCTATCTGGACTACGCCATGTCTGTCATCGTCAGTCGCGCGATCCCGGATCTGCGCGACGGGCTGAAGCCCGTGCATCGCCGCATCCTCTACGCGATGTTCGAGGGCGGCAATACGCATGACAAACCCTACCGCAAATCGGCGCGCGCCGTCGGTGACGTGATGGGTAAGTACCACCCGCACGGCGACAGCGCCATCTATGATGCGCTGGTGCGGATGGCGCAGGATTTCTCGATGTCGCTGCCGCTCTTGGACGGTCAGGGCAACTTCGGCTCGATGGATGGCGATAACGCGGCTGCCATGCGTTACACCGAGGTTCGCATGGACAAGCCGGCGGCCTATATCCTGGCCGATATCGACAAGGAAACCGTCGATTTCCAAGACAATTACGACGGCAAGGACCGCGAGCCGACCGTCCTGCCCGCCCGCTTTCCCAATATGCTGGTCAATGGCGCGGGCGGCATCGCCGTCGGCATGGCGACCAACATCCCGCCCCACAATCTTGGCGAAGTGATCGACGCGACCCTAGCCCTGATCGAGAACCCCGATCTTTCCAGCGAGGACCTGATCGAATACGTGCCCGGCCCCGATTTCCCCACCGGGGGCATCATGCTGGGCCGCTCGGGCGCGCGAAAGGCCTACCTTGAAGGGCGCGGCAGCGTCATCGTGCGTGCCAAGACCCGCACCGAAGAGATCCGCAAGGACCGCTGGGCGATCATCATCGACGAGATCCCCTATCAGGTGAACAAGGCCACCATGATCGAGCGCATCGCCGAGGCCGCCCGCGAAAAGCGGATCGAGGGCATCGCCCATGTGCAGGACGAGAGCGACCGCAACGGCGTGCGCGTCGTCGTCGAGCTGAAGCGCGATGCGACCGCCGAAGTCGTGCTGAACCAACTTTTCCGCTTTACGCCCATGCAGACCTATTTCGGCTGCAACATGCTGGCCCTCAATGGCGGCCGCCCCGAGCAGCTGACGCTGCGCCGCTTCCTCACCGCCTTCATCGACTTCCGCGAGGATGTCGTCGCGCGCCGCACCGCCTTTGAACTGCGTAAGGCCCGCGAGCGGAGTCATATCCTGTGCGGTCTGGCTGTGGCCGTCAGCAACGTCGACGAGGTGGTGGCGACCATCCGCGCCTCGCAGGACGCAGCCGATGCGCGCGCGCGGCTGATGGAGCGCCGCTGGCCCGCAGGCGATATCCTGGAATATATCGCGCTGATCGACGATCCGACCCATACGGCCAATGATGATGGCACCTATAACCTCTCCGAGGCGCAGGCCCGCGCCATTCTGGAGTTGCGCCTGCAGCGCCTGACGCAGCTGGGTGTCAAGGAAGTCACGGACGAGTTGCAGGAGCTGGCGGGCAAGATCAAGGAATACCTCGCCATCCTCGCCAGCCGCGAGCGGATCATGGAGATCATCTCGAACGAGCTGTCGGAGGTGCGCAATCTCTTCGCTGTGCCCCGCCGCACCCAGATCGTCGACTGGTCCGGCGACATGGACGACGAGGACCTGATCGAGCGTGAGGACATGGTCGTCACCGTCACCTCGGGCGGCTATATCAAGCGCACCGCGCTGGCCGATTTCCGCAGCCAGAAGCGCGGCGGCAAGGGCGTGGGCGGCATGGCGACCAAGGACGAGGACGTGGTAACCACCCTCTTCGTGGCCAACACGCATACTCAGCTTCTCTTCTTCACGACTGATGGCATGGTCTACAAGCTGAAAACATGGCGCCTGCCTCAGGGTGGCCGCACGTCCAAGGGCAAGGCCATCGTCAACATCCTGCCCATCCCGACCGGCGTTTCGATCGCGGCGATCATGCCGGTCGACCGGGACGAGAGCGAATGGGACGACCTGCAGGTGGTCTTCGCCACGTCGGCAGGCACGGTGCGCCGCAACAAGCTGTCGGATTTCACCAATGTGCGCTCGAATGGCAAGATCGCCATGCGCTTTGAGGAAGAAAATGCCGGGATCACGCTGATCAATGCGCGTATTGCGTCGAATGACGACGACGTGATGCTGGTCACTTCCTCGGGCCGCGCGATCCGCTTCCGGGCGACCGATGTGCGTGTATTCAACAGCCGCGCGTCGTTGGGCGTGCGGGGCATCAGGCTGACCGGGAATGACAGCGTGGTCTCCATGTCCATCATCCCGCATTTCGAGGCGACCTCGGACGACCGCGCCGCCTATCTCAAGATGCGCCGCCAACAGGCCGGTCTGACCGATGAAGAGATGGATGCCGCCGAGGAGGAGGGCAACGCCGACGCCCCGCTGACGCAAGAGCAGTTCAATGAAATGAAAGAGGCCGAAACCCTTATTCTGACCATATCCGAGCAGGGCAGTGGCAAGCTGAGCTCCAGCCACGACTACCCGATTCGCGGGCGGGGCGGCATGGGCGTGACGGCGATGGACAAGGCGATGCGCGGTGGCGCGTTGGTCGCCAGCTTCCCGGTGGCAGAGGAGGACCAGATCATGCTGGCCACTTCCAAGGGCCAG
This sequence comes from Roseovarius maritimus, assembly GCF_043355895.2. Taxonomy (NCBI): domain Bacteria; kingdom Pseudomonadati; phylum Pseudomonadota; class Alphaproteobacteria; order Rhodobacterales; family Roseobacteraceae; genus Roseovarius; species Roseovarius maritimus. Next base: position 44,597 of record NZ_JBHFPF020000002.1, read on the forward strand.
TCGATCCGCGTGCCCGTTGACGGCATTTCGTTCCGCTCGCGCAGCGCGGGCGGCGTCAAGGTGTTCAATACCGGCAAGAACGAGGTTGTCGTCAGCGTGGCATGGATCGCCGAGCAGAACGGCGATGAGGACGACGCGGCAGACGGGGCCGCGACGGCCGAGGAATGAGCGCGCCCAAGCGTGGCACTATGATCGTCGCGGCGCTGGCCAGCGCCGCGCTTCTTGTCGTCTCGGGCGTTGCGGTCTGGCGCCATCTCGGCGGCTCCAGCGGTGACACCCTCGCGCAGCGAAGCGCCGTGATCGCGCCTGTCTCTGCCGCGTTGGCCGCCTCTGGCCAGCATTCGGACCAATGCGTTACCGGCTTTCGGGCCCTGACCGAAGCCAATTCCGATGACGCGTTCTTTGCGCTCGACCGCATCGAGAATTGCGGCGAGACGTCGCGTTTGCTGGCCGATCACGGCTATGGCGCGCTCGACAATAACGCCGGGACGCCCGCCTCGCCCCTGCGGGCAGCCTATCTTGACGCGGCCGGATCGCTCTTCAGCGTTTACGAGCTTCAGGGCGATGATTTCGACGTAATCTTCGACATGCTGCACCGCGCGCGCAGCACGGACGCGCCCCTGACGGACCTCGCCAGTGACGTCCGCCATATCCTTGGCAATGGCGCCCCGGATATTGACGCCGCGCGCCAAGAGGCCACCCGCGCCGAGGCGGACTATCGCAAACGGGGCTGAATCTCCGCGCTAATACGCAGGATAAAGTTCGCCGAATTTTTCCTGAAGATAGCCCATCAATGGCTCCTCGGATGGTTCGGCCCCGCAGGCGCGTGTGATCAACTCGCGCGGTGTATAAAGCCCGCCATGCTGCTGCACATTCTCGCGCAGCCAGCCCATCGCGGCGCTCATATCGCCCTGCGCCAACTGATCGTCAAGATCCGGAACCGCGTTGCGCAGCGTCTGGGCAAGGCATCCTGCATAGACATTGCCCAGCGAATAGGTCGGGAAATAGCCGAAGAGACCGCACGACCAATGCACATCCTGAAGGCATCCCAGCGAGGCGCGCGGCACTTCATAGCCGAAATCGCGCAAGAACCGCGCGTTCCACGCCTCCTCCAGATCGGCAGGCGCCAGATCGCCCGAGACCAGCGCGCGCTCCAGATCAAAACGCATCAGGATATGCAGATTATACTGCACCTCGTCTGCCTCGGTGCGGATATAGCCGCGATGCAGGCTGTTGGCGGCGGCATAGAATGCGTCGGGGCCGTCGATGCCGAAATCGCCGAACGTCTCGCGCAGCTGAGAATAGAGCCACCCGGTAAAGGCGCGGCTGCGGCCCAGTTGGTTTTCAACGATGCGGCTCTGGCTTTCATGCACGCCCATCGACACGCCCGCGCCAAGAGGGGTCAGCGCATAGGAAGGATCAATCGACTGCTCGTAAATCGCATGGCCCGCCTCGTGCATCGTCGAGTAGACGCAGTTGAACGGCTCGTCATCGCTGGTGCGTGTGGTGATGCGCACATCGTCACCCGATCCGCTGGAGAACGGATGCACCGCCTTGTCGATGCGTCCGCGCGACATGTCATAGCCGCAGACCTTGGCCAGCCGGTGCGTCAACTCCATCTGTGCGGGCACGTCGAACCGGCCCGTCACCTTGGGCGCCGCCGCGCCGTTGAGCGCTGTCTCGCGTAGCGCAATCAGGCCGGGGCGCAGCGCGCCGAACATCGCGTCCAGATCGGCGGCCTTTGCGCCTGGCTCGTAATCGTCGAGCATCGCGTCATAGATATCGCCGCCATCCGCCAGAGCCGCACCCTCCTCGCGCCGCAGCTCGACGACCTCGGTCAGGATCGGCGCGAAAGCGGCGAAATCATTCGCTTCGCGCGCCTCGGCCCAGCGGCCTTGGCTGAGCGCGATGAACTTGGCGATGGCAGTGGCCAGACGCGCGGGCACACGCTGCGTGCGCTCGTAGCTGCGCCGGATATGTCGCAGCTGCGCGCGCCCTACCTGGCATAGATCCTCGCCCTCGGCCCCTTCCAGCCAATCGCCGATGCGCGGATCGGTTCGGCGTGCATGCAGCACCTCGCTCAGCGCGCCCGCCTCTTCGGACCGCTGCGCGGCAGCGCCCCGCGGCATCATCGTCTCGCGGTCCCAACTGAGGCGGCCGGCAATCTGGGCCAACGCCTCGGTCTGGCGCTGATAGGCCATCAGATCGTCAAAGGCGCCCATTTCATTTTCCTCGTACAGATTGTGCCAGCGGATACCCGGCATGAAACCGGGCCCGAATGATCGTCACCCAGACGATCACCGCCAGGAATTGGTGCAGGATCGCCACCTGCCATGGGGCCCCCAATACAACCGTTACGATCCCAAGTGCAATCTGTGCGAGTACCGCCCCGAACGCCAGTAGAAATGCGTGCCGTGTTGCAACATGCGCGCTGCGCCGCCCACGCAGCAGCACCATCACCGAGAATGCCAGCAAGGCGTAGCCGACCACGCGGTGAATGAACTGAACCGTTCCCGGGTTCTCAAAGAAATTGCGCCACCATGGCTCGATCACCATCATCTGCGGCGGCCAGAGCGCGCCCGCCATCAGCGGCCATTCTGTATAGCTTCGACCGGCATCGATACCAGCGACCAAAGCGCCGATGAGTATTTGCAGAAAGGTGAAATGCATCCAGCCCGTGCCAAGCCCGAAAAGCCGCGCCTCGCGCGCCCGCCGGGCTTGCAAGATCTCGCGCTCGGGCCGCGACAAGAGCATGACGTACCAAGTGATGTAGCCAAGGATGACGAAGGCCAAGCCAAGATGCGTGGCAAGGCGGTAAGAGGCCACATCCGTCCGGTCGCCTCCAAGGCCCGAATGCACCATCCACCATCCCACAGCCCCCTGCGCGCCGCCCAGCACGCCCAGCAGCAACAGGCGCCGGGTCCAGCCCGCCGGGATCTGCCGCGCGGCCAGAAAGCCAAAAAACCCGACGGCCCAGATCAGACCGATCACGCGGCCCAGCTGCCGGTGGCCCCATTCCCACCAATAGATTACCTTGAAATCCTCAAGGCTCATCCAGCTGTTCTGCACCTGAAATTCCGGTATCGCCTGATAGCGCTGGAATTCAGCCTCCCAGTCGGCGGCGCTGAGCGGTGGGATAGCCCCGGTCAGAGGCCGCCATTCGGTGATCGAAAGGCCGCTATCGGTCAACCGGGTCAGACCGCCCACGGCGATCATCACAACGACCAACGCAAAGAGCGCCATTAGCCACAGCCGGATCCCGCGCCGCGCCCCGCGCCGCCCCTCGTCGATCATACCGCCGCGCGGCTGGGTACGCACCGGGCCGGTCGTCTCGACATCCTGAAAAATGCTGCGCTTTTCAGCCATTTCGGGCGCTCCTCATGAATTCAATTCGGGTTGCAGAGTAGTGCGCAGGCCATGCCCCTTCAAGCGCCGCCACCGCCGCGATCCTTCCAGCGGACCATCTGACGCAGGATCCCGTGCAAAAGCCGCGTATCGGCCTGCGTCAGCGGCATCCGGGACCAGAAGTTGCGAAGCGTCTGGCGCATGTTCGCGGCCTTGTGCGCAGGATAGAAAAAGCCGGCCTCCTCCATGCGCTCATCGTAATGCGCGGCCAACGCCTCGATCTCGGTCTGGCTGGCCCACTGGGTGTTGTGCATGTGCACATGGCCCTCGGGCACGGCACCCGCCGCCCGGCGCCACTCATAGGCGGTCAGCAGAATGCATTGCGCCAGATTGAGGCTGGGAAACTCGGGGTTGACCGGCACAGTGATGATGGCGCTTGCCCGCACCACATCGTCATTTTCGAGGCCAGCCCGCTCGGGGCCGAACATCACGGCCACCTTCTGCCCGTCGGCGATGCGGCGCGCGGCATCCTGCATCGCCTCTTCGGGACTCAGCACCGGCTTGGTCAATTCGCGCCCGCGCGCTGTGGTGGCATAGACATAGTGGCAATCGCTCAGCGCAGCAGGCAGATCGCGGGTCAGCTGAGCCTCATCCAGAAGGCGCCCCGCCCCGCTGGCCATCGCGCGGGCCGCGGGGTTGGGCCAGCCATCGCGCGGTGCGACAATGCGCATCCGGTCCAGTCCGAAATTCCACATCGCCCGCGCAGCCGCACCGATATTCTCACCCATTTGCGGGCGGACCAGCACGAAGGTGGGCTGTGGGGTGTCTGTCGGCATGAAAGCTCCTCTCGCTCGCGCGCCTGATACCTCTCTGCTCCAGGCTTGGAAAGACCCGGCACTTCATCCTGGTGCAAATACTCGCGCGCGGAGAGCGCCTGCCTCATACCACCTGTGGCGCCGCCCGAACACCTGCGCTATATGCGAGGCCAAGCAAGACCAAGGAGCGCGCAATGAGCGACCAAGAGCAGCCGCAGATCTACCTGATCACCCCGCCGGAATTCGAGCTGAGCCAGTTTTCGGAACAGCTTGCCGCGGTGCTCGATGCGCATGAGGTGGCCTGCCTGCGCCTTGCGCTCTCGACCCATGACGAGGATCGCATATCGCGCGCCGCCGATGCCTGCCGCGAGATCGCCCATACGCGCGATGTCGCGGTCGTCCTGCAAACCCATATCGCGCTGGCCGAACGTCTGGGCCTCGACGGCGTGCACCTGACCGACGGCGCGCGCTCGGTGCGCAAGGCGCGCAAGGCGCTGGGGGCGGATGCCATCGTGGGGGCCTATTGCGCGCAATCGCGGCATGAGGGGATGAGCGCGGGCGAGGCCGGCGCCGATTACGTCTCCTTCGGCCCTGCGGGCTCCAGCGCGCTTGGCGATGGCGCGCAGGCCGAAAGCGAGCTTTTTCAGTGGTGGTCCGAGATGATCGAGATCCCCGTCGTTGCTGAGGGCGCACTCGATGCCGCGCGCGTCGCGGACTTGGCAGGGATGACGGATTTCTTCGGCATTGGCGATGAAATCTGGTCGCAGGACGATCCCGCGGGTGCACTCGCGCAGCTTGTCCGCGCGATACGCTAAGATCGGCGACTAGCCCCGCTGCCCCTCCGGCATGGCAGACCGCACAGCACGCTCGGCCGCCTCGGCCAGTGCCTTGCGCCCGGCAAAGCCGGCCACCCGAAGCGGCTCGTGATAGATCAGCCGTGCAGCGCCCCGCCGCGCCGCCAATACGGCGGCGAAGTGAGGGGCGAAATCCATGTCGCCGAACCAACCATAAAAAGCAGGGTCCGCCCCTTCGGGCGCATCGTAGATCACCGTGACCGGCTGGATATACGCCGCCTCGCGCAGGCCAGGGGCAAAGAAGGCCTGAAACAGCGTCGCCTTGAACGGCAGCACGCGCAGGCCATCGGTCGAGGTACCTTCGGGAAAGAACAAAAGCGGATGCCCGTCGCTCAACCGTGCCTCCAACGCCATCGTCTGCGCCTGCGCCTCGCGCGCGTCGCGCCGGATAAAGAGCGTGCCCGCCGCCCGCGCCAGAAAGCCGATAACGGGCCATCCGGCGACTTCGGATTTCGAGATAAAATAGACGCGGTGCCGCGCATTCAACACGAAGATATCCAGCCAAGACGCGTGGTTGCCGACCACCGCGCCCGGCAGCGTCATCGGTGTTCCGCGCAGATCGACCCTGATCTGCAAAATAAAGAGGCAGGCCCGGAAAAACCCCTGCACGATGAAGGGTGAGACGGGGCGGCCCTGACCGTATAAAGGCCTTTCAGATAGCCGGATAAGTAGCAGGACTGGCAACAATACCGCCAGAACGACGATCATCAGCGCCATGCGCCATGCCACGCGTAGCCGTCCGCCAAGCCCCTCTGGCGGCTGGGGCGGAATATCCGGGCGCGGCCAGTCCGGCACGCTCATCCGCGCGCGCCGGTGTAGAGTGCCCGGTGGCTGGCGCTGAGGCGGGCAGTGTCCATCGTCAGGCAAACATCCACGGTGTTGAACGCATGGTCGATGAACGCACCGGCACCTACATGTCCGCCAAGGCGCAGATACGCCTTGATCAGCGGCGGCACCTGCAGCATCGCCGCGCGCCGGTCCAGTGCCTCCGGCGCGATCAGGTCCATCGGCTGATAGACCAGCGACCGGGCCCGCAGCTCGGGCGGAGCGAGATAGCGATGATGCAACAGCGAAAGCGGCGCAGCCAGCGGCTCAGGGTCGGTCCCGTGAAAGCTGGCGACACCGAACAGCACCTCGATACCATGATCGGCGACATAGCATGCCAATCCTTGCCACAGATGCAACAGCGCCTGACCGCCGCGATAGCGCGCATCGACGCAGGAGCGGCCCAACTCCAGTAGATTTCGGCCTGACTTGCGCAGCGCGGTCAGATCATACTCGGCCTCGGAATAGAACCGGCCGGCCCGCGCCGCCTGATCGGCCCGCAAAAGGCGATAGACGCCAACCACTTGCTCGCCTTCGGCCCCCGGCAAGGCGTGATCAATCAGGAGCAGGTGATCGACCCACTGGTCGAACGCATCCATTTCGAGCGCAGCCTCGTGATCGACCATCGCGCCGCCGCCGCCCAGCTCTTCTACGAACACGCGATAGCGCAGCTGCTGCGCCGCGCGCAGATCGGACGCGCCCTTGGCAAGTCGCAGCTCAAAATCGGGTCTGGGTATGGAGCGTCGGGTCGCGGCAGATTGCATGGGGCCTCGGCACTGGGTGTTGAACGGTTCTATGGGTCTGGGCGGGCAAAAGCAAGAATTGCACGGCCTCCGGCGCCTCGTCCTCACACGTCAAGGTTGCAAGGCGCCTGAGACCGGGTAATCATGGACCCCGGTTAATCATTTGGTAACCATCATAGCGGATCAATGACCGGCAGCAGCATGACGCGGCTGCTATCAATCACCACCTTACCGGCATCGGGAAAATTCACCGTGACCTTGCCCCCCACATTCGATTGCACCTGCCCGACGCCCCAATCAGGCTGGCTGGGCAGCTCGACGCGCATGCCCGGTTCCAGAAATGCTGCAAAATCGCTCATCGGTGCGCCCGTGTTGAAAGGATCCATATGACCCAGCCTAACCGCAATCTCGGCGCGCTGATAGGCTCGCGTATCTGCCATGACCTGATCAGCCCGGTGGGTGCGATTTCCAACGGCTTGGAACTGATGGGGCTGGCCGGGGTGCCGGACGGACCTGAAATGGCGCTGGTCGCCGACAGCGCGGCCCACGCCAATGCGCGGCTGCGCTTTTTCCGTGTGGCCTTCGGCCTGTCGTCCGATGGGCAGAGCATGTCCGAGCGCGAAATGCGCAGCGTGATCGACGGTGTCTACACCGCCAAAACCACCTGCGATTGGAGGGTGGCGGGCGCGCTGCCGCGCAAGATGGCGCAGGCCGCGTTTCTCGGGATTCTCTGCGCAGAGCAGGCCATTCCCTTCGGTGGCACCGTCCGGGTCGAGGGGGATGCAGAGGCGCTGCGCATGATCGCGACCGGGGCCCGCTGCGAGCCGGATGCCGAGCATTGGGCCTGGCTGACCGCACCCGAGGGGCGCGATCTGGACGATCTGCCCGCCGCGCAGGTGCAATTTGCCCTGTTGCCGGGCCTTCTGGCCGAACTGGGACGCCGCGCGGATGTTCAACTGAACGGCGCCGTCTCCCTCGGCTTCTAGGCGCGCACGGTCCCGTCGCCTGTCACCAGATACTTGAAGCTGGTCAGCTGCGCCGCGCCCACCGGCCCGCGCGCATGAAGCTTGCCCGTGGCGATGCCGATCTCTGCCCCCATGCCGAACTCACCGCCATCGGCGAACTGGGTCGAGCTGTTATGCATCAGAATCGCGCTGTCGACCTGCGAGAAGAAGGCCTGCACGGCGGCGGGATCTTCGCTGATGATGCAATCGGTGTGGTGCGAGCCGTATTCCTCAATATGCCCGATGGCGAGGCCCAGATCACCCACAACACGCGCGGCGATGATGCGGTCCAGATACTCATGCCCCCAGTCATCCTCGCTTGCGCGGACGGTGCCCTCGATGGCACTAAGCGCCTCGTCGGCGCGCACCTCGACGCCCGCCTCGATCAGCGCGCGCACCAGGTCATTGCCCAGCCCGCCCAGCAGATCGCGGTGGATCAGAAGGCATTCCGCCGCGCCGCAGATCCCCGTGCGCCGCGTCTTGGAGTTGAGCACGACGCGCATCGCCTTTTCCGCATCCGCCGAGGCATCGACATAAACATGCACGATCCCCTCCAGATGCGCGAAGACCGGCACGCGCGCCTCGCGCTGCACAAGGCCGACCAGTTCCTTGCCGCCGCGCGGCACGATCACGTCGATGCTGTCGGTCATCGTCAGCATTTCGCGCACGGCGGCGCGGTCGCGCGTCGGCACCAGCTGAATCGCCTCCTCGGGCAATCCGGCCTCGCGCAGACCCTGCTTGAGGCAGGCATGGATCGCGCGGCTGCTGTGGTAGCTCTCGGAGCCGCCGCGCAGGATGCAGGCATTCCCGGCCTTGAGGCAGAGCGCGCCGGCATCCGCCGTCACGTTGGGGCGGCTTTCATAGATCACACCGACAACGCCAAGGGGCGTACGCACACGGCGAATGTGAATGCCGCTGGGCTGGCTCCACTCGGCCAGAACCTCGCCCACCGGATCGATCTGATCGGCGACGGCGCGCAGCCCGTCGGCGATGGCGCGAATGCGGCCCTCATCCAGCATCAGGCGATCCATCATCGCATCGCTTAGCCCCTTGTCGCGGGCGGCGGCCACATCCTTGGCGTTCGATTCGATGATCGCCGCGCGGCGCGCCCAGACGGCATCGGCGGCGCTGCGCAGCGCCATGTCCTTGCGGTCGGAGCTGGTCACCGCCAACTCGGTCGCGGCAGCGCGGGCGCAGGCGCCGATACGGGCCATGAGGGCGGGAATGTCTTCGGTCTCAGCCATGCATCGGCTCCTTGCCGGTTTCCGTATGGGGCCGCGTCACCGGTGGTATCAGAACGCCATGTCGTCGCGGTGAATCAGCGCAGCCCGCGCAGGATAGCCCAGAACGGCCTCGATGGCATCCGAGCGCAGGCCCATTATCCGGACCGTGTCCGCCGCGTCATAGCGCGTCAGGCCAAGGCCCAGAAGCGCGCCATTTTGATCAATGATATCAACAGGATCACCGCGCCCGAACGTGCCAGAGACATGCGTGACGCCGGCAGGCAGCAAACTACTACCACGCGTGATCGCACGGACCGCACCCGTATCGATGGTCAGGCGGCCCTTGGCCTTCATCGCGCCGATCCATGCCTTGCGCCGCTGCTGCGGGGTGCCCTGCGCGGTGAACCATGTCGCATTCGCCCCCGCCTCCAGCGCGGCAAGCGGGCATAGCACGTCGCCTTGGGTGATCGCCATGTCGCAGCCCGCAGCCATCGCCGCGCGGGCGGCCATCAACTTGGTCTTCATCCCGCCCTTGCTAAGCCCCGAGACGGGATCGCCGGCCATCGCCTCGATATCGGGCGTGATCGTGTCGATGATGTCGAACCGGCGCGCGGCGCTGTCGAGGCCGGGATTGCCGGAATAAAACCCATCCACATCGCTGAGCAGTACCAGCTGGTCCGCGCCCGCCGTCACGGCCACCTGCGCCGCCAGTCGGTCATTGTCACCATATCGGATCTCATCCGTGGCGACGGTGTCATTCTCGTTGACGATGGGCACCGCGCCAAGGCGCAATAGCTGCTCGAGCGTCGCGCGCGTGTTGAGATAGCGCCGCCGATCCGCGCTATCCTCCAGTGTCACCAGAACCTGCGCGGCGGTCAGTCCGCGCGCGGCCAAAGCCGCCTCGTAGGCGCCTGCCAGCCGGATCTGCCCCACGGCGGCAGCGGCCTGGCTTTGCTCCAGCGTCAGGGCCCCCGAGGGAAGGTTCAGCGTCCGGCGCCCCAGCGCGATGGAGCCGGACGAGACCAGCACCACATCGGTGCCGCGCGCGCGCAGCCGCGCCACGTCATCGCAAAGCCCCTCCAGCCAGTCGGCCCGCAGCGTGCCAGCCCCGCGATCGACCAAAAGGCTCGAGCCGATCTTGACGACAAGGCGCCGCGCCTCACTCAGGGTTGCCACGGTGCGGGCTCGTCTTCACCGGCCTTGCGGTGCCGCAGCCGGTCATCGTCAATCTCGCTGCGCAGGGCGCGCAGCACGTCCGTCACACCGTCGCCCGAAACGCCCGACATGGTCATGACTGGTCCGCCGCTTGCCTCTTCCAGCGCGGTCTTGGCCTCGGCCAGCGCGTTCTCGTCCAGCGCGTCGATCTTGTTGAGAACCGTCAGGCGCGGCTTGGAGGCCAGCGGGCCGTCATAGGCCTCGATTTCGGTGATGATGGTCTGGTAATCTTCGGCCACCGTCTGCGACGTTCCGTCTACAAGGTGCAAGAGGATCGCGCAGCGCTCGACATGGCCGAGGAAAAGATCGCCCAGACCCCTTCCCTCACTTGCGCCGTCAATCAGACCCGGAATATCGGCCACAACGAATTCCACGTTATCGACGCCTACGACGCCCAGATTGGGGTGGAGCGTGGTAAAGGGGTATTCCGCGATCTTGGGCCGTGCGTTTGAGGTGGCTGCCAAAAATGTTGATTTGCCGGCGTTGGGCAGGCCCAGCAGGCCAACATCGGCAATCAGCTTCAGCCGTAGCCAGATGGTGCGCTCGACGCCCTCCTGCCCCGGATTGGCGCGGCGCGGAGCCTGATTGGTCGAGGATTTGAAATGCAGGTTCCCGAAGCCGCCATTGCCGCCGCGCGCCAGCTCGACACGCTGGCCCAGCTCGGTCATGTCGGCGATCACTGTCTCTTGATCCTCATCGAGGATCTCGGTCCCTACGGGCACGCGCAGCACGATATCGTCGCCATCCTTGCCGGTGCGCTGGCGCCCCATGCCAGGCTGGCCCGACTTGGCAAAGAAATGCTGTTGATAACGGAAGTCGATCAGCGTGTTCAGCCCATCCACCGCCTCGGCATAAACCGAGCCGCCATCGCCGCCATCGCCCCCATCAGGGCCGCCAAATTCGATATATTTCTCACGGCGAAAGCTGACGCAGCCGCCACCGCCGCCGCCCGAGCGGATATAGACCTTGGCCAGATCCAGAAATTTCATCGCATCGCTCCTGCATCTAGGGGGCGGTCATCGCCTGTGCCCTCCATACGCAAAGGGCGCGCGCGCCTCAATCGAGTTTTCGGCTGTAGGTCCAGGTGGGAACAGCGCCGCCCCGCGCGAGGCAATAGGATTCGGCGTCGCCCAGATAGACAAATCCGCAATTCGTCAGAACCCGCGCCGAGGCCGGATTGCCCTGCTGCACGGTCGCAAAAATGGTGCGGCATCGCTGCGGATTAGCCGCGATCAGGGCCGCGACGGCCGAGGACGCAACGCCGGAATTCCAGAACACCGGCGCGACCCAATAGCCGATCTCGGACTGGCCGATATCAAGGCGGGTAAGACTGATCACGCCCAGAACCTCTCCCATGCCGGCACGGGTGCCGTCGATTGCCCAGGCATCCTCGACACGGTCCTCGGCCATGCAGCGCGCGATGAACGCCTCGGTCGTGCCGGGAGGCAGAGGATGCGGGATCGAGGAGGTGGATTGCGCCACTCGCAAATCGCCCGTGTAAAGCGCGATCAATCCTGCGTCCGAAGGACGCACAGGACGCAAGTCATAGGCCCCGGCGGGAATAAGAGGCTGCGTGCCATACTGCGGCAGATCAGACTGAGCGAGGGTCATTTAAGTGCCCCTTTCCAGAAGCGATGAGAGAAGGAGGGAGATTGCAACTACCATGGCCGCACGCGAAGGGATGCGACCGATTGCAATGATTTAACCTCTGATAGTTGACAAAGGTTTCCCTTTTGCCCGCTGATGTTCAGCATTCCACGGCAGTTTGTCGAAAAAGCGGCGCGAACGCGCCCGAAAACTCAAAAAGGACCGGCGAGAACCGCCGATCCTTCTTGTGCCAAACCCGCGAGGGCGCATCGGATTATTCAGCGGCGTCCTGCGAGGGCGTCACCGAAATTAACTTGCGGCCCTTTATGCCGGTGTGAAATTTCACATGGCCTTCGACCGTCGCGAAGATCGTGTGATCCTTGCCAAGTCCGACGCCGGTGCCCGGCCACATCTTGGTGCCGCGCTGGCGCATGATGATGTTGCCGGGGACGACCGCTTCGCCGCCGTATTTCTTGACGCCAAGGCGACGGCCCGCGCTGTCGCGACCGTTACGGGATGAACCGCCTGCTTTTTTATGTGCCATTTGGTCTCTCCTTAACCTTTGGTCAGTTCTTTGGCCTGGTCGACCCAGCCTTCACGCTCAATCCGGCCCTTGAACGACAGTTTCTCGTCCATCTCGGCGACGTCCGCATCGGTCCATGCCGCGATCTGCACAAAGCTGGTCACGCCGGCCTCGTGCAGTTTCTTCTCCAGCGCGGGACCAACGCCCGACAGCTGTTTCAGGTCGTCGCCGCCCTTGGAGGCCGCTTTTTGGGGCGCGGCTTTCTTCTCAGCCTTTTTCTCGGCCGATTTCTCATCCGCCTGGCCTTCGCTCACGCGCTTTTTCATCTCGGCCTGCTGAGTCTTGTTCTTGGCGTACCGGCCATCCGAGACGACAGAAGCGCCGGAGACGGAGCCTGCACCAATGGCGGCCTTCACGCCCGACTTGTCCGCGCCCTTGTCCAGAATATCGGTCACGCGCAGCAGCGTCAGCTGCTGGCGATGGCCGCGCGTGCGCTGCGAACCGTGCTTGCGGCGACGCTTGACGAAATGGATGACCTTGTCGCCCTTGACCTGGTCGATGACCTCGGCCTGAACACAGGCGCCATCGATCATGGGCGCACCGACAACGGGGCTGTCACCGCCCAGCATCAGAATCTCGTTGAATTGCACCTTTTCGCCAGCTTCGGCAGCCAGCTTTTCGACACGCAGCATATCGCCGGACTGAACCCGATACTGCTTGCCCCCGGTTTTGAGAACCGCAAACATCCGTCTTTCCTTCACATTTCCGCGTCCGCCGGTCCCCGATTGGGTGTTCGCGGCCTTTCGGCCACCTTGGACAGCGCGCCTCAATGGCGTCATAGAATAATCCCCGCGCAGGGCTCGCCCCTGCCGGGATGGGGGCTTATCGGGCGATGCGCCTTCCAAGTCAAGTAGGTTTTCCCGGCTGTTGGCCCTTTGTCCCAGCGCCATGCTCGGGATCCTGGCACCGCGTCCACAAACCCAGAATTTCATGCTCCGCAAGGAATTTGCATCAAAATCCCCCATTCCCCCTTGCGAGCCCCATCAATCCATTCTAGGACGCCGCCACCAGACCCCCGCGGAGAGGTGCCGGAGTGGTCGAACGGGGCGGTCTCGAAAACCGTTGAGGGTGCAAGCCTTCCCAGGGTTCGAATCCCTGTCTCTCCGCCACTAAGCTCCTAAATATAGATGGAAATACGCCTCTGCAACAGTCGCCGTCAGACCGGTTCCGTTTAGCGGCCAGACCCTAACCCGGCATACTATACCGAGATTTTGGTCGCTCCTTACGCCGACTCTGCCACCTATGCCGCCCAGAGGGGCGCTCAGCTCCCGCCCGCCGGTGCACCAGCCGATCCGGGGTCCTGCGCCCGGAAACGCAAAAAGCCCGGCACATCTGGCGGGGCTCATGTTGATCAATAAAGACAACTCTTCGGGCTGGCTAATTTTGGACCCGCTGCTGCTACCGCCGTCCTTACATCAGGTCCAGCGCCCGCGGAATGGCCAGAGAAAGGTCGGGCCAGAAGGTCGTGACCAGCATTACAGGGAACGCGACAAAGGTCATAAGGCCGAGCGCGGGCATAACGGCCTGCATGATCGGTGCTCGGGTGATCTTGCACGACAGAAACAAGGTCGGTGCCACCGGCGGGCTGTTGGCACCGATGACGACCGAGCATCCGACGATCGCCGCGAAATGCACCGGGTCCACACCGTTCGCCACCATCAGCGGCAGAAACAGTGGAGCGATGACCACCGTGACCGAGATGTCATCCATCAAGGCCCCTGCGACGATCAGTACGAGGTTGACGATAAGCAGCGCGCCGATAGGACTGCCGACAACCGACTGGATCGCTTCGGTCAGGTCTTGCGGAACCCGCTCAAACGCCATGATGCGCGAGATCATGAAGGAAAAGAGCAGGATGAGGATGATCGTGCCGGTCGTCTCCGCGGCCTGCACGACGCTGCGCGTGAGGGTACGCCAAGTGAACTCGCGATAAATCAGCCCACCCACGATCAGTGCTGTAACGGCCGCGACGGCAGCGGCCTCGGTCGGGGTGAAGACGCCGCCATAGATGCCGCCGAGAATGATGACGGGCAGCGACAGTGCTGGCAGCGCCTTCAGCGTCACCTTGCCGAATCCCTCGCGCGGGCCGGTGTCTTCTTGCGCAGGCACTTCCTCGAACGCGCGCCCGACCAGAAACCGATTGTAAAGGATAAGTCCGATGATCAGCAGGATCGCCGGGCCGATCGTGGCCGCGAAACAGGCCGCGACCGACTGGCGGGTGACAACGGCAAAAAGGATCATGGTGATCGACGGCGGAATGAGGATGCCCAAAAGCGACGAGATGCCCAGCAGCGCCGCGACCCGCCCGCGCGGATAGCCGCGCGCGACCAGCGGCTCGGTCATGATTGACCCGATCGAGGCGATGGCGGCGGTCGCCGTACCGGCGATGGCGCCGAAGATGCTGGAAGACAGCACCATGGCGGTGCCCATGCCGCCCTTGCCCGTCGCCAGACGCTCGACGAAGGCGATGATGCGCTGCGCGATGCCGCCCGACTGCATCAGGTATCCGGTCAGGATGAACAGCGGAAGCGCCACCAGCACCAGCGAGTTGAGCGAGCGGAAGCCCTGCAGCATCAGCGTGTTGAGATTCACGTCGAAGACGAAGGTCAGATAGGCCAGCACCCCGGCAAAGGACCAGGCGACAGGCAGGCCGATCCCCATGAGGATGATCAGCAGCGGTAATGCGGCGAGTGCATACATTCAGGAGCGCCTCAGTTTGAGCAGCGCCGTCACGAAGTCGCGCACCGCGTAGCAAAAACAGCCCACGGCGGCCAGACCAATGGCCATTTGCGGCACCCAGAGCGGGATCTGATAGGCCGGTGTCGTCTGCGGGCGTTTCAGCCCCCAAGAGAACATCCAGTAGGCCCAGACGATGAAGAAGATCGTGATGACGATGGTCAGCGTGGCGATCAGCAGCTCGTGCAGCGCCTTGCCGCGCGGTTGCGTGATCGCCCCCGCGATCCAGTCCACGGTCAGATGCTCGCGCTTGCGCGATGCAATGACGCCGCCGGTCATGTAGAGCGCGACAGCCGCCAGCATGATCAGCTCATGCAGGCCGACGACCGAGAGGCCCAGAACGTAGCGGGCGATCACCAGAAAGGCCATCAACCCCGCCACGCCCAGCGATGTCAGCACCGCCACCAGATCGAGCGCGCGCGCGATGACCCCTCCGAAACGCGCGGCGGGGCCGGGCACAGTGTCAGAGCTCGCTGGCATTGGCGCGGATCTTGTCCATGATCTCCTTGCCGATGCGCTCTTCCATCAGCGGCCAGACCTCGCCGCGAACCTTTTTAGCCATCTCATTCAGTTCTTCTTCCGAAGGCTCGATATAGGTCATGCCGGCATCCTTGGCCTGCTGGATATAGTGCTCGTCCAACTCCCGCGCGTTCTCGAACCCTTCGTTCATCACGGTGTTTGCCGCATCGGCGACGACCTGCTGCTGGTCCTCGCTCAGCGCATCCCAGGAACCTTCGTTCATCGTCATCACGCCGGTGACGAACTGCATCTTGGTCTGATTGTAGTAATCCAAGACGTCGCGGAAATACTCGTAGTCCCAATAGATGATATTCGCGCCGTCGCCATCGACCACGCCCGTCTGAATGGCGGTGAACACCTCAGACCAGTCGATTGTCGCGGTCTGGTATCCCAGCGCCTGCACCGATTCAGCCATCGGGAACATGGCGGGCACGCGGATCTTCAGATCCTTCGCGTCCTCGGGCGTCATGGCGTATTTGCCTTTCGACGCGATGCCATTGAACCCCTCGGGCCAGGGGCCGAAGAACTTGATGCCGAGGTCGGCCCAGACATCCGTCAGCACCTCGTTGACCCAACCGCCCGGCTTGTAGGCCTCGAACGCCTCTTCCCAACTGGTGACCATGTAGGGCGTGAAGAGCACGCCGAGCCGCTCATCATAGGAGGTGACGGGCCAGTTGATCATCATGTCCAGATCGCCCGCGACCAGCAAATCGAGAACTTCGGCCTGGCTGCCCAGTTCGTTCTGGTAGAACACGTCGACCTCTACTTCGCCGCCCGTGCCTTCCTCGATCAGCGCGGCCCAGCGGTCGAGTGCGTCGCCCGAGGGCGAGCCCTTGGCGCCCGAGTCGGTCGCCAGTTTCAGCGAGGTCTGGGCCATTGCGGGCGCGGCCAGCGCCAGCGTCATGGCGGTGCCGAGGCTCAGAATAGTCTTGGTAAACATGATATTACTCCCCCTGTTTTGACGGTGCCGATACGGCACGACTCTCGATCCTTAAAAGTAACTGGGCATATCTGTCCAATCCTGTCAATATTGTTCTGATCGCCCCTCGCCCGTCAAATCCCGGCGCCGTCCAGCCATTCGGCCATCGCCCAAGCGCGCGATGTTTCGGCGCAGATCAGCGTGGCCTCACCCCGCCGTAGCAGCAGGCAGGTTTGCCCCGCGAACAGCACGGCAGCCGAGGGCGATCCGGCCTCGATATCCGCCGCTGTGCCTTCGGCGATCACGCGCGCGGCGGCGGGGCCGGTCAGCGTAAACACCTGCCACAGATCATCCGCCGGCGTCATCGCATAGCCGTCCGCATGCCAGCCCGACGCGGCCGTGATCGGTGCATCACTGACCAGCAATGCGCGATCCCGCGCGATGCGCCCGGCCCACGCGCCGCCCCCGGTCTGCCCACCCAGGCCCAGCATGGGCGCGTCTGGCGATACCGCCGCAACCGCTGCCTTCAAATCGCCCGAGATCAACATGGCAGCGGGCATGGGCGCGCAGGTCACGCGCAGGTCATCGCGCGCGATGATGTCTCCCCCCAGCGAGGGCAATTCGGGCCAGTCCCTCTCACGCATGATGCCGCTCTCCTTTCGGGTCATAAGCGCAGGGCAATATGACGCGCGCCTGCCGCACTGCGCCGTTATGGAAAACGCCAATCGTGTCGCCCTGTCGGCTGCGCCCGGCCTCAAGCAGCGCCATTGCGACAGGGATGTCGCCCCCTGCAACCGAGGTAATGAACCCAAGGGAGCGGCGCGTGCCGCCCTCTGGCACCAGATGCGCGCCCACTGTAAGCGGCCCGGCATCGTCCGTCGCCTTTAAGCCGACCAACTGGCGGCGGTCCTCGCGCAGCGCATCGGGCGTGCCAAGGGCGCGCTTGCCGATGAATTCATCCCCGCGGCGCATGGGCCAGCCCAGATCCTGCGGCATGGTCAGCCCGTCGGTATCCTTGCCGATCAGGATATAGCCCTTTTGCGCACGCAGGTTCAGCACCGCTTCCAGTCCGATCAGACCGCCGCCCGCCGCCTCAATATGTGGCATCAACCGATCCAGCAGCGATTCCGCATAACGGTGGGGCACCGACAGCTCATAGCTGCGTTCACCTGTAAAGCTGATCCGCGCGAGGCGCAGCGGGACTCCGTTCCACGTCTGCTCGGCCACGCCCATATGCGGCAGCGCGCCGTCGCTCAGATCGCCCGGCACGCCTGCGGCCTCCAGCACATCCCGCGCCAGCGGCCCGGCGACGGTCAGCGTCGTCAAATGCCCGGTGACATCGTGGAGAACCACACACGCCGGATCAAACCGGTCCTGCCGCGCATCCTCCAACCGCATCCGCACGCCTTCGACATGACTGGATGAGGCCGAGACGACAAAGCGGTCCTCGGCCAGCCGCAACGTCACGCCGTCGTCATAGACAATGCCATTCTCACTCAGCATCAGCCCATAGCGCGCGCGCCCCACCTTCAGGTTGGAAAGCCGCGTGAAAAAGCAGAAATCCAGCAGCTCCGCGGCGCCCGGCCCGATCACCTCGATCTTGCCCAGCGAGGAGGCATCATAGAGCGCAACCGTTTCGCGCGCCTGTCGCGCCTCGGCCATGGCACGTGTCACCTCGTCCGTTCCGTAATGCGACGGGCGCAGCCAGCCGCCATATTCGCGCAAACCGGCACCCGCGGCGCGGTGCCGGGCCTCCAGCGTCAGACGCTGCGGCGGGTCGAACAACGACCCGCGCCGCCGCCCTGCGATCACACCCAGAGGCAGCGGCTCGAACGGGGGGCGGTAGGTTGTCGTGCCGGTTTCGGGGATGCTGCGACCGGTCAGCGTGGCCATGGTCGCCAGCCCCGCCATGTTCGACGTGCGGCCCTGATCGTTGGCCATGCCCAGCGTCGTGTAGCGTTTGAGGTGCTCGACCGATACATACCCCTCACGCTGCGCCAGTGCGACATCCTTGAGTGTGACGTCGTTTTGCAGATCGACCCATTGCCGCCCCTTGGCGGCGGGATTGGGGCGCATGGGCAGAAGGCCCCAATCGCCGCCGCCCTCAACCTGTGGCCCCGGCCCTGTGCCGCCGCCTGCCCCATGTCCCTCGCGTAGTGCGTCGGCCAGCGCGAAGGCGCCGTTTGCGGCCCCTGCCACGGCCATCGGCGCACTCCCGGCGCGCGGGACCAGCGCATCGCTGGCCGCGTTCCAGTCCACCTTGCCGCCCGCCTGCATGAACAGATGCACCGACGGCGTGAGGCCCCCGGAGACCAGCAGCGTATCGGCCTCAATCGACGAGCCATCCAGCCGCACCCGCGCGACACCGCCGCGCCCCTCAGCGGCGGTCACCTGCGCGCCGCGCTCCACGCGCACTCCCTTGGGCGCAGCCGGCCCCTCCGTCCGCGCATCAATCAGCGTCACGTCGCAGCCTGCCCCGGCCAGCGCGGCGGCCACCTGGTAGCTCCCGTCATTGCCCGTTGCCAGAACGATGCGCCGTCCGGCGACAGCACCGTAGAGCGTAAGATACTGCAATGCGGCCTCGGCGCTCATCACGCCGGGCAGATCGTTATTGTTGAACCAAAGCGGTCGCTCGATCGCGCCCGCCGCCAGCACAACCTCATTTGCCCGTATGCGCCACAGTCGGTCCGGGGCACCCCGCTCCCACGCGGCATAGAGCCGATGATCGAAGGCGCCCCAAAGCGTGGTATCAGGCATCACGCGCCCCCCGGCAGCTTCGATGCACGCGCAGGTGTCGGCGACCCAATCCTGCCACGGTCCGCCGTCGATGGTCCCGCCGCGCCAACGCAGGCTGCCCCCCGCAGCGCCTTGATCGTCAGTCAGCCACACTGCGCGGCCGGCCTCGGCACCGGCCCGCGCAGCGGCCAACCCCGCAGGCCCGGCACCAATGACCAAGAGATCGGCATGCGCATTGATCTGCGCGCAATCGGCAGGCGGGGTGTTGGCCGGATCCAGCCGGCCCAGCCCCGCCATGCGCCGGATCATCGGCTCCCACCGCATCCAGCCACCTGCCATGAACGTCTTGTAATAAAACCCCGCAGGCAGGAAGCGATGCAGCAGGTCCAGCGCGCGGCCCCGGTCGCGCTCGGCATTTGGCCATGTATTGACCGACCGCAGCTGCATGCCATCCCGCAGCGGGGTTGTCGTCGCGCGCATGTTGGGTGTCGTCAGACCTCTCTCGGTCACGTCGAAAATCGCGTTCGGCTCATCGGCACCCGCGCCCCAGAGGCCGCGCGGGCGGTGATACTTGAAACTGCGCCCCAGCACCCGCGGACCAGACGCCAGCAGCGCCGAGGCCAGCGTGTCGCCTGCGTAGCCTGTCAGTTCCTGCCCGTCGAAGCGGAACGTCAGAGGCTGGTCGCGGTCAATCTGCCCGCCAGTATCCAATCGCCAGCCGCTCATGCGATCCTCCCCGGCAGGGCCGCGCTGCCCAGCACATCGCGCGTCACCGTATCGCGCGTCATCACGAAGTATTCGCCGCATGTCAGATGCAGCCAGACCTCGCGTGCTTCGCCCCTGGGGGCCTCCACCGCATAGAGATAGCCGGCCCAGTCGGCATCGATGACCTCGGCGGCGGGTTCGGGGCGGGCCTTGCCGGCCTCGACGGCGAAGTGAAACTCGCGCTCGTCGCGCGGCCCACAGAATGGACAGGGGAAAATCTGCATTTTTAAGTCTCCTTAATGCGCGATGCCGGACCCGGCCGCCTCGTCGATCAGCCGCCCTTTGGCAAAGCGATCCAGATCGAAGGGCGCGCTGATCTCGTGATGCGCCCCCGTGGCCAGCAGATGCGCCAGCAGGTAACCCCCCGCCGGGATCGCCTTGAACCCCCCGGTGCCCCAACCGCAATTGACGAAAAGACCCGGCACCCCTGCGGGGCCGATCACGGGCGAGCTGTCGGGGACCACGTCCACCACCCCGGCCCATTGCCTGAGCAGACGCAACTGAGCGAAGGCCGGGAACATCTCCAAGAGGCCCGAGGTAATCGCCTCCTGCACCGGCAGATTGCCACGCTGGCCGTGTGTCGGCACGCGGTCCAGCGCGCCGCCAAAGACCAGCTCGCCCTTGTCGGATTGCGAGACATAGGTGCCGGTACCCAGATAGAGCAGCACGGTATCGAGGCAGGGCTTCACCGGCTCACTGACGAATGCCTGCAGCGCATAGGTGTGGATCGGCAGGACCGCACCCGCCTGCGCAGCAAGGCCCGGTGTGGCGCCCGCAGCGGCAAGCCCCACGCGGCCCGCGCGGATCGTGCCCTGATCCGTCTCGACCCCCACGCAGGCGCCATTCTCCATCAGCAGTTCGCGCACGGCGCAATCCTCGACGATGTCGACGCCCAGGTCGCTGGCGGCGCGCGCATAGCCCCAGGCGACGGCGTCATGCCGCGCCACCCCGGCGCGGCCCTGCCAGATACCACCCTGGCAGCGATAGCGCGCGTCTTCGGACTGATTGACCAGCGGCACGCGCGCCAGCGCCTCCTCGCGCGACATCAGCGCACCATCGACGCCGTTCAGCTGCATGGCGTTGGCGATGCGCGCGCAGATCTCCATCTGCATCGGGGTATGCGCGGCGATCAGCATACCCCGCTGGCTGAGCATGACGTTAAAGTTCAGCTCCTTCGACAACCCTTCGTAAAGCCGCAGTGCCAGATCGTAGAGCGCAACGCTTTCGGGGTGGAAGTAATTCGAGCGGATAACGGTCGTGTTGCGCCCCGTGTTGCCGCCGCCGATCCAGCCCTTTTCCAACACCGCGACGCGTTTCATCCCGTGGTTCTTCGCCAGATAATAGGCCGTGGCCAGACCATGCCCGCCGCCCCCCACGACGATGGCGTCATAATCGCGCTGCGGCGTTGCCTTGCGCCACGCCGGCCTCCAGCCGCGATGTCGGCGCAGCCCCTCGATACCGAGGGTCAGGGCGGAATATTGTTTCATCTCTCCTGCACCTCTTTGGCATAGGCGACCAGCGCGGCCAGCTCATCGGGCTGCACCTGCTGCCCGGTAAAGCCGAGTATATAGCCCTCGATGCGTGACAGACGTTCATCCAGGGATTCCGAAAGGTCCAGCGCGTAATAGCCGACCTGCATGAAATAGAGGATCCGCGCCCGCGCATCCGCATCGTAGGGCGCGTATCCATGACGCTCGAACATCGCGGTCAGGGCGCGGCGGCGGCGCGTGTCACCCAGATCGATCACGCGGCGCACATGGCCGTCGCGCCGCGCCCATTCCCGCACCGCGAAGTCCAGCCGATGATTGAAGATCGCGTCATCGACGAAACAGCGGAAGAGATTGCAGACCGCGCCCGTGATGGTCGCGGCCGGCATCTCGGCATGCGCCACGAAAGCTGCCGTATTGCTGCTCTCCCATTCGGTCAGAAGCGCGTCGAGCAGATCCTTGCGGCTTTTGAAATACCAGTAAAAACTGGAGCGTGACACGCCCAGCCGGTCGCTGATGGTCAGGACCTTGACCTCGGCCATGCCGTCGCTGATGAGCAGATCTCGCGCGACTGTCATCCAGTCGTCGCGCGTCACCTTGACGTTGCCGCTGGCGCGGGGGGCATCCTGTGTATCCATTGCGTCGCTCATGCAGTGTTTCCTTCAACTTTCGGGAGGCGCGCCACCCTCGCCGGTGCGCCGCGCGATGAAATCCTGCAGGCTGGCAGTGCGGGCGTCATCCAGCACGGGCGAAACGGGCTCGCTCAGCATTCCTCGCCAGATTCCGGTCGCGCGGGTGCTGGCATCCTGCCCGCCCGCCTCGGTCCAGGTGCCGAAATTCGACCAGTCTGCGACGATGGGCTTATAGAATGCAGTCGCGTAACGCTCCATGGTGTGCGCGCAGCCAAAGAAATGGCCGCCCGGCTGCACCTCGGCCAGCGCATCCAGCGCAAGGTCGCTGTCATCCGCGGGCACATCGTTGCACAGTTCGGCAAAAATCTGCATCACCTCCATGTCGGTGATGAATTTCTCGTAGGACAGCGTCAGCCCGCCCTCGATCCAGCCCGCGCCGTGCAGGATCACAGTCGCCCCCGCCAGAACGGCGCCCCATGCGCTCATCTGGGTCTCATTGGCGGCCTGCGCGTCGGGGGCATTGGCGGCGCATCCGGCGGCGCAGCGCCACGGCAGGCCGATATGGCGCGCCAGTTGTCCAGCCCCCAGATTGGCCTTGACTTGTTCGGGCGTGCCAAAGGCCGGCGCGCCTGACTTCATATCGACATTCGACGCGAACGCCCCATAGCAGACCGGCGCACCGGGGCGGGCAAGCTGCGTCAGCGTGATTGCCGCCAGCGCCTCGGCATGGCTCAGCGTCAGCGCGCCGGCCACCGTGACCGGCGCCATCGCGCCCATCAGGCAGAAGGGCGTGACGATCACCATCTGGCCCATGCGCGCGAAATCCATCAGGCCCTGCGCCATCGGGATGTCCAACTGGCGGGGCGAGTTGGTGTTGACAATGGTATAGCAATGCGGCGCGGCGGTGAATTCATCGTCCGCCAGCCCGCGAAAATCGCGGATCATCTCGAACCCGTCCTCGGCCTGCGGTGTGCCGCGCGCAAAAATCACCGGCACCTTGTCCGACAGCGTCAGCTGTGCCTCGATCGTGGCGTAATGGCGCAAATGCACCGGCACATCCTGCGGCTCGACCAGCGGGGTCAGCATATGCAGCGCATCGAATTGCTGCGTGAGGCTGGTCAATTCGCGGTAATCGTTCAGCGCGGCGGGGCGGCGTCCACGCACGCGGTCGGTCGCATTCGGGCAGCCGGCCCCGGCCTGAAGCGTCAGTGTGCCCAGCTCCAGCAGCACGTCGCGTTTGCGCGCCCCGGCGCGCATGCCGATGGATTTCGGGGCAGAGGACAGCGCCGCCATCACCATGTCGCGCCCGATGCGCACCATCTCGCTGTCTTCGTCCACCAGCGCACCGCCCGCCGCATAGACCGCACGGGCCTCTGGCAAGAGAACCTTCATCCCCAACTTTTCCAACACGGTGAGGGCCGCATCGTGGATCGCCTCCACCCGATCCTCTGTAAAGACCGTTGCCGGGGGGAAGGGATTGCGCAAGCGGCTGTAATCCACCTGTCGCTGAGGTGCCATGCCCGCAGCACGGCGCCCGCGGCGACGGCGGCCCTGAGCTTCGGACAATGTCATCCGCGCGCTGCCTTGCCTTCGGGATCATAGGGCGACGGGGCGATGACGCACGCGGGCCGCTCGGCGCCGACGATGTGCAGGCTCAGATCGGTTCCCTCCTGAGCGGCATCCGGGCGGACCAGCGCCATGGCCAATGATTGGCCCAAGCTGTGCCCATATCCCCCCGAGGTGACGAAGCCGACCATTTCGCCGTTCATCCAGACAGGCTCGTAGCCGCTGGCATCGGCACCGTCGGCGTCCACCTCCAGCGTGACCAGAACCTTTGCAGGGCCTGCGCCGTCACGCTCGGCCAGCGCGGCATCGCGGCCGATGAAGTCAGGTTTTTGCCAGTCGATCCAGCGGTCCATGCCCGTCATGGCGGCGGTATAGCCTTGGGTGAATTCCGCCGACCAGATGCCGAAACTCTTTTCCAGCCTCAGCGACAGCAGCGCGTTCATGCCGACCTCGCGCAAGCCCAGATCGGCGCCCGCCTTGAGCAGGGCGCGGCGCAGGCCGATATGCTCGCTTGAGTGGCAATGGATTTCATACCCCAATTCGCCCGTGACCGACAAACGTCCCACCTTGGCGCGGATCAACCCGACATCGAGTTCGCCGCAGCCCATGAAGGACAGTGCGGAGAGGTCTGCCGGGCAAAGTTTTTGCAGGATCTCGCGCGATTTTGGCCCCGCAAGGGCAAAGCCGACGGTATCGTCCGACAGATCGCGCACCGCCGCGCCTTCGCTCAGATGATCGTTGAACCAGCGCATATGCCACGCGCGCAGGTAATAAGACCCCATCAACCAGTAAACCGGATTGCCGACCTCATCAGGGCCCCAATTGAACACCGTCAGATCGCCCTTGAGCCGCCCGTCATGGCCCAGCATGGGCGCAAGCCGTGCGCGGCCCGGTTTCGGCAGGCGGCTGGCCAGCATTCGATCCAGCCATTCGGTGGCCTTGGGGCCTGTCACCTCGTAGCGCGAGAAGGCGGTGATATCGAGCAGGCCGGCCGCGCCCCGCACCGCGCGGCACTCCTCGCCCACAATGTCATGCGCGTTCGAGCGTTTGAGCGAGCCGCGCTCGGCAAACCCCTCGGGCGCGAAGTAGAGCGGCACCTCGAGGCCATAGCTGACGCCCCAGCGCGCTCCGGCAGTGCTCATCGCATCATGCGCCGGGGCCATCTTCAACGGGCGCCCGGCGGGCAATTGCTCGTTCGGATAGGTCATCACGAAACGGCGGCTGTAGAACTGGCCTGTCGTCTCGCGGATGAACCGCTTGTTCTGCGCGAAATCGCCATAGCGCGCCACGTCCATGCCAAAGACATCCGCCTCCGGCTCGCCCTCGATGATCCACTCGGCCAGGGATTTCCCCACGCCGCCGCCCTGCAAAAACCCGGCCATGACCGCACAGGCGCACCAATAGCCGCGCTTGCCCGGCACCGGGCCGACCAGCGGATTGCCGTCCGGTGAGAAGGTGAACGCCCCGTTCACCCAGTTCTTGACGCCGACCTCCTGCAGGGCGGGATACCTCTCGAACCCCTTGACAAGCTCGTTCTCGATGCGGTCGGTCTGCTCCTGAAAGAGCTCCATCCCGTAATCCCAGGGCGCACCATCGAGCGCCCAGTGTTCATGGTCGATCTCGTATATGCCCAGCAGCACACCCTTTTGATCCTGCCGAAGGTAGGTAAACCCTTCCAGATCGACCGTCATCGGCACCTCGAAATCGAGGGCTTCCAGATCGGGGATCGCGTCGGAAATCAGATAGTGGTGTTTCAGCGGCGCAACGGGCAGCTCGATCCCGGCCATGCGCCCCACCTGCTTGGCCCATAGACCGGCGGCGTTGACCACATGCTCGGCCTGGATCGTGCCTTTCTCGGTCACAACCTCCCAGCCATCCGCCGTCTGGTTCAACTCCAGCACGCGGTTATGCTCGACCACCTCGGCACCATTCTTGCGGGCGGCTTTCGCATAGGCGTGGACGGTGCCGGTGGTGTCGAGATACCCTTCGCGGTCGGCCCACATGCCGCCAAGGATGCCGTCCTTGGACATCAGCGGGTTCAACTCCGCCGCCTCTTCGGGGGTGACGAGGCGGCAATCATCGATCCCGATCGACTGGAAGACGCGATACGCAGATTGCAACCAGTCCCAGCGATCCGGTGTGCCGGCCAGCGTCAGGCCGCCGGTCATGTGCATGCCGACAGACTGGCCGCTTTCGGCCTCGACGTCGGTCAAAAGATCGATGGTGTAGCCCTGCAGCGCGGCGATGTTCGGATCGGCGTTGAGCGCGTGAAACCCGCCCGCCGCGTGCCACGATGATCCGGCGGTCAGGATCGAGCGCTCGATCAGGCAGACGTCGCGCCATCCCATCTTGGCCAGATGATAAAGCACCGACGCGCCAACGACGCCGCCGCCGATCACGACAACCCTGTAATGCGATTTCATGCAAGTGTTCCTTCCGCGAATCCGTCGGTTGCCCGCAGCGTAAATCCGGGTACGACACCTGTCTAGACATTCATGTCCAGTCCCGCTCTGTTTCTTGGGGCGTCGGATTTCCGGGGCTGGCTGACCTCCGGGCTTGGCGGCACACCGGTCCTTGCGTCTTCACGGGGAATCGGGGGCCGGTGCCTGATCCCCGGTTCCCGGCGATGGTATCCGGCCGGCTTCAGATCAGCCGCGCGCCCTCGGTGAGCGCGTCCACCGTCTGCACGATGGCATCCGCGTCCACCCGAAAATGTCGATAAAGATCGGCGATGCTGCCGGTCTGGCCGAAATGCTCGACCCCCAGCGGCAAGGTCCGGTGCCCCGCGACCCCGCCCAGCCAGGCCAGCGTTGCCGGGTGCCCGTCAATGGCGGTGACAATGCCCGCATGGCGCGGCACGCCCCCCAAAAGCGTCTCGATATGCGACCGCGCGGCTGGGTTACCGCGTGCGCGGGCGCGCTGCGCCGCCGTCCAGCCTGCGTTCAGCCGGTCGGCCGAGGTGACGGCCAGCACGCCCACGTCGCGCCGCCCCTGCCCGATCCGCGCCGCCGCCTCGATGGCCTCGGGCGCAACCGCGCCCTGGTAGGCAATCACCACGTCGCAATTCGGCCCCGGCTCGCGCAGCCAATAGGCCCCGTCGATGGCGCCCTGCCTGAACGCATCCGATCCGCGCTTGCCTGGCTGCTCGATGGGCCGTGTCGTCAGGCGCAGATAGACCGAGCCGCCGGTCTCGTCCCGCAGCCAAGTCCGCTCGTCCGGGTCACCCGCACCATCCCGTTGCAGGTAGCCAAGCGCCCACTCCAGGATCACCGCCAGCTCATCGGCAAAGCCCGGCTCGAAGGCCGCAAGCCCGTCCTGGCTCAGTCCGATCAGCGGCGTGCCGATGGACTGATGCGCGCCCCCTTCAGGCGCCAGCGTGACCCCCGAGGGCGTGCCGACAATGATGAAGCGTGCGTCCTGATAGCAGGCGTAATTCAGCGCATCGAGGCCGCGATTGACGAAGGGATCATAGACCGTGCCGATGGGGATCACCCGCTTGCC
Source organism: Roseovarius maritimus (assembly GCF_043355895.2). Lineage (NCBI taxonomy): Bacteria > Pseudomonadati > Pseudomonadota > Alphaproteobacteria > Rhodobacterales > Roseobacteraceae > Roseovarius > Roseovarius maritimus. The sequence continues at coordinate 71,652 of NZ_JBHFPF020000002.1, forward strand.
GAAGAGCTGATGCGACAACCCCGCCGCACCGAGGAGCAGAAAGAGATTCATTTCGGCGATGCCCAGCTCGATATGCTGGCCTTCGGGCGTGAACTCCCATTTCGCGGTCGAGGGGATGCGATAACCGGCAAAGACATCCGCCTGCGGCTGGCGCGCGAACAGCTTGCGCCGGTTCACCCAAGGGCCAAGGCTGGTGGTGCCGGTCACGTCGGGCGAGGTCGTCACGATCCGCGCCGCCAGATCGCTGTCACCTTTGGCGAGGCTGTCCAGAATCTTGCCAAAGGCCATCTGCGTCGAAATCTCGCCATCCTCGGGCGCCTTGATGCCGGGCACGTCCAGCGCCGCGTCGTCGTAGCGCCGCGTGCCCTTGGCGAAAAACGGCACATCCGCCAGAAAAGCACTGAACGCGGGCACGTCATCCACCGTCTCGAATGGCTCCCACTCCGAGCCCTCGGGCACGCCCATGCCCTCCTGCCATTCGGCCATCTGCGCCTTGGTCATCAACCCGCCGTGGTTGTCCTTGTGACCCGCGATGGGCGTGCCCCATCCCTTGATCGTGTAGGCCAGGAAACAGGTCGGGCGGTCGTGGTCGATCGCGGCAAAGGTTTCGGCCATCGTCGCCACGCAGTTGCCGCCAAGGTTTTCCATCAGTTCGGCCAGTGCGTCGTCGCTGCGGGCCTCCACCAGCGCGGTCACGTCCCCCTGATCGCCCAGATCCTCCATCAGCCGCTCACGCCAGACCGCGCCGCCCTGATAGGTCAGCGCCGAATACTCGGCATTGGGGCAGCCGTCGATCCACGCGCGGAGCGCCTCGCCCCCCGGTTCGGCAAAGGCGGCGCGTTGCAGTACGCCATGCTTGATGCGCACCACGTCCCAGCCGAAGGCGTCGAATATCTTCTCGACGCGGCTGAACAGCCCCTCGCGCACGATCCCGTCCAGCGACTGGCGGTTGTAGTCGATGATCCACCAAGTGTTGCGCAGGTCGTTCTTCCAGCCCTCCTGAAGGCACTCGTAGACGTTGCCCTCGTCCAGTTCGGCATCGCCGACTAGCGCGACCATGCGGCCCATCGGCCCGTCGCCCCAATCCTTGGCGCGGATATAGTCCTGCATCAGCGAGGCGAACGACGTGATCGCCACCCCGAGGCCGACCGACCCGGTGGAAAAATCCACGTCATCAACATCCTTGGTGCGGCTGGGGTAGCTTTGCGCGCCGCCATAGGCGCGGAACGCCTCCAGCTTGTCGCGCGTCTGGTTGCCCATAAGGTACTGCATCGCGTGAAAGATCGGGCTGGCATGCGGTTTGACCGCCACGCGGTCCTCGGGGCGCAGCGCCGAGAAATAGAGCGCCGTCATGATCGACACCATCGAGGCCGAGCTGGCCTGATGCCCGCCCACCTTGATCCCGTCCACCTTGGGGCGGATGTGGTTGGCGTGGTGGATCATCCAGTGCGACAGCCACAAGAGCCGCTGCTCGACGATTTTCAGATGCTTTGTGTCATTCATCGCCCTTCACTCCGCCGCGATGCGGTCTTCCTGGGTCAGTGCCTGTTCCAGATCGGCCAGAATGTCGGCGGCATCCTCCAACCCGATGGACAGGCGCACCAGCCCGTCGGGAATATCATGCGCCGCGCGCTCCTCGGGGGAATAGGTGGAATGTGTCATCGACGCGGGATGCTGGATCAGCGTCTCGGCATCACCCAGCGACACGGCGCGCTGGATCATCACCAGCCGGTTCATCATGGCGACACCCGCGCCATAGCCGCCCGTCAGCTCAAACGCGATCATGCCGCCCGGGAGCGTCATCTGCCGCTGCGCCAGATCGTGCTGCGCGTCACTCCGAAGGCCCGGAAACTGAACAGCAGCTACGCCGGAATGCGCCGCCAGCCATTCGGCCACGATTTGCGCGCTGGCGCAGTGCCGCTCCATCCGCAAGGCCAGCGTTTTCAGCCCGCGCAGTACCAGCATCGCGTTGAAGGGGGCCATCACGGCGCCGGTCATGTCCTTCATGCCGACAAGGCGGATCTCCCGCACCGCCTCGGCGCGCCCGACCAGCAGACCGCCCACCAGATCGCCGTGCCCGCCAAGGTATTTGGTGGCCGAATGCACAACGAAATCCGCGCCCAGCTCGATGGGGCGGGTCAGGTAGGGTGTGGCATAGGTATTGTCGACGACGACGGACGCGCCGCCTCCATGGGCGATCTTCGAGACGGCGGCGATATCGACCAGGCGCATGTTGGGATTGGCAGGCGTCTCGAAGTACACGACGCGGGTCTGCGCGCTCATCGCGGCCTCCAGCGCGGCGTGATCGCGCAGATCGACGTGCGTGACGGTCACGCCCCATTTGGCCAGCCCATCGCGCATGAAAGCAAAGGTGCAGCCGTATAGCGTGCGGTCGGTGATGATCTCGTCGCCCGGCGACAGAAGCGTCCAGAGGGCCGAGGTGATCGCACCCATCCCCGACGCCAGCGCCAGCCCCGCCTCCGCCCCTTCCAACGTGGCGATGCGCCGCTCCAGCAGATCGCAGGTGGGGTTCGAGATGCGGCTGTAGAAATGCCCCTCGCGCGTGCCGGCGAACATCTCGCCGCCGGCCTCGGCACTGTCGAAGGCAAAGGTCGAGGTCAGGTGCAAGGGCGGCGTCAGCGCGCCTTCGTTGTCCTTCGGATCATAGGCGTGGTGAATGGCGCGGGTTGCGAAACCGCCGGTCTGGTCGGGCATGTCGGCCTCCTCAAGCGTTACAAGCGTTTGGGGCATTATGCACGATCCGCGGTAGTAAGAGATTGCCAATCATGCCAGTATGATGTGTCATATTAGCATATTCTGCCAACATGAGGGCGCATATGGACAGCAAGGACCGCCAGATCATCCGCGCGCTTCAGGCCAACGGGCGCATCAGCAATCAGGATCTTGCCGCGCAGGTCAGCCTGTCGCCCTCACCCTGCCTGCGCCGCCTGCGCAATCTGGAAGCGTCGGGCGTCATCCGCGGCTTTGGTGCCGACGTCGATCCGGCGGCCTATGGGCTGCCGATCACCGTTTTCGTGCGCATCCGGCTGGAGCGGCACAACCAGGACGACATCACGAGGTTCGAGCGGCGCATCGGCACCATGGACGAGGTGCTGGAATGTCACATCCTCACCGGCTCGACCGACTATCAACTGCGCGTCGTCGTGGCCGATCTGGCAGCGTATGAACGCTTCATCCGCGACCGCATCCAGCCCCTTGGCGGTATCGCCTCGATCGAGACCAGCTTTGTCTACAGCATCGTCAAGCGCACTGGCGTCTTTCCCGTCCTGAGTTGACATGTCCGCCGCCCCATCTGTTCCACAAGTTCTGGCGTCAGACACGTGTGGAGACCGCCCATTTGCCCCGGTGACTGCAACACATTGATTTGATGAGAGCTTTCAGAGTCATTTGTGTCCTGCCCGCAAAGGCAGAATCTGAGCCAGATATTGACCATCTCATCCTCGATCCCGAGGTATCGCCAGACTGCCATAACCCTGATGATCCACCGGCCGTTCCAAAAATTCCGGCAAGCTCTCCGTTCTTTTGCATAAGCTGAACCGGGCGCAACCCTGCGGTGGTCGCTGACAACGCGCTACACCGGCAATTCGAAGTCGCTGCGCCTGACATGGTTTGCCTATAGCTTCTACCTGTCTGGGGTTATTGATCTGAGTTCAAGGCGTGTCGTCGGCCCTTTCGGCAGATTTGCTTTGCAAATCACCTGCCGGTCAATGGATCTGCCCAGTCGCGAATGACAGCCCACTTGGCGGGGCAAGCGCTGCTGGCGGCCGTATGGCGTCGTAAACCAGAGCAAATGGTCATGGTCCATTCGGATCAAGGTTCGCAGTCTACCCGTCGCAAGTGGCAATTATTCCTTGGCCAGCACAATCTTGATCCCAGCATGAGCCGGCGTGAAAGCGCCATGATAAAGTGGTGGCCGAAAGCTTCTTTCATCTGACAAAGCGGGAACGGATCAGGCCACAGCCCTGTGCGGCATCAGCCCGCACTCTGCAAACGCGCCACGATGCTCTGGGCGGTGACGGTGCCGATCACGGCGGCGTCCTCGATCACATTGAGGGCGCTGTCGTCACCACTCAGCAGGGCGATCAGGTCGCGCACCGGGGTTTCCGCGGCCACATCGCCCGAGGCGCGCCCAGCCGCCTGCCCCATCACGTCGCGCGCTGTCAGCACGCCCAGCGGGTTCATGTTCGCGACGAAATCGGCGACGTAATCCGACGCGGGGTTCGAGAATATCTCGCGCGGGGTGCCGATCTGCACGATGCGTCCGCCCTCCATGATGGCGATGCGCTCGCCCAGCTTGAACGCCTCGTCGAGATCATGACTGACAAAGACGATCGAGCGTTTGAGATCGCGTTGCAGCTCGAGCAGCTCATCCTGAAGCCGGGCGCGGATCAGAGGGTCGAGCGCGCTGAAGGGCTCGTCCATCAGAAGGATCGGCGCCTCGGTGACCAGCGCACGCGCAAGGCCGACACGTTGCTGCATCCCGCCCGACAGTTCGCTGACCTTTCGATCGGCCCACTCGTCCAGTCCGACCAGCGCCAGTTGTTTGTCGGCCCGTTCGAGCCGTTCTTTGCGGGGCACATCCGAAAGCTCCAGCGCCAGCGCCACGTTGTCGCGCACGTTGCGCCAGGGCAGCAGGCCGAATTGCTGAAACACCATCGACACGCATTCGCGCCGCACCCGGCGCAGATCGCGGGCCGAGCATTCCTGCACGTTGGCCGACCATGTGCCGTCGTTCACCGTGACATGGCCGCGCGCCACCGGGTTCAGCCCGTTCACCGCGCGCAGCAGCGTCGATTTGCCCGAGCCCGAAAGGCCCATCAGCACGAGGATCTCCCCCTCCGCCACATCGAAGGTGCAATCGTGCACTCCCAGCACCTGCCCGGTCTCGGCCTCGATCTCCGAGCGGCTCAGCCCCTTGTCCATCAGCGGCAGCGCCGTGTCCGGCGCATCACCGAAAACGATCGAGACATTGTTGAATGAAACCGCTGTGGTCATTTGCTCTTCAGCCTCAGCATCCGGTCGAGCATGATGGCGACCACTACGATGATCAGACCGGATTCGAACCCGAGCCCGCTATCCACTCTATTGAGCGCACGGACCACGGGCACTCCCAGCCCGTCCGCGCCGACGAGGGCGGCGATGACCACCATCGACAGCGACAGCATGATCGTCTGGTTCAGGCCCGCCATGATCTGAGGCAGGGCATAGGGCAGTTCGATCTTCCACAATGTCTGGCGGGGTTTTGCCCCGAATGCCTGCGCCGCTTCCAAGAGGGAGGCAGGGGTCGACGAGATCCCCAGCTGCGTCAGGCGTATAGGGGCGGGTAGCACGAAAATGACCGTCGCGATCAGGCCCGGCACCATGCCGATGCCGAAAAACACGATCGCCGGGATCAGATAGACGAAGGGCGGCAGTGTCTGCATCAGGTCGAGCACGGGACGAAGCGTGCGATAGAGGCGCGGACGGTGCGCTGCGGCGATACCGATCGGCACGCCCACACCCATGCAGACGAGGCAGGCCGACAGCACCAAGGTCAGGCTTTCGGTCGTTTCCTCCCAGTAACCCTGATTGAGGATGAACAGGAACCCGACGACGATGAATGCAACGGTTTTCCAGTTGCGATGCAGCGCCCAAGTCAGCGCCGCGAAGGCCGCCACGATGATCAGGGGATGCGGCATTTGCAACACCCACAATATTGCGTCAATCAACCGCTCCATCGCCAGCGCAAGGCTATCAAAGAAAACCGCGCCGTGCACCTGAAGCCATTCAAGCGCGTCCTCGGCCACGGTGGCAATGGGGATCTTGTGGTCTGTCAGCCAATCCATACGGGGGCCCTCGGGTCTGTTACGCGGGAATAATGAGACATGACAGGCCCGCCCCCTCTGGCGGGCGGGCCCTCACATCCATGCGGCTTGGTTATTTCATCGCCGCTTCGACCGCAGCCATCGAATCGCCGCCATCCATGGTGGTCACGCCACCCAGCCATGCCTTCAGCGTGTCGGGGTTCGCCTTGAGCCACTCGGTAGCGGCCGCTTCGGGATCCATGCCGTCATCCAGGATCGCGCTCATGATCTCGTTCTCCATGGCGAGCGTGAATTCCATGTTTTCCAGCAGCTTGCCGATGTTGGGGCATTCCTCGACATAACCTGCGCGGGTATTGGTGCGGACCGTGGCGCCGCCCAGATCGGGGCCAAAGTAGTCGTCGCCACCGGTCAGGTAGGTCAGCTCGAAATTGGCGTTCATCGGGTGCGGCTCCCAACCGAGGAACACTATCGGCTCGTCCCTGCGGTCGGAGCGCGCGACCTGTGCCAGCATCCCCTGCTCGGAGCTTTCGGCCACTTCGAAGCCTTCGAGACCAAACGCATTGTCCTCGATCATCGTCTGGATCAAACGGTTGCCGTCATTGCCCGGCTCGATGCCGTAGATCTTGCCCTCCAGCGCGTCCTCATGCTCGGCGATCGCGCCAAAGCTGGTGATGCCTAGATCGGCGGCCGCCTTGTTTGCCGCGAGCGTATATTTCGCCCCCTCCAGATTGGTGCGCACGGTATCGACGGTGCCCGCTTCGCGGTACGGGGCGATGTCGGCTTCCATCGTCGGCATCCAGTTGCCGAGGAACACGTCGATGTCGCCCGCCTCCAGCGACTTGTAGGTGACGGGCACGGACAGGACCTTGGTTTCTGTGTCATACCCCAGCGCGCGCACGACGACACTGGCGGCGGCGGTGGTGGCGGTGATGTCGGTCCAGCCGACATCGGAGAATGTGACCTCTTCGCACCCGGCGGCCGCCACGGATGAGGCGGCGGTGAGGGCCAGGGCGGTGGTTGCTAGCAAGCGTTTCATTGGTTCGGTAACTCCCATGGATTGTTATCGACTAAAGCGACAATTGAACGCCGACCGCGCGATATTGCAACCGGGATTGCAAGATGGAAGGCCATCGCCGCCCTTGAAGGCTTTTTTGGGCCGCATCCAGGCGCAGCCGAAAAAGATGCAGGCCCCGGCGCGTTGCTGTCCCCAAAAAGCGTCGGAGATATGCGCTCAAAACCGCCTCGCCTCCGGCCCGCCGGCTGCGCCCAGTCGATCGTGGGGTTGATAGGGATGATCCGATACGTATTTATCGGATCGTGGCTTTGAAGATACTGTGTCGAGCGGCCGCTAAAATCACGGCTGCAAGAGATGGTGGCACTGGTGAACCGGCTGCTGGCGCAGAAAATCAAGGACAAGGGCGAGCTGGGCGTCACCAAGACCATCGCGAAACTGCTGCGACGACGAAGCGCCATCGAGTCGGTAATTGGCTACATTGAAGTACGATGGCCGCCTGACCCGATGCCCGCTGAAGAGAACGACCGGCGACGCCATCTTCGCGATCCTTGTGCGGCTGCGGGCACTGATCTGATCCCATCGAGCGGTCCAGTTTGATTGTTAGTCCATGGTCGGTCTTTGGTCTATCGAAACGATGCTTTCGGACGCTGGTGGGCGGTATCCCAGAGCGCTGTGCGGTCTGACACTGTTGTAGTGGCGGCTGTAGAGGCGGTGCCACTTTTCAGTCAGAATCTGGGCCTCGCACAGTGAGCAAAAGACCTCACCGTTCAGAAGCTCGATCTTAGGTAGCAAACGCACCAATTTGCCGACTGGATGGTTCAGTCCAGTTCGGCTTGAATTGGCACATGTCAGAGCCATTGATTATCCAGACACTTTGACAGAAGCGGGCCGAGATTCTCGGTCGGATTAAGGCGTATGAAGCACAGATCGCCCATGCCAAACATGATTTGGCACATCTGAATGCCACCCTCGAGCCTTTCGCCAGTCCGGAACGCCAACGTGCCCGCTACATGGTCAGCCACGGTTTCTTGAAGAAAGGTGAGGCCGCCGATATTTGCGCGCGGCACCCAGATCAGTATCCAGAACGGAGATCTGATGGTCAGTGTTGATTGACAGCATCTCTACGTTACCCCCGTAAAATGGAAGAGTGCTAAGTAATTCACCGTTTCTTGCCGCAAGGACGGACTCGAGTTCTTCGGTGCTGGCCACCCCAGTCAGATGAGGCTGGCTAATGTACGCATCGGGCAAGCCGCACCGCAGCACCTGTCCCTGCGACAAACGGCTGCACTGGGCCGGAACCGCCAAATCTTTTGGGGGCGGCGGCCATTCCGTTGAGTAGTGCAAGCTTGAGATATAACATTTTCTGCTCGTCTTTTGTGACCGCTCTGCTGCAATGACGGACAACTATCGGAAAACGCTGCCGCGTTCATGTTCCAGTGTCGCCCTCTGTCTCAATTTTCAACGTCTCGCCACAATGCTTGCAGTGAATCGCGTCCGGTTCGTGGCGGTTCAGGCCGCATTCCGGGCATCTATGCTTGATCTTGGACGGCTGAAAGATGGCGCGGGCCAACTGTACAAAAAGTGCGACGCCCACGACCATGATGAACACCGACAACAGCTTTCCGCCGGTTGTCGTCATGGTGATGTCGCCAAAGCCCGTCGTCGTGAGCGTCGCCACTGTGAAATAGAGCGCGTCGACATACCCGGTGATGCCAGCGGATTCATCGAAAGCGAGCACGAAGACGAGCGACGTCGTCACGAAAATGAAGACGAACAGGTTGACCGCGGCGAGGATCGCGTCTTCGTGGCGGCGGAAGAACAGGCTCTCGCGCCGCAGGTCACGCAGCAGGTGGTAGGCGTGGATCAGCCGCAAGCCCCGCAGCACGCGGAGGAATGTGAAGTTCTCGGTTAAAAGCGGTGCCAGGAGCAGAGACAGTACGACGACCATATCAGCAAGCGTGTAGATGCGCGTCAGTTCCCGGCGCAGGTTATCGGAGATCCAGAACCGGGCCGCGAGGTCCAGAAATATCAGCAGGCCGAGCCCAAAGTTCAGCGCTGTCGTAACCGGTGTGGTGGGCAGCGCCGCGGTTGCAATGAAATAGACGATGGTCAGGGCATCGAAAACGATCAGCCCATAGCGAAACCGCCGGGCCCGCTGGCTTTGCCCGTTGTAGAGTAACCTGACCGTTCGGTGCAATTCTTCCATCGACGCAACATGCCACAGGTTTTCGTCTGGAACCATCTGCCGAAACCAGGGTGTGTCCGCGGACAAGCTCGGTTCACTCGCATTGGGATCATCTGACGTCGCCAAGTTCCTGCACCCGCGGCGAATGGAAGGTTCGACGGGCCGCACCGCAACACCACAAGTTGGTGACGAGCGCCCGCTTAGGGCCGTCCATGAAGAAAGTTCTGAGCATTTGATTTCAACGGCTTGCGCGGTGGCGAGCGCATCTTCTTGCTCGGCGCCCGAGTATCTGACCCTGCCTTCCATCTTGGTATGCCCAGCCCCGCAACAACCAGCAAGCTTGACCCTAAATTCGGCTGAGCCACCTTCATCCTCAAAGGTGTTCAAATGGAATTCTGTTGGCCGACTTTGCGTACAAGGCGCAAATCGCCTCCATCGCTCTAGCTGCCAAGTACGCCAAGGAGGCTTATGACTGGTCAAATCATCGCAATGATCCTTCTGACACCGTTTGCGCTGGCTTTCATTTATGCGGGTATCCACGAATATCTGCGACACAGATCCAGGGACGGCGCGAGTTACGGGCTCGTCTATGATGAGGAGACAGGGACGACGCACATCTCTGGAATCGCCGAAAATGAGGAAGCCTATAACCCCGATGAGTTCGATCCGAATGATCACAATAGGTTGGAGGGCGCAGACGACGACGGATTGTAGGCTTCTGATGCCTCGCCACCTCACATGCAGCGAACCTGCACCGTCCCGCTTTTGCATTTCGCAACTGTTCTTCTGCGCGGGATCGAAAGGTCTGATGATATTGGGGCCATCTCCGTTTTCTACGGATCAGCAGACAGGGTAGTGAGGCCCAATCCTTGGAAATGCAGAAGAGATCATGGCTCACAATTCCACCATCTATAAAGTCGAGTTGTCGATCTGAATCGCCCCGAGTTTGTCGGAGACCATCAACTTAATTAAGGATGATGGTTATGACGAAAAGCGAAATGGCAAATCGCTACTCGCCAGAGGTCCGCGCGCGTGCGGTCCGGATGGTGTTCGAGCATCGAGGCTCCTATGAGACGCAGGCGGGCGTGATCGCGGCCAGAAATCAAACGTGTCTGGGATGAGAATTACCAGGTCTACGGTGTCCGCAAGGCGTGGCATCAGCTCAAGCGCGAGGGCTTTGAGCTGGCGCGCTGCACGGTGGCGCGACTCCCTCTCGGGACATTTCCTGCGGAAACACCTTGCCGGGCAGTGGATGAAGCAGATCGGCATTCGTGGCGCGGTGCGTGGAAAGGTGGTCAAGACGCCGGTCCCTGACACGTCAGGGCTCTGTCCGTGCGACAATCGCACTCGCCGCAACTGTCATCTACTGGCTACGGTCCAGAGCCGAGACAAATCCTTTATCTGCGATTGAAACCGCTGCGATCAGAGCGCGTTGACTGCGCGGCGGCGGGCAGTATCGTCCTCGGGATGCGGCAGCGTGAGAGCGCGCCTCGAAACAAGGTGGACGTGGAATGACTCGCATTGCAGAAAACCGGATACAGGACGCTTTGGCGGCGCTGCTGATTGCGCTGTGCTTTGCCATTACAGGCGGTTCGGCACTGGCCCAGACAACCTTCACCGCGCCGGACAGCGCCGCGAGCGATCCGCAAAGGGAAGTATCGGTCGACCCGGATGTGCGCGATTCCCAGATCGCGGACCGCCTGACCCGCATCCTTACCGCCAGCCAGTGGTTCGAGGCGCTGGAAGTATCCGTCAGCGAGGGCATCGTCTTTGTCGACGGGATCACCGAAAACGACGAGCGCAAGGATTGGGCGCGGCAGCTGGCGCTGCGCACCGAGGGCGTCGTCGCCGTGGTCGACCGGATCGAGGTGACGCCCGATGTCAGCTGGGATCTGACGCCGACATGGCGCGAAATCGAGCGACTGGCCGAGCGGGCGCAGTGGTTCGCCCCGCTCACCGTTGCCGCGCTTTTCATCCTTGCGGTGACATGGTTTCTGGCGCGCGCTGTCGCGGCGCTGGCCCGGCGATGGCTACGCACGCGCATCCCGTCGCCGCTCCTGCTGAGTTTCGTGGCCAAGGCACTGTCGGTCCCGGTGGTCCTGATCGGCATCTATGTGATCTTGCAGATTGCGGGCCTGACGCGGCTGGCGATCACCGTGCTGGGCGGCACTGGCGTAGTTGGCATCATCGTCGGCCTCGCGTTCCGCGACATCGCCGAGAACGCGCTGGCCAGTATTCTTCTCAGCATCCGCAACCCTTTTCGCACCGGCGACTGGATCATCGTGGCCGGTCATCAGGGCATCGTGCAAAACCTCAACATGCGCACGACGGTTCTGCTGACGTTGAATGGCAACCATGTTCAGATTCCGAACGCCATTGTCTACAAGAGCGTCATCGAGAACTCCTCGACCAATCCCAATCAACGCTCGGAGTTCGGCGTCGGGATCGGCTATGACGATTCGGTGCTGGAGGCGCAGGAGGTCATCATCGAGGCCCTGCGCGCCCATCCCGCCGTGCTGAACGATCCCGAGCCGACGGCATTGGTCGACGAGCTGGGCGCATCGACGGTCGATCTCAAGGTGCAGTACTGGATCGATGCGCGCGCCTATTCGATCTTCAAGGTGCGCTCGGCCCTGATGCGGCAGGTCAAGCTTGCGCTGCAGAATGCCGGCATTTCGATGCCCGACGCCTCGCGTGAGATCATCTTTCCCGATGGCATTGCCGTGCGGCACCAACCAACGGAGGACGAGGGCGTCAGGACTGCACCTCATCTGCCGCCAGGTTCGCAGCAGCCTGCCAAGCAAATGCCGACCCCGCCCGAGGCAGATGCCGCCGATGCCGCGCCCGGAGAAGGCGATCTGGCCTCCGAAGCGGAAGACCTGCAACGTCAGGCGGATGCCACCAGCAGCCCCGATGCAAGTGAGAACCTGCTGGCGCCCGAACCGCCACAGACGCGCAGCGGCACATAAACGCTTCTGAGCCGAATATCGCGGGCGCGAGCGCGGCGGGATGTCGCGCTGTCGGGAACGAAAGCCGCCCTTCCAAGTTTGATGGACATCCAGACCATCATACGAGGATCCTTGGCAATGACCGACGAGACACGCGACAAGGGCGGCGCACCGCGCCAGCAAACCACAGACCGCGATCGCACCATGACCACCGCGCAGGGCGGGCCGATCGCGGACGATCAGAACTCGCTGACCGCCGGGCCGCGCGGGCCGGTCCTGCTGGAAGATCACGTGATGCGCGAGAAGATCTTTCATTTCGACCACGAGCGCATCCCCGAGCGGGTCGTCCATGCGCGCGGCTATGGCGTTCACGGCCATTTTGAGCTGACCGAGGCCATTCCCGAACTGAGCTGCGCCGACATATTCCAGCGCGTCGGCGAGAAGACCCCCACCTTTACCCGGTTCTCCACCGTGGCGGGCAACAAGGGGTCGTTCGATCTGGCCCGCGATGTGCGCGGCTTTGCCACCAAGTTCTACACGCAGGAAGGCAACTGGGACCTCGTGGGCAACAATATCCCTGTCTTCTTCATTCAAGACGCGATGAAGTTTCCCGACCTCGTCCATTCGGTCAAGGAAGCGCCTGATCGCGGCTTTCCGCAGGCGCAATCGGCGCATGACAACTTCTGGGATTTCATCTCGCTCTCGCCCGAGGCGATCCACATGACGCTGTGGCAGATGTCCGACCGGGCAATCCCCCGCTCCCTCCGCTTCATGGAGGGGTTCGGTGTGCACACATTCCGGCTGGTCAACGCCGAAGGGAAATCGCATTACGTGAAATTCCACTGGAAGCCGCGCGAGGGCCTGCAATCGGTGGTCTGGAACGAGGCCGTCAAGATCAACGGCGCCGATCCCGATTTCCACCGCCGTGACATGTGGGAGGCGATCGACGCGGGCGATTTTCCGCAATGGGACCTGGGCATTCAAGTCTTCGACGATGAGTTCGCTGACAAGTTCGAGTTCGACATCTTGGATGCGACCAAGCTGATCCCCGAAGAACAGGTGCCCGTCCGCATCATCGGCACGCTCACACTCGACGCCAATGTCGACAATTTCTTTGCCGAGACCGAGCAGGTGGCCTTTTGCACGCAGAACATCGTGCGCGGCATCGACCACACGAACGATCCCCTGCTGCAAGGACGCAACTTTTCCTACCTCGACACGCAGACCAAGCGTCTGGGCGGTCCGAACTTCACGCATATCGCGATCAACGCGCCGAAATGCCCGATGCATCATTTCCAGCAGGACGGGCATATGGCCATGCGCAATCCGAAAGGCCGCGCCAATTACGAGCCCAACAGCTGGGACGAGGATGGCGGCCCGCGCGAGAATCCCGAGATCGGATTCCAAAGCTATCCCGAGGAGATGGAGGGCCAAAAGCAGCGCACACGCTCGGAAACCTTCGCCGATCACTACAGCCAGGCGCGGCAGTTCTGGATCAGCCAGACCGAGACCGAGCAGCGTCACATCATCGGCGGCTACACGTTCGAGCTGTCGAAATGCGAGCATGAAAAGATCCGCCTGCGCGTCCTGTCGCATCTGCTGAACGTGCATGACGATCTGGCGCAGGGCGTGGCCGAGGGGCTGGGCGTCAAGGACATGCCAAAACCCGCAACCCCGGCCCGCGCGCCCATCACCGACCTGCCCGCCTCGGATGCCCTCAGCATCCTCAAGAACGGGCCGAAAAGCTTTGCGGGCCGGAAGCTGGGCCTCTATCTCAGCGACGGCGCTGATGCGGAGTTGGTAGAGGCGCTGGAAAAGGCGTTCAAGGCCGAGGGGGCGATGGTGGCCATTGTCGCTCCGCATATCCAGGGCGTGACACTCTCGGACGGCTCGACGCGCACCGCCGATGAAAAGATCGACGGTGGTCTGTCGGTCCTGTTCGACGCGGTGGCGCTGGTTTTCTCAGAGGAGAAAGGCAAGGATCTGGCGAAAGACAAGCCGTCGAAGGATTTCGTCAGCGACGCCTTCGCACATGCCAAGTTCATCGGCTGGACGGAGGCCGCAAAGCCCCTGATCACATCGGCCGGGGTCGAGGACATCGACGAGGGCATGCCAGAGCTTTCGCCGGACTCTGCCGCGGATTTCGTGGAAAAATGCGGCCAGCTGCGCCATTGGGCGCGCGAGACGGCATAAGCTGACAGTACCGTTGGCGAGCGGCCTGACCTCACGCCGGGCCGCTCGCCCGGCGGCGCATCACCCGCGCCCGCGCAGATGCTGCAGGCGGATGAACATCCCCACAATCCGCGGGCGCAGTTTCAGAAAACCCCGATACCCCAGTTCCAGCACCGGCAGAACACCCGGCACGGATGCCAACCGCGCGGCCCAGCCCCAGCCCGGCACCCGGCCCCAGACCTGTGCAAAACCCGCAGCGCCCGAGACAAGCCGACCGTCCGGCGTGCGCACATGAAAGCGGGCCTTGGCGTCCTTGGCGTCCAGTTCATCGGGCAGCCGAACCTCGGGCTGCGAGACATCCACCAGCGCCAGACGGCCCGCCTTGTCGCGCGCCGTGTAATGCGACAGCTCGGCCCGGCAGAGCGGGCACGCGCCGTCATAATAGACGGTCAGGGCGCCCTGCTCGTCCGCGCCCGCCGCGCTCATTGTAGCAGCGCCTCGATACTGCGCGTGATCTGGGGCGACAGCGGATCGACGCGCGAGCCATAGGTCCCCGCCACGCTACCATCGGGGGCGACCAGCACCTTGTTGAAGTTCCAGCGCGGCTCAAACCCCGTCTCGGCGCGCAGCGAGGCGTAGAAGGGATGCGCGGTGCTGCCCCTGACGGGCGTGATCCGGGTCATCGGCATGTCTATACCGTATTGCAGCTCGCAGAACTCCTTGACCGCCGCATCGCTGGCCAGCTCCTGGTTGAAGTCATCCGAGGGCACGGCAAGGACGACCAATCCCTGCTGGCGATAGCGGTCATAAAGATCCTGCAGCCCGCGATACTGGCGCGTGAAAGCACATTGCGAGGCGGTGTTGACTACCAGAACCGGCTGCCCGCGCCATCCTTCGAGCGAGACGGTGCCGCCGTCGATGGAGGCAAAGGACGCGCGCAGGTCAAGTGCGCTGGCAGGCAGGGCAATCAGCAAGGTCAGGCAAAGGGTGATGGCGCGGATCATGGTCAGACTCCTCCAGTGGTGCATTGGATACGGCGCAGCGGCGCGCGTGGATCACATGGGCCGCCAAGATTACTGCCGCCCCTCCAGTCTACGAAAGAGCAGCGAGAGGCCGAAACAAAGGATAAAGTAGAGCGCCGCCGTGGTAATCCACGCCTCGAAGATCAGACGGGTCGAGGCGACAAGCTCGACCGTCTTGTATGTCAGGTCCTGCACCGAGATCAGCGAGATGATCGAGCTGTCCTTGATCAGGCTGATGAACTGGTTCGCCATCGGCGGGGTCACCTTGCGCATCGCCTGCGGCAAGATGATATGGCGCATCTCCTGCACTGGTCCCATGCCGATGGCGCGCGCCGCCTCGCGCTGCCCCTGCGCGACCGACTGAATGCCCGCGCGCACGATCTCACCGACAAAGGCGCTCTCGAACAGGGCCAGTACGATCACGCCCGAAATCAGCGACGGAAACCGTCGCATGTCGCCAAAGAAGAACTCCCAGATCGCGGCATTATCGCTCCGCGCGACGCCGCGCGCCCAAGCGTTCAGGTTGAGCGCGTCGATCAGTTGCTGCGACAGGAAGAAAAAGAAGATGAAGATGATGACGACGGGCGGGATATTGCGCAGCAACTCCATATAGGTGCGCGCCAGAAGGCGAATCGTCAGGTTGCGCGCCGTGCGCGCGATGCCAAGGATAACGCCCAGTATCAGCGCGAGGACACTGGCGTAAATGCTGATGCGGATCGTCGTGATCAGCCCCTGCAGCAGCAGGTTGGCAAACCATTCGCCACGGTCCTCGCGCCAGCGCAGGATGTAGTCGGGGATGAGGTGCCAGCGCCATTCATAGGTCAGCGTGCCCTCCGCCCGCAGCAGGGCATACCCGATCCCCGCCGCAAGAGCGGCGAGGAGCAGCAAGTCAGGCCAGCGCAGTTTGCGCAGGATCGCGGGCATGGCGCAGGTCCCTTACTGTGGGATCTGGTCCTGCCAGGCGTCGCCTTTGAACCAGTAATCATTACGCTCCTTCAGCCAGCCGGAGGCGGTGCGCCCGGCAATCCAGTTGTTGAAGAAGTTGAGCGCATCCGGATCGCCCTTGCGCAGCGCAAACCCCTCGCCCGTGGCCAGAAAGGTCTGATCGAAGGGCACATGCAGCTTCTCGGGATAACGCCGCGCCTCGATCGAGGGGGCCGGCTCGGCGAACATGGTGGCGTGCGCATTGCCGTTCAGCACCTCCTGAACGGCGGCCGCCTCCTCGTCAAAGAGCAGCAGCTGCGCCTCGGGGAAAAGCTGCGCGATGACGGTGGCGGGCGTCGCGCCCCGGCGCGCCGAGAAGATGACGTCGCCGCTATTGTAATCCTCCAGCGCAAAGCCCTCGGTCATCTCCTTGTTGGCAAGGATGGTCTGGCCGGAAAAGGCGTAGGGATCGCTGAAATTGACGGTCAGGTTGCGTTCGGGCGTGATGGACATGCCCGAGATGATCACGTCGAAATTACCCGAGACGAGCTGCGGGATGATACCGTCCCAAGCGGTCGGGATGAACTCGACATCAACGCCCATATCCTCAGCCAGCGCGCGGCCCACATCCAGCTCGAAGCCGATCAGCTCGCCGTTCTTGTCGCGCATGGACCAGGGAGTAAAGACCGAAAGACCAATGCGGATCACGCCGTCCTGCTTGATCGTCTCGATCACCGATTCCTGCGCCAAGGCCTGCGTGGCCGACTGGGCGCTGGCGGACGCGCCGAAACCGGCGGCTGCCGCAAAGGCAAGGCCCAGCATCATCGCCGCTCTGCGTGTTGTCGTCATTGGAAAATCTCCTTGAAAATGGGGCTTGGTCAGGGGGTGAAGCGCCGCTCCAGCGCCGAGACGCCGAAGGACAGAACGAGGGTGATCGCCAGATATACGGCCGCCACGGTGAACCAGATCTCAAAGCTCATGTAGCTGTCGGAAATGATGTTGCGCCCGACGGTGGTCAGCTCGGCCACGGCGATGACGCTGACGATGGCCGAGGACTTGATCAGATGCACCGCCTCGCCGGTCAGGGGCGGCAGCATGAAGCGCACGGATTGCGGCAGGATGATATAGGCGAAGGACTGCGCGCGCGACATGCCAATGGCATCCGCCGCCTCCCACTGCCCACGCGCGACCGAGTTGATGCCGGCGCGGAAAATCTCGGAAATCAGGGCTGAATGGAAAACGGCCAGCGTCAGAATCGCCGCGCTCCACCGGCTGAGCTCAAAGATCGGGCCCAGCACGTAGTAGAAAAGGTAGAGCAGCACCAAAAGCGGGATGTTGCGGATCAGCTCCAGGTAGACCGTGGCCACGCCCCGGCCCATGATCAGCCCGGAAAGGCGCAAGATCGCCACCCCTGCCCCGATCAGGACCGCCAGCCCGAAGGCCGCCGCCGAGAGCCGCACCGTCGCCCAGAGGCCAATCAGTATCTCGCCCGGCTGAAATCCGTCCTCGGTCAGCGCGCCCAAGTATTGCGGCACACGGTACCATTGCCAGTTATAGCCCATCCGCTGCGCCCCGGCATAGGCCGACCAGACCAGCGCCGCCATGATCGCGGCATAGAGGACAATGGCAACCGGCGGCCGGTCCAGAATACGGGCGACGCGCATCAATGGCCCAGGATCTGGTTCAGAAAAACGCGGGCGCGCTCGGTCTTCGGCTGGGAAAAGAACACCTCGGGCGGCGAGATCTCGACGATGGCGCCTGCCTCCATGAAGACCATGCGGTCTGCCACCTTGCGCGCAAATCCCATCTCATGCGTGACGACGACCATGGTCATGCCGCTCTCAGCCAGGTCGACCATGACATCCAGAACCTCGCCGATCATCTCGGGGTCGAGCGCCGATGTCGGCTCGTCGAAGAGCATGACGCGCGGCTCCATGCAAAGCGCGCGGGCGATGGCGACGCGCTGCTGCTGACCGCCCGATAGCTGATCGGGGCGCTTGCCCTCCTGCTCGGGGATGCGGACGCGCTTCAGATATTTGCGCGCCAAAGCGTCGGCCTTGGACCGGCCCATCCCACGCACCTTTCGCGGGCCGATGGTGAGGTTTTCAAGCACCGTCAGATGGGGAAAGAGATTAAACTGCTGAAACACCATGCCGACATCCTGCCGCAACCGGCGGATATGCGGCGCCCCGGCCTCCATCCGGCGCCCGTCCACCGTCAGACTGCCGTCCTCATGCGTCTCAAGCCCGTTGAAGCAGCGGATCAGCGTCGATTTACCCGAGCCTGAAGGGCCGCAGACAACCACGCGCTCGCCCGCTCTCACCGTCAGGCTGACATCGTCCAGCGCCTGAAAGCCGTTGAAACGCTTGCCGATATTTTCGGCCACGATAATGGGCTGCTGCGTCATGCGATTGCTATCCCTGTCCCTCGCGCGGTTAACATAGCGCATCCGCGCCCATTGCAACCGCGATTGAGCGGTTTGTGGTGCAATCGCTGATGCCTGCGTCAGTCAGGCAGCGCGCCGCAAAATCCCCCTGAGGAGGCCTGCCCCGAGCCAAACGCAATCAGCGGCGGCGCGGAATAGGGGTTCGGCGGCGATGCGCCAAGATCCAGTGCAATGACACCGCCCACGAGGACAAGGGCGGCAAGGGCGATGATCCGGCGGCTCATGTGCGTGCCTCCAGACCCAGAATGGGCCGCAGCTTG
Organism: Roseovarius maritimus; assembly: GCF_043355895.2. NCBI lineage: Bacteria > Pseudomonadati > Pseudomonadota > Alphaproteobacteria > Rhodobacterales > Roseobacteraceae > Roseovarius > Roseovarius maritimus. The sequence continues at coordinate 90,449 of NZ_JBHFPF020000002.1, forward strand.
ACCCCATACCAAGACCCGGCAAAGGCGGCGGCGAACCAGACCCAGCCATGCAGGCTGCCGGTCGAGATCCCCGAGAAGAACGCGCCGACATTGCAGCCGAAGGCCAGCCGCGAGGAATAGCCCAGCAGCAGCCCGGCCACCACCGTCGCGGCCCAGGCCCGCGGGGGCAGTTTGGGAAGCGCCGCAGAGAGTCCCCCGGCGCGCCAGCTCGCCATCAGGAACGCGCCCGCGATCAGGCCGAAATCGGTCAGCGATGTATAGTCGGTCAGCACGCTGGCGCCCACACGGTCGGCATTGCCGGGGGCCGACCAGAACGCCGATCCGCTCAGATCCGCGCCCATGCCGACCGCGCCCTTGGCCACCCAGAGGCCAAGGCCATAGACCACGCCCCAGGGCTGGCCCGCGATCAGGAGGTTGCCGATGGCCAGCGCCGCCAACAACAGCGCGGCAATGATCAGGCGGCGCGGCAGCTTGCGCGTGCCCGGCGCCGCGCGCCAGAGAAGGAATGCCGCCACGGCGGCAAGCCCGGCCAGCGTGATGGCAAGGCCGCTTGTCCCGCGCAGCACTAAGATGGGCAGCGCGCCCAGATCGGTCCACCAGATAAGATGATAGGCGCCGAAAAAGCTGCCGATGGCAAAGAATGGCAGCGCGACAAGGCCCACGGGATTGCCGCTGCCCGCATTGACCAGCGTGCCCGAGCCGCAGCCCAGCACCACCTGCATCGCCGCGCCAAAGACGAAGGCACCGCCGATCATCGCAAAGCCGATGGGTGCCTCGGCCCCCACCAACTCACCGCCATGGTTGGCCAAGAGGGGCAGCGCAACGACGGCCACGATCCCGATGGCCAGAAGCTGCGCCAGGATGCCCGCAGGCTCGCGCCGCAGGATCATCGCGCGCCACGGCCCGGCAAAGCCAAAGCGCAGCCCCTCCAGCGTCATGCCGATGCCAAGGCCAATGGCCAGCATCAGGCCGAAACGTGCGCCCGCCAGCGCCGCGACGGTCGCGATCAGGATAGCGGCAAGGGCAATCAGCCCGGCGCGCGGCAGAACCCGCCCCTGGCTAGCGCGGGGGACGGTGTCATCCGTGGTGACGGTCATCAGTTCCCCATGATCTGGTTCAGCAGGTTCCGAAGCAGACCGGGCACATTGGCCATTTCGTTATCGGTCTTGGAATAGCCCACCATGGATTCGGCATAGAGCTTGACGTCGGGCATCCCGGCCAGCTCGGACATGGCGAACCAGTCGGTCGCGGCCCAGTGCCCCGTGTTGCAGAAGGACACGATGGGCCGGTCTGCATTCAGGCCCATGCGCGAAGCGATATCGCTGGCAGCCTTCGCATCCACGATCTGCGTACCGTCCTTGAAGAACTCTGAATGGGTGATGTTCTGTGCGCCCGGCAGCGTGCCGGGGCGCTCGGCCGCGTCGTGGCCCTTTTTGCCCTCGTAGAAGTTCGCGGGCCGCGCATCGACCAGCGTCGCCTCGCTTGCGCCGTTGACGACCGCCGCGACATCATCTGTCGTGGCCAGCCAGCGGTCGGAAAATGTGATGTCGATATCGGAGGGCATGGGCGCAGTGTCTCCGGTGACCAGCGGCAGCTTGCCCTCCTCCCAGGCCTCCATGCCGCCATTGACGATGGCCAGCTGCGTCAGGCCCGAGGATTTCAGCGTCCAGTAGACACGCGCGGCAGCGCCGAAATCGGTGTCGGTATCGCCCTCGTGCACGATGGCGACGGGGCGCTCGAAAGTGACGCCAAGGCTTTGCAGCATCGCCTCGATCTGGCCTTCGGAGGGGACTTGGCCCGGATTGTCCTCGGGGCCGCGGAACCCGGCATAGGGAGCCGAGACGGCGCCGGGAATATGACCTTCGGTATAGGCATCACCGCGAATGTCGAGGATCAGGGGCGCGTCGGCCTCAAGCTGCGCGTTCAGCTCATCGGGCGCGATCAGCGGGCCAAAGGTATTCTGGGCGAAGGCGGGGCTTATGATGCTGGCAAGCGCCAGCGCTGCGGGGGCGAGAAATCTCATGGCGGGTACCTCATGGTTGCGGGCCTTGCGCGTGATGTCGGCCCAAACGCGCCTTTTGGCAAGATGCAGCCGCCCGTGGCGCCAGGCCCCGGACAGGCCACCATCAACACGGGCTTGATACGGGTGGAACGCCTTGGTCGCAAACAGCGGGGCGCGCAAAGGATCTCCCGCCTCGCGCGCCTTTCATGGAACGATTGCCTTTTTCCGGGAGGGTCTACCCTCCCCGATCAGGCCCGGTTCAACGCCTGCGCCATGCAGTGGATACCGCCGCCGGTCTTTGAAATCTCGGCCGTGTCGATGGCCGCAACCTCGAAGCCACGCGCGCGCAGATTGTCGACCAGAACGGTGGACGCCTTGGGCGCGATCACCTTGCCATTGCCAAGGCTCATCACGTTGCAGCCAAGAGCCATGGTGTCGCGGAAAGGCACGTCGATGATATCGTGGCCCTTGCCCTTCAGCCAGTCGACGATCCAGGGATCGATGCAATCAAGGCAGACCGCCGTCAGCTTCTCGGCAATGGGCACGACCATCAGGTCGATATGCACGTAATATTCGTCAATGAAGGCCAGCTTCACCTCCCAGCCCTCATCTTCAAACCAGCCGGCGACCTGACGCGCGCCCGCCTCGTTGGTGCGCGCGCCGCCGCAGCCGATGAGCACGACGCCCTCTTCGATCACGTTGAAATCACCGCCCTCGAAGGTGCCAGCGGTGACCATGTCGTAGATCGGGATGCCCAGATCCTCGTAGGTGCGGATCGCCGCGTAATTCTCGCCCCGGCGCCACCATTGCGACATTGCCGTGATGATCGCGCCATAGGGTGTCATCACCGAGCTGTCGCGCGCATAGACCTGCATCGGCAACTCGGGCTCGGGCGCGTGCATCTGCACCTTGACGCCGAAATGCTCGTAGGCGGCGACCATTTCGGCATGCTGGCTCTGGGCCACCTGGATGTTGCAGGGGTTTTCGCGCAGATGTTTCGACGACAGGCTCGAGGTCGCCAGATGCTTGAGATGCGCGGGCGAGCCCAAAAGGACATGGCTGAGCGCGTCCGTCTCGTTCGGCAGGTGCCAATGCTGCATGGGGGCGGTGCCGCCACCACGCTTGCGGCGCTGGAGCGTGAATTCGGATTGGGTCTTGTCGAGCATGTTATTTTTCCTTTTCAGGCGTCAGGCATGGCAGAGGGGATCCACCAATCGCGCCCGCGCGGGGTGTCGATGTATTCGGGCCAGCGGAAATGAATGGGCGGGTCGTAGTCGCAAAGGGGACCAAGCCATTTGGAGCCGCCCACGCCGCCGCCCGTCCGCTCCTCGAACTCGGCCATGGCGGCGTTGCGCGCGCCCTCGTCCTCGAGCAGGCGTAGCGCCGAGAGGGCGCAGACGCGGGCCGCAGTCCGCACCATCGGATCGATGGTGGCGGGGATGCCGCCAAGCGCATTCATCACCCAGTTTGGGTAAGGCGCGCCCGCGGATTTGAGGGCGGGCCGCGCGATGTAGAACCGCGCCAGCGGCGCGTGCCAACTCATGTCGGTATAATCGTCCGACGTGCTGTTCAGCTGTGAGGGCGGCAGATCGCGGCGCAGGATTGCTTCGGCTTCCTGCGGGGCGATGAGGCGGCTCATTTCGTCAATAAAAGGTTCTGACATGGGTTTTAGACCCACGTTTTCCTGAACCTGGCGCGCGATGTCCTTGGCCTCGTCGCCCCACTCTGGCGCGCCCGCCTCTTGCAACGCGTCCCAGACGACATTTGCCATCGCGTGATTGGCAAGGCCGGGGCGCGATTTGCAGACCCAGTGGCGCTCCCACCGGCAGCCGGTCATCTGCGCCACGGCCTCGGCATTGCGGTCCAGCATGGCCGTCACCTGCTCGGCCATTTCCACCGTCGGCGTGCGCATCATGTATTGCAGCTCGGCCAGCCCCGCGGGCTGGTTGTCGGCGGTGGCCTGCCCGGCGGTCAGTATCGCCTCCGAGATCGACCAGCCGCCCTGATGCGGCAGCATGGAATCCCGCAGGGATTTGGACAGCGCATACATCTGCACCAGCGCCTCGGACGCGCCGGGCGCGCGGATGACGCTGTGGGATTGCGGGATCGGCGCGCCGTCACCCGCGCCCCAAACCTCCGGCGCGTCGCAGATGAAGCGGTAGATCATCGAGTAGGCCGCGCCGCAATGGGTATCCCAGCGCACGGTATTGCACATTGGCAGCATGTAGAATGGATGGAACGACAACATCCCCGCCAGCCCGTCATAATAGCCCTTGGCCGCGTGGATGGGTTTCGAGCCGCGTACCTTTTCGGCCGGCTCGCCGGTGAACCGCAGTCCGCCCTTGATTCCCTTCGCCTCCATCGCCGCCTTGGTGGCCAAGAGCCCGCCAAGCGCGCCGATGCCGAGGCCCGAATGTGGATCGGTATGCCCGCCCGCCTGGTAGCCAAGCCCATCCCGCGGCGCGCGGTGCGTTGTCGCCGCCTGGCAGTTACCCGGGATCGCGTCGTATTCGGCATACATGCCGATGACCGGGCCATCGCCGTTCGACCACTCGGCGCAGAAGGCCGTGGGCATGCCGCCGCTGCCTTCCTCGACAGTAAAGCCCTCCGCACGGAGCCGCTCTACATACCATGCGGCCGAGCGATATTCGCGCCACGCCGTCTCGCCAAGTTCGAAGATCGTGCTGCACCACTCCGACAGCTCGGTCATGCGGGCATCCACGACATCCAGCGCGTGGATCTGTGCATCGGTCAGGGTCATGATCCGCCTCCTCGCCCCGGAGTTAGCCAGCAGCAAGGCGCGCTTCATAGTGAAACCTTTTCCTTGCATCGGCAAAAATTACTCACCTAACTATCCGCAATAGCCCCAAGGAGCCGCCCGATGTCCCGTATCCCATCGACCCAGGCCTTGCGCGCGCTGGAATGTTTTGCGCGCCACGGCACCGTCTGGGCCGCGGCGGACGAGCTGAACCTGACGCGCAGCGCCGTCAGCCACCAACTGCGCCTGCTGGAGCGGGATCTCGGCTTTGACCTCTTCAACCGGGTCGGCACGCGGATCGAGCTGACGCCGCGCGGACGGGCCTATGCGGGTGATGTGCGCGGCGCGCTCAGCGCCATTGCCGGCTCGGCGGCGCGCAATGCGGGGCATGGCCTCTCGGGCACGCTGACGGTCAGTTGCACGCCGGGTTTCGCGGCCTTCTGGCTCGCCCCCCGGATCAGTGATTTTCGCAGCATCTGCCCCGAGGTCGACCTGCGGATCATCACCCCCCGCCGCCTCGACGATGTCAGCAGGCCGGAGGCGGATATTTTCATCGCTTTCGGCGACGGCACCATGCAGGGTGTCGAGATTGAACTCCTGCAAAGGGTCGAGTTCGCGCCGCTGATCTCGCCCATGCTGGCCAACCGACTTGGCGGGATCGAGACGCCGGCGGATGTGCTGCGCGCCGACCTGCTGCATTTGGGCGACGGCACCGATTGGCGGCGCTGGCTGCAGGCCGCTGGGCTGTCTCAGGCGGCGGCTGATCGCGGACCGATCATGTCCGACATGAACCTAGTCTATGCGGCGACGATCGCCGGGCAAGGCGTGTCGATGGGCGATGTCATCATCGGCAACGCCGCGATGGAGGCGGGTCAGCTGATCCGCGTGGGCGATGTGCGCATCGCGTCGCCGGATGCCTACTATCTTTGCACGCCGCCCCAGAAAGCGGCATTCGAGCCCGCCCTCGCCTTTCGCCGCTGGATCGTCGCTGCGCTGCCGCACCGCGCGCGCTAGTCACGGGCGCATCGGCAAATTCCATTTGCCGTTACCGCGAAAACAATTCGTTTGTGCCGGGCCGCGACGCGCCTCTACGCTTTGGCGTCGAAGGGAGCGTTCAATGACGGTAAAAACCCGCGCTGCAGAGATCGGTGTCGACGGTATCGGCAAGGATTTCGGCACCTTCACTGCGCTTCAGGATATCTCACTGACCATTGGGCGGGGCGAGTTCCTGACATTGCTCGGACCCTCGGGATCGGGCAAGACGACCTTTCTCATGCTGCTCGCCGGTTTCGAAGATGCGACCCGCGGCCGCATGACCCTAGACGGGCATGATATGACGCATGTTCCGGCGGAAAAGCGCGGCTTTGGCATGGTTTTTCAGGGCTATGCGCTGTTCCCGCATATGAGCGCCGAGCAAAACATCGCCTTCCCCCTCAAGGTGCAAAAACGTCCCGCGCGCGAGATCAAGGCCCGCGTGGACGAGATCATCGAGATGGTCGGCCTTGGCGGACATGGGCACAAACGGCCCGATGCTCTCTCGGGCGGACAACAACAGCGCGTGGCGCTGGCCCGGGCGCTGGCCTGCGAGCCGCCCGTGATGCTGCTGGACGAGCCGTTCTCCGCGCTCGACAAGAACCTGCGCGGCCAGATGCAGGACGAGGTGCGGCGCCTCCACCGTGAGACAGGCACGACATTCGTCTTTGTCACCCATGACCAGTCCGAGGCGCTGGCCCTCTCCAGCCGCGTCGCCATTTTCGAAAAGGGTCGCCTGCAACAGATCGCCCCGCCGCGCGAGGTCTACGAGCGACCCGAAAACCGGTTCGTTGCCGAGTTTCTGGGCGATATCAACCTGTTGCCGCTCAGCGACACCATGCGCGACGGCGACATGCTGCGCGGCCATTTCGGCGGTCACACCCTGCGCGCACCGGGACATGCAGATGGCCGGACGCTGGCCGTGCGGCCCGAATACATGAGCCTTGGCCACAGCGCGCCCGGCAGCGGCAATGCCATCCCGGCCACTGTGACGGACCTGACCTATCTGGGCGCCGGCACGCGCATCGACCTGCGCGGTGCGGACGGCACGGCACTGGTGCTGACCCACCCCACGGACGATCTGCCCCCGGGCCTCGCCCCCGGCAGCGACATCTGGGCCTCGTGGCCCGAGGAGAAGGGCTTTCTTCTGTAACGCAACGACCAACAAGGGAGAACAAGAATGAAACATAACACCACATTCACCGACGATCAGCTGGAGCTGCTGGCCGACAAGGCACGGCAGGGCAAGATCAGCCGCCGCAAGTTCACGCAGCTGGGCGCGGCCCTTCTGGGCACGGCGGCGCTGGCCTCGCGCGGGATGCCCGCGCTGGCCGAGGACGGGCAGATCGTCTTTGTCAGCTGGGGCGGCGATGCCGTCGATGCCTATGACGATGCCTATGGCAAACGCTTCGAGGAAGAGACCGGCATCCGCGTGCGTCAGGACGGCTCGGGCCCGACGGAAGGGGCCATTCAGGCCCAATATGAGAGCGGCAGCCCCAGCTGGGATATCGTCGATGCCGATGCTTTTTCGGCTGAGACGCTGGGCAAGAAGGGCATGATCGAGCCGATTGACTACGACGTGGTCGACCGCTCGAAGATGCGCGAGGGTTTTGGCTGGGAATACTCCGCCTCAAGCTATTTCTTCAGCTATGTCATCGCCTATGATGCCACCAAATTCGGGGACAACCCGCCCACCTCGATGGCCGATTTCTTTGACGTCGAGACCTATCCCGGCAAGCGCGCCATGTACAAATGGGGCGCCGGCATGTGGGAGGCGCTGCTGATGGGCGACGGCGTCGCGCAGGCCGATCTCTATCCGCTTGACATGGAGCGCGCCCATGAAAAGCTGAAGGGCTTCAAGGAGCATGTCATCAGCTTCTGGGGCAATGGCGCCGAGAGCCAGACGATCATGCTGAACGGCGAGGCGTCGATGGCGCTGATCTGGTCGACCCGCGCGCGCCTGCTGGAGCAGGACACCGATGGCGACGTCAAGTTCATCTGGCAGGATGGCGTCATCTCGCCCGGCGCGATGGCGGTGATCAAGGGCAATCCCGGCGGGGCCGAGGCGGCGATGAAGTTCATCGCCTCCGCGCAGGACCCCGAAAAGCAGCTGATCATGTTCGACATGCTCAGCCAAGGCCCCGCCAACCCCGCCGCTGACGAACTGATCCCCGAGGACCAGCGCCGCTTCAACCCCGCGGCCCCCGGCAATTTCGAGCAGCAGGTCGCGCTGGATGTCGCCTGGTACGAGGAAAATTACGGCGCCGCGCTGGACGAATACCTCGCCATCGTCTCGGCCTGATATCGCGCGCCGCCCTTGCCCCCACAGAGGGCGGCGCCTCAACCGCAAGGATGACCATGCCACACCTGCGCCCCATGATCCTGCTGGCACCGCTGCTGATGTTCCTCGGCCTCGCCTATGTGCTGCCGTTTCTGGGCGTCATCGGGTGGAGCGTGACCCTGCCCGAGCCGGGGCTGCAGAACTACGGGGCCGCGCTGAGCGATCCACTGATCCTGTCGGTCTTCTGGCGCACCTTGCGAATTTGCGCGGTGGTCACGGTGATCTCGGTCATCATGGGCTATATCCTTTCGCTTCTCTGGGTGCGAGGCAGCCCGTTGGTTCGAACCCTGACCGAGCTTTGCATCCTCATCCCCTTCTGGATCTCGGTTCTCACGCGGGCCTTCGGCTGGCTGGCCCTCTTGTCCAGCCGGGGCATCCTCAATGGCTTGCTCGAAGGGATGGGGGTCATTGATGACCCCTTGCGCCTTGTGCGCAACGAGTTCGGCGTGATCGTGGGCATGGTGCATTTCATGATCCCCTTCGCGGTCTTCCCGCTCGCCTCGGCCATGCGCAGCGTGGATGAGCGGGTGCTGATGGCCGCGCGCGGCATGGGATCCGGGCGCGCGCGCATCTTCGCGCAGGTCTTCGTGCCGATGACGGCGGCGGGCATCATGGGCGCGGCGCTCCTGGTCTTCGTCTTTGCCATCGGGTTCTTCATCACGCCCGCCATCCTGGGCGGCGGGCGCAGCGTCATGGTGGCCGAGATGATTTACCTGCGTATCTTCCAGTCGCCCGACTGGGGCCTTGCGGCGGCAGTCAGCGTGATCCTGATGGTCGCGATCTCGGCGGCGCTGGCATTGCTGCTGAAACAGCTCAGCCCCAAAGGTGCCCGATGATCCGCCTGCGCCCCGGCCTTCTTGTCACGATCCTTGCCGTGCTGGTGGGCATCTTCATGCTGATGCCGCTTCTGTCGGTAATCCCGGTGTCGTTCACGCCCAAGCGGTTCCTGTCGGTGCCCGAGGGCGAGCTTTCGCTGCGCCATTATCGCACGCTGATCGAAGATCGCGAGTGGATCGAGGGGATCTGGCTGTCGTTGCGCGTAGGGCTGCTGTCGGCGGGCATTGCCACGGCGCTGGGAACGGTCTTCAGCCTCGGCATCTGGATGTTCCGGCCGCGCTTCGCAGGGCTTCTGATGGGCATTGCCCTGCTGCCGATGGTCGCTCCGCCGGTGGTCTCGGCGCTAACGCTCTACTTCTTTCTCATCACTCTGACCAAGATGAACGGCGTCATCGCCTATGACACGATGCTGGGGGTCGTGCTGGCCCATTCGGTGATGATCGTGCCCTTTGCCGTGGTTTTGGTCAGCGTCTCGCTGGCGCAAGTGGACCGGCGCATGGACCTGGCAGCGCGCGCGATGGGCGCGTCCCTGGCCACGCGCGTCTTCAAGGTAATCCTGCCCAACATCAAGTTCGGTGTGATCGCCTCGTTCTTCCTCACCTTCGTGCTGTCGTGGGAGGAGATCGCGGTAACGATCTTCATCACCTCGGTCGAGGCGGTCACCCTGCCCCGCCTCATGTGGCAAGGGCTGCGCGACAATATCGACCCGGCGATCGCGGCGATTTCCGTGGTGCTGATCGTGATCGTCGCGGCGGTGGTGATCGGGCGCGCCGTGGTCACGGCGCTTCGCGGCAAAAGCGCCTAGGCCGCGATCAACGCCGCCAGTGGCGCGATCTGACGCGCGACCTGCGCCTTCAGATGATCCAGCGTCAGCGCGTCATCCTTGACGAATTCCATGAACATCGCGTTGAGATTGTTGAACATCACCTCGCCCAGCGCCTGCGCGTCAAGATGCGCCACCACCTCGCCGCGCTCCTGCAGCCGAACGATCAGGGCCACCACCTGAGCGGCGAGCGCGCGGTCCAGTTCGGAAAAGCGCACGCCGTTCGGGGTATGCGGTGCCTCGACCGACAGCGCGAAGGCAGTGCGCCACATCTCCTTGCTGAGATATTCCTGCGAGTGATCGTAGTACGAGCCGATCAGCGCCATCAGTGCCGCCTGAATGCCATCGGGCGGATCGGCGACGATCACCTCGCCCGCCGCCAGCACCTCCTCGACCTCCATGGCGACGGTGGCAAAGAGAATGTCGCCCTTGGAGCCGTAGTAATTATAGACCGTACCGGGTGAAACCTCGGCCAGTTCGGCCATGTCCTCGATCCTGGCCGCGCGATAGCCATCGGCGCGGAAGAGCGTCACCGCCGCGTCCAGTATCCGCTGATTGCGGTCCGCCTTTTGCCGCTCGCGCAGGCCTGCCATCAGCATGTCCTTTCCCGGTTCCAGATTTATTTTAGTGTTGACTTTAAAATTGAGGCAACTCATTTTTTCATCAAGCGGCGTCAAGCCCGCATCTGAAAATCCGTTCAACATGGAGAGACCGAGATGACCCATACCCCCCTCCGCCGCGTCCTGATGGGCACCGCCGCATTGCTGGCCATGCCCGCATCGGCTATGGCTGCCGAAGACCTGAACGCTCTGGTCTGGTGCGATCACACCGATCCCGCGCTGATTCAGCCATTTGAGGAAAAACACGGCATTCGCGTGAACCTGCGCGAATACGAGGGCACCGCGACCGCGCTGGCCCTCTTGGAGCAGTCGCGCCCAGGTGACTGGGACGTTCTGGTGATCGACGGCATCGACGTGCCCCGCGCGGTCGAGGCGGGCCTGATGGCCCAGCTTCCGGCGGATGAACTGCCCACCGCCGATTTCTGGCCCGGCGTCGCCATGAAAGATCAGACTACGATGGACGGCAAAACCTATGCCGTGACCGAGAAATTCGGCTACAATACGATCTCCTTCAACTCCGACAAGGTCGATGCGGCGGACATGCAGGACCTCAGCACGGTCTGGAGCGAGAAATACAAAGACCGCATCGCTGTCTATGACTATTACCTGCCGGTCATGGGCCTTGCTGCAATCGCGAATGGCAAGGAAACGGCCAGCCTTACGGCGGACGACCTGCCCGCTTTGAAAGAGACGCTCTTCACCCTGAAGGACAACGCGCGCTCGGTCGGCGAAGTCGTGGCCAGCCAGACCGCGCTTGCCACCGGAGAGGTCGATATCGTCGTGGGCGGCGGCGAGTGGCTGACCGCCGTTCTGGCCGAGGAGCAGCCCGAGCTGACCTGGACCATTCCCGATCAGGGCGCCGTGCGCTGGTCGCAGTCCATCGGCGTGCTGGAGACATCCGAGAACAAGGACATGGCCGTCGAATTCGTCAAATACATCACCAGCCCCGAGGGACAGGCGCGGCTTGCGACCTCGTCCTGCTACTGGGGGATGCCCGCAAACCAAAAGGCAGGCGAGCATCTGACCGACGCGCAAAAATCCGTGCTGCGCTGGGACGAGCAGGATGCATATCTCGAGCGCGCACAACTCTACCCTGCCCCCGATGCCGAGCTTGACGGCCAGATGCAGGATGTCTGGCTGGAAATGCTGCAGCACTGATGGCGCAGTCCGAGACGATACGCGGCTGGGGCTTCGTTGCCCCGGCCCTTTTCTGGACGCTCGCCTTCTTCGTGGTCCCCTTCGGCGTGATGGCGGCGATGAGCCTTGCCACGCTGGAGGGGCGCGAGCTGATCTGGGGCTTCAGCTTCGACAATTACGCGCGCCTCTTCGGCCAGAGCTACCTTCTGCGCGCGATCATGGTCTCGCTCGAGATCACGCTGACGGTCACCATCGTCTCGGTGCTTCTTGCCTATCCGCTGGCATGGATCATCGCCTACCGCGTCCCCGAGCGCTGGCAAAGGCTGGCGCTCTTGCTCGCCATCCTGCCCTTCTGGACCTCCTATGTCGTGCGCTCCTACGCGTGGCTTCTGGTGCTGTCGCGCGAAGGGGTCATCAATCAGACCCTTTTGAGCCTCGGGATCATCGCCGAGCCGCTGACGCTGGCCTCCACCCGCTTTGCCACGGTCACCGGCTTCGTGCATTTCTTCGTCATGCTGCTGACGCTGACGATCTACGCGAACCTCGTGCAGCTGCCGCCGAACTATCGCCGCGCCGCTGTCGATCTGGGGGCAAGTAGCTGGCAGGCCTTCCGCCATGTCATCCTGCCGCTGACCCTGCCCGGCATCATGACCGGCGCGTTCCTCACCTTCGTGCTCTGCATCGGCGACTACATCACGCCACAGATCCTTGGCGGCAACAACGAGCTGACCGGCCCGCAGATCATCATGGTGCAGCTGGGGCGCGGGGCGAATTTCCCGCTGGCCGCCGCAATGTCCATCGTGCTGATGGGCCTCGTGACGCTCGCCTATCTGGGCGCGGCCCGCTGGCTGAGGATCGACCGGCTATGAGGCGCTCGCTCCCTTGGATCTACATGGCGCTGGCCTACGGCTTCATCTTCCTGCCGGTGGTCACGCTTGTCCTCTTTTCCTTTCAGGACGGCCGCCTGCCGGTGCCGCCCTTCAACGGGCCGACGCTGAAATGGTATGCCGATGTGCTGGGCGACAACCGCCTTATGTCGGCGCTGCTCAACTCGTTGCTGGTCGGCGCGAGCTCGGCGGCGCTATCTTGCATTCTCGGCTTTCTCGCGGCTTACGGCCTCGCCCGCCACATCCTGCCGGGCAGCGCCCTGATGCGGGGTCTCTTGATCGCGCCCATGACAGTCAGTTACCTCATCATCGGCCTCGGCCTTCTGATCGTCTTCAACAATTACGGCCCCGGCCCCTCGCTCTATGCCGCTGCCGTGGGCCATGTGGTCATCAATCTGCCGCTGGCCTTCGCGATCATCTACGCCTCGATGGGCGCGCAGCAGGAGAATGCCGAACGCGCGGCGCGCGATCTCGGGGCCTCCGAATGGCGCGTGCTTGCGCTGGTGACGGTCCCGATGCTGGCCCCCGCGATCCTCGCGTCCTTCTTCCTCTGCCTCACGCTCAGCTGGGATGAATTCATCATCGCTTTCCTCATGACGCGCTTCGACGTGACCCTGCCGGTCGAGATCTGGAGCCTACTGCGCTCGGGCCTCTCGCCGCGCACCAATGCCATCGGTAGTCTCGTCTTCCTTGTCTCGGTCGCGCTGGTGATCGGCCTCGAACTCTTCATCTTCGGAAGGAAACGCCGTTGACCGCCTCCATCGCCATCCAAGCCGTCAGCCATGATTTCGGCACCTTCCGCGCGCTCGACAATATCAATCTGGATATCGAGGCGGGCGAATATATCGTCCTCCTCGGCCCCTCGGGCTGCGGCAAGACAACGCTTTTATCCACGCTGGGCGGCTTTATCGACCCGACGCGCGGTACGGTCCTGATCGGCGGGCGTGACATGACCCATGTGGCCCCGGCCAAGCGCCCGACGACGACCATGTTTCAGGACTACGCCCTTTTCCCGCATATGAGCCTGCGCGACAATGTGGGCTTCGGCCCGCGCATGGCGGGTGTGGGCAAGGCCCAGCGCAACGCCAAGGCCGAGGAACTCCTGAACCTTGTGGGCCTGAAAGACGCCGCATCAAAGCGCCCCTATGCCCTCTCGGGCGGACAGCGCCAGCGCGTGGCCCTCGCCCGCAGCCTTGCGGTCGACCCCGATGTGCTGCTGCTGGATGAGCCGCTGGGCGCGCTGGACCTGAAACTTCGGCGCTCGATGCAGGACGAGCTGAAGCAGATCCAACGTAAGGTCGGTACGACCTTTGTTCACGTCACGCACGATCAGGAAGAGGCCATGGCCATCGCAGACCGGATCGTGGTGATGAATGGCGGCAAGATCGAGGATTGCGGCCCGCCTGACCGGATCTATCGCAAGCCCGGATCGCTCTTTGCGGCGGGTTTCATGGGGGAGATGAACCAAATCTCCGGCACGCGGAAGGACAGCATGATCGAGACTGCGGTCGGCGCCCTGCCCGCACCCGAGGACGCGCCACAAGGCAAACTCACGCTCTGCCTGCGCCCCGAGCAGATCGGCATGGCAAAGGGCGCGTGGGACATGGGACAGGCGTGCATCATCGACGCGGCCTTCTTCGGCACGCATTTTCGCTGCCACCTTGCCCCCGAAGCGGCGCCCGACCTTGCGCTGATCGCGCATCTGCCGCCCAACGCCCGCCCCGAAGCAGGCAGCACTGTGACCCTCTCGGCGGACCCCGCCGATCTGAGCATATTCGAGGAGCAGCCATGAAACGCGCACGTCCCGAAGACTGGTATCGCATCGAGCGCCGCGCGGGCGACGTCACCTATATCTGCGAGCCGCATATCGAGGAATTCTATCGCTGCAACATGTGGCACGTGCGGGGCCGCGACCGCGACATGCTGGTCGATAGCGGCATGGGCGTTGTCAGCTTGCGCGAATGGGTGCCGCTGGTGACCGAGCGCGACCTGACCGCTGTCGCCAGCCATACGCATTTCGATCATATCGGCTGCCACCACGAGTTCGCGGAACGCTGCGTGCATGAGGCGGAGGCGCATATCCTGGCCGACCCGACCAACGCCGCGACGCTGGCCGATCCCTACGTCACCGACGAGATCTTTACCCAGCTGCCGCCCCTGCCCTATAGCTCGGAGACCTACCGGTTGAAATCAGCGCCCGCGACGCGCCTTCTGGCCGATGGCGACATGATCGATCTTGGCGACCGCGCCTTCGAGGTGATCCATACCCCCGGCCATTCGCCCGGCGGCATCGCGCTTTGGGAGGCGAAGACGGGCATCCTTTTTTCGGGCGACATCGTTTATGACGGGCCGCTGATCGAGGATACCTACCACGCCGACGCCGAGGATTATCACCGCTCGATGGTGCGGCTATATGACCTGCCGGTTCAAATCGTGCATGGCGGGCATTTTCCCAGCTACGGACGCGCGCGCCACCGCCAGATCATCAAGGATTGGCTGAGCGCGCACGAGCACCGCTGATCACATCTCGACGCCGTTCTGCGCCATGACCCCGTCGTTGAACGGGTGCTTGACCAGCTTCATCTCGGTCACAAGGTCCGCCGCTTCGATCAGCTCGGGCTTGGCGCTGCGGCCCGTCAGGCAGACATGGGTCATGTGCGGTTTTTGCGTCAGCAGGAACTCGACCACCTCGTCGATATCGAGATAGTCATAGCGCAGCGCGATGTTGATCTCGTCCAGCAGGACGAACTGGATCTCGGGGTCGAGGATCTGCTCCTTGGCGATCTTCCAGCCGTTCTGCGCGGCGGCGATATCGGCCTCGCGGTCCTGCGTCTCCCAGGTAAAGCCCTCGCCCGAGACGAAGAAGCGACATTCATCGGCGAACCGCTCGCGCAGCAGCGTCTTCTCGCCTGTGACCCAAGTGCCCTTGATAAACTGAACGACCGCGCAGGGCATGCCATGCCCGATACAGCGCATGATCATGCCAAAGCCCGAGGACGACTTGCCCTTGCCGTCGCCGGTGTGGACCATGATCAGGCCCTTTTCCTCGGTCTTGTGCTTCATCAGCGCGTCGCGCTGCGCCTTGATGCGCTTCATCTTCGCATTGTGGCGGGCGTTGACGTCTTCTTCCATTTGGGAGCTATCCTGAACAAGTTTCGGCCCGCCACAGGTGTCACCTCGGGCGGGCCGCGTCAATTCATATGCGCGACGGATCAGGCAAACCACCAGCGGTGATAGCCGCGCGCACCGTCTAGCTCCCACACGGCGGCGATGTCGTCGTCATGCATGACGTTGTCGCGCCGTGCCGAGGTGCGATTGCGGAAGAAGGGAATGATCGTGCCGCCATCGTCGCGGCAGAGCGTCTGCATCTCAGCGTACATCTCGGATCGCAGGGCATCGTCGGTCTCAGCCTTGGCCTTGAGCAGAAGCTCGTTGAAGCGTTCGTTCTCCCAATGGCTCTCGTTCCAGTCGGCGCCCGCCTTGTAGGCCAGCGAGAACATCACGTCAGGCGTGGGCCGCGCGGCCCAGGACACGACACAGAACGGCTTTTTCAGCCAGACATTCGACCAATAGCCATCCACCGGCTCCTGATTGACTTGGATATCGAGCCCGGCAGGGCGGGCCTGCTCGGCGAAAAGGGAGCACATGTTGACCGCGCCCGACAGGATCGCGTCATTGACCGAGATCTCGACCGAGAGGTTGTCATGGCCTGCCTGCTTCAGGTGGTAGCGCGCCTTGTCGAGGTCCTGCTCGCGCTGGGGCAGATCGGCATGGTAGGGCATGGTCGGTCCGATGGGATGGTCATTGCCCACGATGCCGCGGCCGAAAAGGATCTTGTCCACGATCTCCTGCCGGCCGATGGCGTGTTTCAGCGCAAGGCGCACGTTCACGTCGTCGAAGGGGGCGACATCGCAGAACATCGGCATGGTGATATGCGTGCCCGAGGGCACGTCGTCGAGAATGACGCCCGGTGCCTGCGCAAGGCGGTCGGCGGTCTTGAGGTCCACATCGGTCACCGCGTCCACATCGCCCGTGACAATGGCGGCCTGCCGCGCGTTACGGTCGTTCAGCACGGTCATGCGCACCTCGTCGAACCACGCGCCCTCATCGGCGCGGTGCCAGCCATCATGGCGCACGAAATCAGCGCGGATGCCGGGCGAGAACTCGGTGACCTTGTAGGGGCCGCAGCCGATGCCGTTCTCCCACTCGATCCCGCCATCAGGCTTGGCCGGCTGGATGGTCAGGTGGAAGTCCGAAACCAGGTAAGGCAGATCGGCATTGCCGGCCTCCAGATCGAAGATTACCGCGTGATCGCCATCGGCGCGGATGTCGGTGATCCCGGACATCAATGGCTTGGCCGCCGAGGCCGATCCTTCGGCCAGGTGATACTTCATCGACGCGATCACATCGGCCGAAGTCACCTTGCGCCCGTCATGGAAGGTAGCATTCGTCGCCAACTCGAAACGCCACTCTGTCGCGTCGTCCTTGGTGGCCTCCCACGAGGTGGCCAGGTCGGGGCCAAGATCGTTGGTGTTGGTGATCTCGGTCAGATACGAGCGCACGACGTGGTTCGCGTGGATCATCAGAATGCTCTCGGTCGTGGCCGGATCCCATGTGTCGGTAGAGCTGCCATCATGCACGCCGACGCGGAAAACGCCCCCGCGCTTGGGTTCGGCGCGGGCAGGCCCGGCCCAGCCAAGGGGCAGCGCAGCCCCCAGACCGGCGGCGGCGCCCCCTGTCAGCAGGCTGCGGCGGCTGGTGCCGGCGGCCTGTGTATTATGCGGGGGCGATGCGGGGCGGGCGCGAGAATGGCTCATATGTCTGTCCTGATGCTCGTTGAGAGATTGGTCCTTGAGACTAGGTCAGCCCCCGCCAGCGTCCACCTCGGGCATGCGCTTTGTTGCTCCAGACATCCGGCGCCCAATTTTTAGGCGCCTCCGGGTCCGCGCCTCATTTTTAGGCAGCCCTCAGGAAATCCCGCCTTAGATGCCGCCCGGCTTCTTACGCTGCATCGCAGAAATTGCCAGCGTCAGGCGACGTGCAGCCCAATGCACGCCCAACCGGAGAGGAAATTCGTGAAACTGATCATAGCAACGATCAAGCCGTTCAAGCTGGACGAGGTGCGCGAGGCGCTGACCGCCCTGGGCGTGCGCGGCATGATGGTGACCGAAACCAAGGGCTTTGGTGCCCAGTCGGGCCACACCGAGATTTACCGCGGCGCCGAATACGCCGTCAATTACGTCCCCAAGATCAAGCTGGAGATCGCCGTCGCCTCGTCCATGGCCGATCAGGTCTGCGACACGATCATCCAGACGGCCCGCACCGGCAAGATCGGTGATGGCAAGATCTTTGTGCTGGATCTTGCCCATGCGGCGCGCGTGCGCACCGGCGAAACGGGTGAGGACGCACTGTGACGCGCCGCCCCGATGACACTGCAATTCAAACGGACAGGAAAATGAACACATCATTCACCAGTAAACTGGGCCTCGCCGCGGCGCTGATCGCCCTGCCCCAAATCGGTCTCGCGCAGGACGCGGACATGACGCCAACCAATGCCGATATCGGCTTTATCTTCAACACGTTCATGTTTCTCGTCGCGGGCTTCCTGGTGTTCTTCATGGCCGCCGGTTTCGCGATGCTCGAGGCAGGCCTCGTGCGCAGCAAGAACGTCACGATGCAGCTTCTCAAGAACGTATCGCTCTTCTCGCTCGCGTCGATCTTCTACTACGTGCTGGGCTACAACCTGATGTATCCGGGCGATGGCTGGTCCGTCATGGGGGTGCTGGGCGCATTCTCTTTCGCGGGGATGGAGCCTGTGGGCCTTGAAGGCGCCGAGCCGGACCTGACCTATGCGTCGGTCGGATCGGACTTCTTCTTTCAGCTGATGTTCTGCGCGGCAACCGCCTCGATCGTCTCGGGCGCGCTGGCCGAGCGGATCAAACTCTGGCCCTTCCTCGTCTTCGTCATCCTGCTGACCGCCGTGATCTACCCGATCCAGGCCAGCTGGAAATGGGGCGGCGGCTTCCTTGACGATATGGGCTTTCAGGACTTCGCGGGCTCGACCGTGGTGCATTCGGTGGGCGGCTGGGCCGCGCTGACGGGCGCCATCATCCTCGGGCCGCGACTGGGCCGCTATGGCAAGGACGGGCGCGTGACGCCCTTCCCCGGCTCGAACCTGGCGATTGCCACGCTGGGTATGTTCATCCTGTGGCTGGGCTGGTTCGGCTTCAACGGTGGCTCGCAGCTCTACATGGATACCGCTGGCAACGTGGCCGATATCAGCCGCATCTTCGTCAATACCAACGCGGCTGCGGCTGCCGGTGCCGTCGCCGCGCTGATCCTGACGCAGGTCATGTACAAGAAGCCTGACCTCACGATGGTGTTGAACGGCGCGCTGGCCGGCCTCGTGTCGATCACCGCCGAGCCGCTGACGCCCGGCCTGGGCATGGCGACGCTGATCGGTGCAGTGGGCGGTGTCATCGTGGTCCTTGCGGTCCCGATGCTGGACAAGATGAAGATCGACGACGTCGTCGGCGCCATACCGGTGCACCTCTTTGCGGGCATCTGGGGCACGATCGCGGTCGTCTTTACCAATGACGCGGCCAATATCGTGACACAGCTTACCGCCATCGCGGTTGTCGGCGCCTTCGTCGCAGCCGCCTCGGGCATCGTCTGGCTGATCCTCAAGGCCACGATGGGCCTGCGGGTGGACCAGGAGGCCGAGATCAACGGTCTCGACATGGCCGAACTGGGCATGGAAGCCTATCCCGAGTTCCACAAGGGCTGAGCCATCCACAATCGACACGCCAAGAGCGCCCGGTAGATCCTACCGGGCGTTTTTTCCTTAAATCATGATGAGGTATAATGGTTTGTACACATTGAATTAGTGAGCATCAGCGCGCAGCATATCACCTCAAGCGCCCGCCTTCGTCTGCACCCAGCGCGAAGGTCCGGATTGAGCCCATAACTACTTGCTGCGAGAGAGCTGTCACTCTTTGAACTCGTGATCATGAACCTCTGCATCAGCCGCTTGGATATCAAGTGACTGACGATATCTCACACAACCTCGCAAGAACTTGGGCCACGGTGGAACGGCTATGTCAGGTTCCACGCCTTCGGGTAACAATGCCCACATTTCAGGTTGATGCCAGCATAGGTCATGACCTGTACTATCTCGATGTTCGCGGATAGCACCTCGGAGTTTCTTTATCTCAGCAATCAAGTCGTCACGGTCGAGTTTGTGCAAATCTTCATCCATATTTCCTCTATATCACATTAGTTGTTGGCTGGAAATTCGAACGGCAGGTTTGTCCGCATAGCCGACCGACACTCCCCCGGCCCAAAAAATTATCTCCCCTACCACCTCGCAGAGGTTTGCAAACGCCGTCACCGCGCCTATATTAACCGTGTCCCTTCGGGGACTATGGACATAAACGCGCTCGTAATAAGCGGATCGGACCCGGGGGCGGTACCCGGCGACTCCACCAATCACCCTTCGTTTGGGGGCGGATCGGGGTCGAAACAGGATCGACGAACGTCTAAAGGGGTCATGCTTTGTCTCGGCGGGGTGCCACCGTATCGGCCCGAACAGTACAATTGCAAACGACAATCGTGCTCCGGTTGCTCTGGCCGCGTAAGCGGTTCGAGGAATCGAAACCTAAGTCCTTGCGCCTAGCAGCGTAAGGCGGGGTTCGCAGGCACCTGGCAACAGAAGCCTGCACTTTACTTCCCCCTCCCTCTACGCCCCGCGCATTGCCAAGCTGCCTTTCCGGCGGCACTCTCCTTGCATGGGACCGTCGCGACTGCCCCGCGCTGAACGAGGTCTACCTGCCCAAGGATTTTGCCGTCGATCCGTACCTCGTGGCGCCGGACGAGATGATTTTGGTCGGCCTGTCACGCCAGTTCGTACTGATCAGGCACAGCTGGAGGCCGCCTTGCCGCTCTCCGATGCGCTTTATTGCTGGGTGCGCGACGGGTAAGAGGAGGGGCATGGCTGGCCAGGTGGACGAGATAATCACGATGCGTGTTGATAACCGCGACTTCCTGCGCAGCTTCGTGCGTATTGGCCTGTTATCCTTTGGCGGTCCTGCCGCGCAGATCGCGCTCATGCAATCCGAGTTGGTCGAAAGACTCGGCTGGCTCGATCAGCGCCAATTTCTGGGCGCGCTCAGCTTTTGCATGCTGCTGCCCGGCCCCGAGGCAATGCAACTGGCCACCTATGCGGGCTGGCGCCTGCGCGGCGTTGCCGGCGGGCTGATTGCCGGGCTGCTCTTTGTGGTGCCCGGGGCCATCGCAATCCTCGCGCTGGCGCTCGCCTATGCGATCTGGGGCGATGTGCCGCTGGTGGCGGCGCTCTTCAGCGGGGTAAAGGCCGCCGTTCTGGTCATCGTGGCGATGGCGCTGTGGCGCCTGGCGGGCCGTGCGCTGGAAGGGCGGGCGCAGCGCGTGCTCGCCGTCCTTGCCTTCGCCGCGATCTACATGGCCGCCCTGCCCTTTCCAGCGGTCATCGCCGCCGCTGCGGCCTGGGGCGCATGGGCCGCGCGCGGCACGGCACGCGAGGCCGCGCCTCCCATTGAGCCGGGCCAGAACGCGCGCACAGCCCGCACGATTGCCATCTGGAGCGCCCTCTGGGCCGCGCCCGTCCTTGGCGCCTATGCGGCGGGCGCCAGCTTTCTTGTCGCCATCGCCACTTTTTTCAGCAAGCTGGCGGTCGTCACCTTCGGCGGGGCCTATGCGGTGCTGGCCTACATGACCCAGACCGTAACGCAGACCCATGGCTGGATCAGCGCCGATCAGATGATCGATGCGCTGGGACTGGCCGAGACGACGCCCGGGCCGCTGATCCTTGTCACACAATTCGTCGCCATGCTGGCCGGTTTTGGCGAGGGAGGCATTCCCATGGCGCTGGCGGCGGGCGCGATGGCGCTCTGGGTCACCTTCGCGCCCTGTTTTCTATGGATATTCGCCGGCGCGCCTTACCTGGAACGGGCGCTGGCGCAACCGCGCCTGCGCGGGGCGCTGGCGGCGATCTCGGCCGCGGTGGTCGGCGTCATCGCCAACCTGTCTCTGTGGTTCGGCCTGAACGTGCTCTTTGGACGCGTGTTGCACAGCCCTATAGGCGCCTATCCCGACCTCGCCACGCTCGATCCGGGCGCCGCAGCGCTGACGGTGCTGGCCGCGCTGCTGCTGGCGGGATTGCGCCTGCTCATGCTGCCCGGTCTGGCCCTGATGGCGGCGGCCGGCGGCCTGCTGCATGTGATCGCGTGACGGCGCGCCGGGCCTTTTACTTTCGCTCGAATCCCTTATTGTGAATCCAAGATATAATGAGGGCCGAGGATGTCTCGCACGATTGAATATGGAAATCTGATGCACCGCGCCATGCGCGGCCTCATTCAGGAGGTCCTGGAGGACGTTCAGGAGAACGGCCTTCCGGGCGCGCATCATTTCTTTATCACCTTCGACACCAATCACCCGGAGGCCGCCTTGGCCGACTGGCTTAAACAGCGCTATCCAAACGAGATGACCGTAGTCATGCAGCACTGGTACGACAATCTCGAGGTTGGCGATGATGGCTTCGGCATCACGCTGAATTTCGGCGATGCGCCCGAAAACCTCTACGTGCCCTATGACGCAATCCAGACCTTCGTCGATCCCTCCGTCGAATTCGGCCTGCGGTTTGAAACGCAAACCAAAGACGAAGATGACGACGACGAAGATGAGGACACCGCCGAGATGCCCAAGGGCAGCGGCGATATCGTCAGCCTCGACAGCTTTCGCAAGCATTGAGCGTGGGGGGCGCCACGCCTTCTGGCCGTTGAACTTTCCGCACCGTTCGCTAAGACAGGGGCAATTCTGATCAAGGAGCGCCCGCATGAGCCGGACCGAGATGACCACCCGCACCGAAACCGACAGCTTTGGCCCTCTCGAGGTGCCATCGGACAAGTATTGGGGCGCGCAGACGCAGCGCTCGATCATCAATTTCCCCATCGGGTGGGAGCGTCAGCCCATCGCCATCGTGCGCGCCCTTGGCGTTATCAAGAAGGCTTGCGCGCAAGCCAACAAGGAAAACGGCAAGCTGGACGAGGCACGCGCCGATGCGATCATCGAAGCGGCAAGCGAGGTCATTACCGGCGATCTCGACGACAACTTCCCGCTTGTCGTGTGGCAGACCGGCTCGGGCACGCAATCGAACATGAACGCCAACGAGGTCATCGCCAACCGTGCGATCGAGATCATGGGTGGCACCATCGGCTCGAAGGATCCGGTGCACCCAAATGATCACGTCAACATGGGCCAGTCGTCCAACGACACCTTCCCCACCGCCATGCATATCGCCGCCGCGATGACCGCCCATGGCGTGACCCTGCCCGGCCTCGAAAAACTGCAGGACGCGCTGGAGGCCAAGGCACAGAAATGGGCGCATATCATCAAGATCGGGCGCACCCATACGCAGGACGCAACGCCGCTGACATTAGGCCAAGAATTCTCGGGTTACGTTCACCAAGTCGCCATGGGCATCGAGCGGATCCACTCCGCGCTCGAGCGGATCTACGAGCTGGCCCAGGGCGGCACGGCCGTCGGCACCGGGCTCAACACCCAAAAAGGCTGGGGCGAGACCGTCGCCGCCAACATGGCCGAGATCACTGGCCTGCCCTTCGTCACCGCGCCCAACAAGTTCGAGGCGCTGGCCGCCCATGACGCGATGGTTGAAATCTCGGGCGCGCTGCGCGTCGTTGCAGGTTCGCTCTTCAAGATCGCGAACGATATCCGCTTCCTTGGCTCCGGCCCCCGCTGCGGTCTGGGCGAGTTGATGCTGCCCGAGAACGAGCCGGGCAGCTCGATCATGCCGGGCAAGGTGAACCCGACCCAATGCGAGGCGCTGACGCAAGTCTGCGCGCATGTCATGGGCAATGACGCCGCTGTCGGCTTTGCCGGTAGCCAGGGCCATTTCGAGCTGAACGTCTACAAGCCGATGATGGCCTATAACGTGCTGCAATCCATGCAGCTTCTGGGCGATGCGGCATCGGCCTTCACCGACAACCTTGTGGACGGGCTGGAAGCGGACGAAACACGCATCGACAAGCTGATGCGCGAGTCGCTCATGCTGGTCACCGCGCTCGCGCCCGAGATCGGTTACGACAACGCCACCAAAGTGGCCAAGACCGCGCACAAGAACGGCACGACCCTCAAGCAGGAGGCGATCGCCCTCGGATTCGTGGACGAAGAAACCTTCGACCGGGTTGTGCGGCCCGAAGACATGGTCGGGCCGAAGTGAGCGAAACGCCCATCAACCTGAACCGCGCGCGCAAGACCCGCGCGCGGGTAAAGGCCAAGGCAGAGGCGGATGAAAACGCCGTCCGCTTTGGCCGCACCAAGGCGCAAAAAGCGGTCGAGCGCGCCGATGCCGAACGAGCGAAGCGCAGTTTCGAGGGGCACGAGCGCGCAGACCCGGAAGACGAATGACCCTGCGCCCGGTCAAACACTCTCTCACTCTGCGCGGGCACCGCACTTCGGTCACGCTCGAGCCGGAATTCTGGTCTGCCTTCCGCGCCATCGCTGCCAGCACCGGCACGCCGATCAACGCGCTAGCGGCCGAGATAGATGCGGACCGCGGCCCCGATCTGGGCCTCGCATCGGCCATTCGCCTTTTCGTGCTGCGCCACTACCGCGGGGCGGCGGAAAAGGGCCACGACTGAGCGCACCGCATGGACAGAGCGGCGCAGCGCGGGCATGTTGGCCCGGCGCTTCCAACAAAAGGCCAGTAGCCACCGTGACAGCCCTGACCCTCGCCAAGCCCGACGATATCGACCGCCTCATGCCGCTGGTCACCGCCTTTCACGCCGAAGAGGGTATCACGCTGGACGAGGGCCGGCGCCGCGAGGCCATACTCCCGCTGCTCGAAGGCTCCCCACATGGTGCAATCTACATCGTCGGCCCGCCCCGCGCCCCCATTGGGTATGCGGCGGTCAGCTTTGGCTGGTCGCTTGAATATGGCGGGCTCGACGGCTTCATCGACGAGATCTACATCCGTCCCGGCGTGCGCGGGCGCGGCATCGGCAGCGAAGTGCTGAATGCGCTTCCCAAGGCTTTGGGCGCAGCAGGCATGAAGGCGATTCATCTCGAAGTTCACGAGAAGAACGCCAAGGCGCGCACGCTCTATACCGCGCTCCATTTCGAGGCGCGCGATGGCTATGCGCTGATGTCGCGCATGCTGTAAGGTCAGTTTCCGGGGCGCTGCCCCGGACCCCGGAGTATTTGCGGAACGGTGAAAATGAAGTCGCCTACCTTGGCTTTTTCTTGGTAAAAATACCCATTGCGCAACGCCAGCACTTGGGCCGGGCATTGGCGAAGGTGCCGGCCGGTCCTATATCGAGACCATGACGCATACCGATATCCCTTTCGACAACACTTACGCGGCGCTGCCTGCAACATTTTATGCACGGCAAAAGCCCTCTCCTGTCGCGACGCCCCAACTGGTGGCTGTCAATCGCCCCCTGGCGGGCGAGCTTGGCCTCACGCTGGGCAGTGACGATGAGTTGGCCGAGATTTTCAGTGGCAACCGGGTGCCGCGGGGCGCCGAGCCGATCGCTCAGGCCTATGCGGGCCACCAGTTCGGCGGCTTTTCCCCGCAGCTGGGCGACGGGCGCGCCGTCCTTCTCGGCGAGGTCGTCGACCGCCAAGGCGTGCGGCGCGATCTGCAGCTCAAGGGATCGGGGCGCACACCCTATTCGCGCAGCGGCGACGGCCGCGCCTGGCTGGGTCCGGTCTTGCGCGAATACGTCGTCAGCGAGGCAATGCATGCGCTTGGAATTCCTACCACGCGCGCGCTGGCCGCCGTCCGCACGGGCGAGCGGATCCGCCGCCAGGAGGGCGCGATGCCCGGCGCGGTGTTGACCCGCGTCGCTTCAAGTCATCTTCGGGTGGGCACGTTCGAGTTTTTCGCGGTGCGCGGCGATGTGGGCGCGATCCGGCAGCTTTATGACTATGCCCGCGCGCGCCACTATCCGGAGGTTGGTGATCCTGCCGAATTCCTGCGGGCGGTGATTGCCCGGCAGGCGACCCTCGTGGCGCAGTGGATGGGGATCGGCTTCATTCACGGGGTGATGAACACTGACAACACCTCGATCTCGGGCGAGACGATCGATTATGGGCCCTGCGCCTTCATGGATCGCTTTAACGTTGATCAGGTTTTCAGCTCTATCGACGCTCATGGGCGCTATGCCTATTCCAACCAGGCGCATGTCATCGTGTGGAACATGGCGCAGTTGGCCACCTCACTTGTGCCGCTGATGCCCGATCAGGATGCAGCGGTGGCCGATTTCACCGCCGCCGTTCATACGATGCCGAAACTGATCGAAGCCGAATGGCTGCGCGTCTTCGGTGCCAAGATCGGCCTCGCCGCGCCCAACGAGGATGACTACGCGCTGATCCATGATCTGCTGGCCCTTATGCAGCGGGACAGCGCGGATTTCACGAACACGTTCCACGCGCTTGGCGAAGGCAAGGGCGGCGCGCAATTTACAGATACGGCAGCCTTTTCCGCGTGGCACGACCGTTGGAGCACGCGCATCCAGCGTGAAGACGGCTGGCGTGCGCGTATGGAGGCGGCGAACCCGGTCTTCATTCCGCGCAACCACCGGATCGAGCAGATGATCGACGCCGCAGTCGAGGGGGATGACGCGCCATTTCACCGAATGCTGAGCGTGCTGTCACGGCCCTTTGAAATGCAACCGGACGCAGCGGATCTGACAAATCCCCCGGCGCAAGACGAGATCGTCGCGCGGACCTTTTGCGGTACCTGATCCGGCGCCGCCGGGCGCAGCCTGGGTCTCAAGCAGGTTGCCAATCAGTCATTTTTTAAGCATGGCTTGCATCTTGCGCATCAAGTGCACGGGACAAGGGGGCACGTCATGACCATCCTGCAAATCACCTCGGCCCTGATCGTCCTTGCCGGGATATTCGGTGCGATCAACTAC
This sequence comes from Roseovarius maritimus, assembly GCF_043355895.2. NCBI lineage: Bacteria > Pseudomonadati > Pseudomonadota > Alphaproteobacteria > Rhodobacterales > Roseobacteraceae > Roseovarius > Roseovarius maritimus. The sequence continues at coordinate 116,862 of NZ_JBHFPF020000002.1, forward strand.
CTTTTCCTCAGGCTGCCATCGTCGATCGGCATCATGGTCGTCGCGTTGGCGGCGTCCTTTGCCCTTCTGGGCGTCGACGCGCTGGCCCCGCATCTGGGGATCGCAGACGCCTCTCGGCAGATCGTGACCGGCATCGACTTTTCGGATGCGCTGCTGGAGGGAATGTTGGGCCTTCTGCTGTTCGCGGGCGCGCTGCATGTCAAGACATCCGATCTGCGGGCACAATGGCTGCCCGTCGTGCTCATGGCGACGATCGGGGTCGGCCTCAGCACCGTGGTGATCGGCGCCGCCTTCAGCTGGTTGACAGGGATGCCCATCATCATCGCGCTGGTCTTTGGTGCGCTTGTTTCGCCCACTGATCCGGTTGCCGTTCTGGGCGTGCTGCGCGAGGCCGACCTGCCCCAATCGCTCGAGACGCAGATCGCGGGCGAGTCGCTCTTCAATGACGGGGTGGGTTACGTCGTTTTCCTGGTCCTGGTCGGAATTGCCTTTCCGTCGGGCGATCATCACGGCGACGGCGGTGTGGCCGGGGCTGCCACGCTCTTCCTGCGCGAGGCGCTTGGCGGCGCGGTTCTGGGCATCGTTCTGGGCTGGCTGGTCTTTCGCGTGATGCGCCTGATCGACGACTACTCGCTCGAGGTGCTGCTGACACTGGGCCTCGCCTTCGGAGGCTATGAACTGGCCGTCTATCTCGGGGTTTCGGCGCCGATCATGGCGGTCTGCGCGGGCCTTCTGATCGGGGATGTCGGCGCCAAGCATGGGATGAGCGACGAGACCCGCCGCTATGTCGAAGCCTTCTGGAAACTGATTGACGAGATCCTCAACGCCGTCCTCTTCCTGATGATCGGCTTCGAGGTATTCGCCGTGGCCTTCGGCGCCGATTACCTGCTGGCGGGCGCTGGCGCGATCGGTATCGCACTGCTCGGGCGGCTCATCGCCGTGGCCGTGCCGATCTACACTCTCAAACCCTTCCGCAGCTTTGACACCGGGGTCATCCGCATCATGACATGGGGCGGGCTGAAAGGCGGGATCTCTGTCGCGCTGGCGCTTAGCCTGCCGAGCAGCGAGTGGAGCCCGCTGATCCTGACTGCGACCTATATGGTTGTCGTCTTTTCGATCATCGTGCAGGGGCTGACGGTGGCCCCTCTGGCGCGCAAGGTCACCCAGCAGCCAGATCTTTTGTAATCTCGCGGGCCTACCCGAATCCGGCAAGGCCACTCGCAGGCTGCGCGAACAGATCCACACTATGCTTGCCGGGACTGCTGGCAGGTGAGCCTGCAACCGCCGCCAGAGCGGCGGTTGCTATCGTCTAGAGGGTCAGGCTGCGTTGCTGCGTGCGCCGCCACCACCGCCGCCACGACGACGCCGAGGCTTCGCTGAGGCGCCGCCGCCAGGCTTGCCACCGCCGGTGCCACGGCGACGACCGCCGCCGTTGCCGCCACGGTTCGGCTTGGCCTTCGGATCGGGAAGCTCTTCCCAAGCGCGGCCGGAGGCGACAGGGATAGAGAGACCCATGACCTTCTGGATATCCTTCAACTCGCCCATCTCGTCCGGTGCGCAGAAGGCGATGGCGGCGCCATCCTTGCCGGCGCGGGCCGTGCGACCGATGCGGTGAACGTAGTTCTCGGGCACGTTGGGCAGGTCGAAATTATAGACATGCTTGACGTCCGGGATATCGAGGCCGCGGGCGGCGACATCCGTCGCCACCAGCACCTTGACCTGCCCGTCGCGGAACGCTTTCAGCGCACGCTCCCGCTGACCCTGGCTCTTGTTGCCATGGATCGCGGCCACGGAGAAACCAGCGCTTTCAAGCTTGCGTGCCAGCTTGTCCGAGCCATGCTTGGTGCGGCCAAAGACCAGCGCCAATTCGCCCTTGTGTTTGCCCAGAAGCTCGACCAGCAGGTTGGGCTTTTCGGCCTTGGCGATGAAATGAACCGCTTGGGTCACCTTGTCGGCGGCCTTGCCCGGCGGGCTGACTTGCACCTTCTTGGGATGGGTCAGGTAGCTGCCTGCGATCTCTTCCATCTGCTTGGGCATGGTCGCGGAAAAGAGCATCGTCTGACGCTCTTTGGCCAGCAAAGAGGCAATCTTGCGCAGATCATGGATGAAACCCATGTCCAGCATCTGGTCCGCCTCGTCCAGCACCAGAAAGCGCGTTGCATCTAGACGGATGGCACGGCGGTCGATCAGGTCCAACAGACGGCCCGGCGTTGCCACCAGGATATGCGTGCCCTTCTCAAGACGGTTGATCTGCGGATTGATCGAGGCGCCGCCGACGACCACATTGATCTTCATTGGCGTGTCCTTGACCAGCGGCAGCAGTGTCTCGCGGATCTGGTTGGCCAGCTCGCGCGTCGGCGCGAGGATCAGGCTGGTCGCGGTGCGCGGCTTGGGCCGCTCGTCGTTTTCCATCATCTGCGCGATCAGCGGCAGGCCAAAGGCCGCCGTCTTGCCCGTGCCCGTCTGGGCAAGGCCCATGACGTCATTGCCGTCCAGCGCGTAGGGAATCGCGTGGGTCTGGATCGGGGTGGGCTCGGTGATGCCCATATTGCCCAGCTTGCGGACCAATACGGGCGGAAGGCCCATTTCTTCGAATAGGTTCAAATCTTATCCTTTCGGACATGGGAGTGCCCCATGCCGTTTTCCGGGCGCAAAAGGCCCGTGCGTCGGAGCGGCGTCCTGCCTGCCCCTGCGGTGGTTCCGCCAAGGCCCTGACGCACAGGCGGAATTGCCCGTCGCGCCGATCCGGCGGCTGGCCCCACGCGTGATATTGGGATCAAGTTCGCGGCATTTCGTTCACTGGGGGCGGCCATGCGGGCGGCCCGGCTGCTCACGCGGCAGGAAATGTCGTTGAGGGCTAAATGGACGCGGCCTGCGCGAAAGTCAACCTTTGCCGCACGGAAAGGCCATGAGCGGTGGAAATCGAAAGCGCCCCGCGCTAACAAAGAGGTCACGAGAGCCACGCGGATAGCCCCATGACCGACACCATTACCGACCGCTGCGAGGCACGCGGACTGCGCATGACCGGCCAGAGGCGCATCATCGCCGCCGTTCTCGAAGAGGCCGATGACCACCCCGATGTCGATGAGCTTTACGCCCGCGCTGCGGCGCGCGACCCCAAGATTTCCATCGCGACGGTCTACCGCACCGTCAAGCTGTTTGAGGAAAGCGGCATTCTGGACAAGCTGGAATTCGGCGATGGCCGCGCGCGCTATGAAGATGCCGAGCGGGGCCATCACGACCACCTGATCGACCTCGAGACCGGCGATGTCATCGAGTTCTTCGACCCCGAGATCGAGCGCCTGCAGGAAAAGATTGCGGCCCGCCTCGGCTACAAGCTGAAGGGGCACAAGATGGAGCTCTACGGTCGCCCTCTCAAGAAGAGCTGAGCGGAGGCGCGCCGCCGGTCACGTCATGGCCGTAGATCCAGTCAAACTGACCCATCATGCGGCGCGGCGCAAGGGCACTTCCCAGCTTAAGCGATAGATGAGCTGCGACACGTAGTGGCTTGAAAGTAATATGATATTTCCAGGCATTTCCATTGGCCGCCTCGACCACACGGCGCGCCCTGTCCTGCCGGGCCGCCTGATAGGCGCCAAGCGCGGCAGGCAGGTCCGGCGCATCATCGAGGGACGCGGCCAGCACCCAGGCATCCTCCAGCGCAAGGGACGCGCCTTGCGCCATGAAGGGCAGCGTGGGGTGCGCGGCATCGCCCAGAATGGCAAACCGTCCCTGCCCCCAGACCGGCGCCACGGGATGGCGGAAGAGGCCCCATTTGCCGACGCTCTCGACCTTGGTCAGCATGGCTTGCGCATTGGCGCCGAAATCGGCAAAGCGCGCGCGCAGCTCGCCCGGATCGCCCGCCGCGCTCCAGCTTTCCTCGGACCAGCCGGCGCGCTCCTCGATGGCAACAAGGTTCAGCTCGGTGCCGCCGCGCAGCGGATAGCTGACCAGATGCCGGTGCGGCGCCATATGAACGCGCGCCTCATGCGCTCGGCTGCCATCATGCGGCACCACCGCGCGCCACGCGACCTGTCGGGTGAAAAATGGCGCGAGCGTGCCGTTCAGCGCCCGCCGCACGATCGAATGCAGCCCATCTGCACCAATCACCAGATCCGCGTCCAGCGCGGCGGGGTCCGTCACTCGCGCGCACAAGGAAATTTGCACGCCCGCGTCCAATGCGCCCTTGTGGAGGATTTCGATCAGGTCGGCGCGGTGCAGGAACCAGTAATCGCGCGATGCCAGCTGCGTCAGATCCAGCCGCACCACCTGCCCCCGCCGATAGTCATGCAGGGCCACAGTGTTACCCTGCACCCCGGCGCTACGCACCGCGTCGCCCAACCCAAGGGCACGCAGAACGGCGAACCCGTTGGGCGAAGTCTGCAGACCTGCGCCCACCTCGGCAATCTCGCTCGCCTGCTCATGCACCGTGACGCGCGCGCCGCGTAGCGCACAGGCGCGTGCGACGGCCAGCCCGCCGATGCCCGCGCCGACGATCGCGATGGTGAGACCCTGCATATCCATGCCCCTAGATCATACGAAAAACGCCGGAGCGAAAGCCCCGGCGTCTGAAATCTCTCGCGTCTGCCCAGCGATCAATCGTCGCGGTGTACCTTTTCGCGGCGCTCGTGACGCTCTTGCGCCTCAAGGGTCATGGTGGCGATGGGGCGCGCGTCCAGCCGCTTGAGGCTGATCGGATCGCCGGTCATCTGGCAATAGCCGAACTCGCCCTCGTCGAGGCGGCGCAGCGCCTGGTCGATCTTGGCGACCAGCTTGCGCTGGCGATCGCGGGTGCGCAACTCCAGTGCGCGATCCGTCTCTTCGCTGGCGCGGTCAGCGACGTCCGGGATGGCACGGGTGCCGTCCTGAAGCGCCTCGATCGTGTCACGACTGCCGGCCAGCAGATCTTCGCGCCAATCCATCAACTTGCGACGGAAATATTCTTGTTGGCGCTCATTCATGAAAGGCTCGTCTTCGACGGGCCGGTAATCGTCGGGCAGGAAAACTTCGGCTTTCAAGCGTTGATCCTCTTTATTTTCAAGGTCCAAGGCGTCAGGATGCTGTGTCATCTGGCTCCCCCTCGGCCTGCGTTTACTGCAACCGGCGGCTCTTGTCACTACACGAATTCAGGCCGCATTGAACGAATGGAGCCCTCAAGCTATGGTCTGCCTCGATCTCAGTGAACTCTGCCGTGAAAAGGTTTGAAAGCATTATGAAATTCGAAGGAACGGACAGTTACGTCGCCACCGAGGACCTGACGGTGGCGGTGAATGCCGCTGTCGCGCTCGAACGGCCCCTGCTGGTCAAGGGCGAGCCGGGCACCGGCAAAACCGAACTGGCCCGACAGGTAGCCTCGGCGCTTGGTTTGCCGATGATCGAATGGAACGTCAAATCCACGACCCGCGCCCATCAGGGCCTTTACGAGTATGACGCCGTCTCGCGCCTCCGCGATAGCCAGTTGGGCGATGCGCGCGTCCATGACATCACCAATTACATCCGCCCCGGCAAGCTGTGGCAGGCATTTGCCGCCGAGGGCCGTGTCGTTCTTCTGATCGACGAAATCGACAAGGCGGATATCGAGTTCCCGAATGATCTGCTTCAGGAGCTCGACCAGATGGAGTTTCACGTCTACGAGACGGGCGAGACGATCCGGGCCAGGCAGCGCCCCATCGTCATAATCACCTCGAACAACGAAAAGGAATTGCCCGACGCGTTCCTGCGCCGCTGCTTTTTCCACTATATCCGCTTTCCGGATATGGAGACGATGCGCCGGATCGTCGAAGTACACCATCCGGGCATCAAGGATGCGCTGCTGACCACCGCGCTGACGCAATTCTACGAGATCCGGGACCAACAGGGCCTCAAGAAAAAGCCCTCGACCTCCGAAGTGCTGGATTGGCTCAAGCTGCTTCTGGCCGAGGATCTGGCGCCCGAGGATCTCAGGCGCAATGGCGCGGACGCCCTGCCACGGCTTCATGGCGCGCTGCTGAAGAACGAGCAGGACGTGCATCTGTTCGAGCGTTTGGCCTTCATGGCACGCCGCGGGGGATGACCACGGGCCACGCGCCCGCCCCTATTCGACGAAGGGAGCGACGCCCTATGCCGCAAAAAAGTCTCAAATGCTCCTTATACCGGACAACATGAGACCCGAGCCTTTGCCCAGGGCCGCTGTGGACGGCGGGCCATGCTCTTCGATGCCATTGCGGCGCCGGAGGGCTTTGTTGTCCGCTCCGCCTGAGGGAACGTTCATGCGCCAAATGATCCTGCCTATCTGCCTGATGCTGGGGGCCTGCGTGCCTGGCACATCGGGCGATGTCGCCTCGCGCGCGGCCACACCCGATCTGGGCGGCATGCACGGACTCAAGATGTTCTCGCTGCCCCAGCCCAGTGCGCCGACGCGCTCTAACGTGGATATCGCGCGCGATTTCATGGACTTGGCGCTGCGTCTCGAGTCGGGCCGTGATTTGTCCGTGCTCAGCCGGTTCGAAGAGCCGATCACCGTTGCGGTCACTGGCGCGCCTTCCGCCACACTGCAATCAGATCTGTCGCGCCTGTTGCTCCGGTTGCGCTCGGAGGCTGGCATCAAGATCACGCAGGTTTCTGGCCCCGCCAATATCACGATCGAGGCGGTCAGCCAGGACGATATCCGCCGCGCGCTACCGCAGGCGGCCTGTTTCGTCGCGCCCAACATCTCGACCTTGGCCGAGTACCGCACCGCCAAGCGCAGCCGCCAGACCGCCTGGAGCAACCTTGAGACCCGGCGCAAGGTCGCCATCTTCGTGCCGAATGATTCCAGCCCTCAAGAAGTGCGCGACTGCCTTCACGAGGAGCTGTCGCAGGCGCTCGGGCCGCTGAATGACCTCTACCGTCTGCCCGATTCGATTTTCAACGACGACAATGTACACACGGTCCTGACCGGGTTCGACATGCTGATTCTGCGCGCCTTCTATGCGCCCGAGCTGCGCTCGGGCATGCCCCGCCGCGAGGTCGCCGCGCGCATCCCAGCCATCCTTGCCCGGCTGAATCCGGGCGGCGAGCGGATCGCCTCGCGCCCCCTCGCAACCACGCCGCGCGCCTGGGTGCGCGCCATTCAGACGGCGCTTGGTCCGGGTGCCACGAATGCGCAGCGGCGCGCGGCCGCAGAAACGGCGCTCCGCATTGCCGAGACGAGTGGCCTGACCGACCATCGCCGCGCCTTCAGCCATTATGCCGTCGGCCGCATCGCCCAAAGCACCGACCCGGCCTACGCACAAACCCAGTTTGCCGCCGCCGATGCCTATTACCGCCGTGCGCCGGTAATGGCGCTTCACCGTGCCCATTCTTCCGCGCAACTGGCAGCCTTTGCCATCACCCAAGCGCGCGGCGACGATGCACTGGCCATCCTCTTGCCGCAGATCGCCATCGCCGAACGTCACGAGAATGCGGCCCTCCTGGCGCAGCTCATGATGATGCGCGCCGAAGCGCTGGAGCTGTCGGGGCGTGTCTCGGAGGGACGGCAGGTGCGTATGGACAGCCTTGGCTGGGCGCGTTACGGATACGGCGCGGATTGGGCCGTGCGTGCGAAACTGCGCGAGGTATCGGCGCTCAACCCGCTCAAAGGGTAGGAACGGACAGGTTATGATCGTCATTATCGCGGCCATCGTGGGCGCAATCGCAGGCAGCCTGATGGCCCGGCGCCGCAAGGGGCGCATGGCCGATATCCTGCAATATGCCTTCGTCTATGCGCTTGTTTTTGCGCTCGCCGCTCTTTTCGTGACAATCTTCATCCACCGCGCCGCCCTGTAGGGGGCCGCGATGTTCCTCCCCTTTTTCAACGCGCTTCGCGAGGCTGGCCTGCCGGTATCGCTGCGCGAGTATCTGACTTTTCTCGAAGGGGTTGGGGCGGGCCTTGTCACCTATGACGTGACCGGCTTCTACTATCTCGCCCGCGCGTCGATGGTGAAGGACGAGCGGCATATCGACCGATTCGATCGCGCCTTTTCCACCGCCTTCGGCGGACTGAGCCAGATCAGCGCCGAGGACGTGCTGAACGCGGTCGACCTGCCCGAGAACTGGCTGCGCAAGATGGCCGAGAAGCACCTGACCCCCGAGGAGCGCGCCGAGATCGAGGCGCTTGGCGGGCTCGACGCGCTCATGGAGACGCTGAAACAGCGCCTCGCCGAGCAGGAAGGCCGCCACCAGGGCGGCAGCAAGTGGATCGGCACGGCCGGCACCTCGCCCTTCGGCGCGTATGGATACAACCCCGAGGGCATCCGCATCGGGCAGGACAAGTCGCGCCATCAGCGCGCGGTCAAGGTCTGGGACCGCCGCGAGTTCGCCAATCTCGACGGCGATGTGCAGCTGGGCACGCGCAATATCAAGATCGCCCTGCGCCGCCTGCGTCAATGGGCCCGCGACGGCGCCCATGACGAGCTTGACCTTTCGGGCACGATCCGCTCGACCGCGCAGAAGGGCTATCTCGACGTCCAGACGCGTCCCGAGCGCCGCAACGCCGTGAAGGTGCTGCTCTTTCTCGATGTCGGCGGCTCGATGGATCCACATATCAAGCTGGTCGAAGAACTCTTCTCGGCTGCCCGCGCCGAGTTTCGCCAGCTGGAGTATTTCTACTTCCATAATTGCCTCTATGAGGGCGTCTGGCGCGACAACCGCCGCCGGTGGAGCGAGCAGATCGCGACGCAGGAGATCCTCAACACCTATGGCTCCGATTACCGCTGCATCTTTGTTGGCGACGCTGCGATGTCCCCCTATGAAATCGTCTATCCCGGCGGCGCGAACGAGCATTGGAACGCGGAGTCCGGGGAAGCCTGGCTGAACCGTGCCCGCACGCAATGGGCATCGAACCTCTGGATCAATCCTGTGCCCGAGGCGCATTGGCGGTACACGCAATCCACGCAGATGATCACGCAGATCTTCGACGGGCGCATGGTGCCTATGACGCTGGAAGGGCTGGACCGGGGTATGCGCACGCTTACCCGCTAGCGGGCAACGGACCCGATCCTTTTTGCCAAAAATATCCCCGCCGAGCGCGCTTTGGGCTGCAATCAGGCCACCGGTCGCCGCAGGCCTATAGGTTCGCAAACTCGATAATCTCGGCCTCGGTCACGATCATGTCCAGCGGCTGATCGGTGTCCTCCAGCGGCAGTTCCTCAGCCTCTTGCGCGGCATAAGCGTACCCGATGGCCAATGCCGCACCGCTGGCGCGCAGCCGCTCGAGCGTGCGGTCGTAGAAACCGCCGCCATAGCCAAGCCGCCCGCCTGCGCGGTCAAACGCGACCAGTGGCACGATCAGGATCTGTGGCGTGATCAGCGCCTCGACCTCGGGGACGCGTGCGCCAAAGGGGCCGTCCTTCATTGCGCAGCCGGGCGTCCAGCGCGAAAAGACCAGCGGCGCCCCCGCGGCAGTGATCACCGGCACGCCCACGGGGCCATGGGCCGCCGCCTCTTCCATCGCCGGCAGCGGGTCGATCTCGGTACGAATGGGCATGTATCCGGCCAGCGGCACGCCGCGGTAACCCGCCAGTACCTCACTCAGCCGACCCGCACCAATCCCGGTACAGGCCTCATGCGCGGCCTTCCTGCGGGCAAATGCGGCCTTGCGGGCTGCCGCCTTGATCCGTGCCAGATCCGTCATAACAGAAATATCGTGGCAAGCCCAAGAAACGCTAGAAAGCCGACAACGTCCGTCATGGTCGTCACAAACGTGCCCGAAGCAAGCGCCGGGTCGATCCCATACCGGTCCAGCGTCAGCGGCACCAAAGTTCCGACAAGGCCAGCGACGGTCAGGTTGATGATCATCGCCGCCGCAATCACATATCCCAGCACAGGTGAGCCAAAGTAGATATACCCCATGACTCCCATCAGCATCGCGAATACCGCTCCGTTGATCAGGCCCACCAGCACCTCGCGCCGCACCACGCGCAGTGCGTTCGACGACGTCAGATCCCGCGCCGCCAGAGCCCGCACTGAAACAGTGAGCACCTGGGTTCCTGCATTTCCGCCCATCGACGCGACGATCGGCATGAGAATGGCCAGCGCGACGAACTTGGCGATCGTCTCGTCGAATTGCGCGATCACCAGCGCCGCCAGATTTGCTGTCACCAGATTGACGACCAACCATGGCAAACGCCGCCGCGCCGTTGCCACGACCGAATCCGACAGCGAGCTTTCTTCGTCCACACCGGCGAGGCGCAGGATGTCTTCCTCGTGTTCATCGTCCAGCACGGCCATCGCGTCGTCGATGGTGATGACGCCCACAAGGCGGTCGTTATCGTCCACGACGGGGGCGGAAATCAGGTGATACTGGTTGAACGCGTAAGCCACGTCGCCCTCGTCCTGCGCCACAGGAATGACATGAAACGTGTCCTCGACCAGAGAGCTCAGCATGACTTCGCGGCGCGACGCCATCAGCTTGCCCAAAGTCACGTTACCGACCGGATGCAGCTTGGGATCGACAAGAATGATATGATAGAATTGCTCGGGCAACTCTTGCTGGTTTCGCATGTAATCAATGGCTTCACCGACATTCCAATGCTCGGGGGCCATGACGACCTCGCGCTGCATTAGTCGGCCGGCGGAGTATTCGGGGTAGGTCAGCGACTGGCGCACCGCGATGCGATCACTGTCTTCCAGCACCTCCAGAATGGCGTTCTGCTGGTGATCCTCAAGATCCTCGACCAGATCGACCACGTCGTCGCTGTCCAGCTCGCGCACGGCGTCGGCCAAGACCTCGGGGCTGAGATAACCCAGCACTTCCTCGCGGATAGACTCGTCCAGCTCCGACAGGATGTCTCCGTCGAATTCGTCCCCGTAGAGCGCAATAACCCGGCGCCGGTCAAAGGCGCTGATCTGCTCCAGCAAGTCGGCGATGTCCGCCGGGTGAAGCGGCTCCATCTCTTCGATCAGCTGGGTGCGGTCGTCATTATCGACGGCGTGAATGATCCGCGCTACCGCGTTGCGATCCAGCTCGTAGGCGTCGTCGCTGCGATCCTCGTCGGCGAGAGGGGCATCCGGGATCTGATCATTCTCGCTCATGGGGCCCTCTCGCTGCATCGCCGCAATATCATTGCGCAGGTGTAGACGGGGGCCGCGTGAAAAACAATCCGATGCTGCGCCGGGCGGCGGCGGAAAAGAGGAGCGCATGCCGCTCGCCAGCATCGCCGCCTGCGCTAGGTGACAGAGCCAAAGAGGAGAGATATTCCATGCAAGATACCCCAGCCGCCGCGCGCCATCTGGGCGATGCCGTCACGGCCATCGACGCCCGGTTTGGCGAAGGCTATGCCGCGCGCCACCCCGAGCTTGTCGCATCGCTCGTCCAATCCTCGACCATCGAGGCCGCGGTCACAAAGGGCTATGGCGCCCATCAGGAGGCGCTGGGCCTGGCGCAGAGCCTGACCTCGCAGATTTGCGAAACCCTTCTGAAGTTGAAGCCAAAATTCTTTGGTGGGTGAATGACTTGAGGGGTGCTGTTAATATGCCGTCAGCAGCCGGGCCGCCCGAGAACCATCACCCAAACATCGCCCGCGCCGCGCGCCACGGCGAACTCACGCGCCCCCTCGCTCAGAATATTGCGGCGGTGGCCCGAAGAGCCCATCCAGCCCTCTATGACTTGCGACAGGCTGCCCTGGCCCTTGGCAATATTCTCGGCGATGAAGCAATAGCCGTACCCCGCCGAATGGGCGCGGTCGCCGATGCCGGACCCATTGGAGCCCGTATGGCTGAAAAACCCGTTGGCGGCCATGTCGTCTGCATGGGCAGCAGCGGCCCGGCCAAGTGCCGGGCTGATCTCAAGTGCGGACAGGCCGTTGCGCGCGCGAATATCCGCCACGGTGGGTTTGGCCGACGCGCTTACATTTTCGGCGCTGAGTGCGGGCAGCGGCACGGTCATGATGAGGGCGAGGCAGGAGGCGAGGATCTGGCGCATCGGGGCAGCTCCGGGTGCAAGGGCAATTCGCGGGGACGTTAACGCTCTCGCTGCACTCCCGCCAGCGAGGAGTCACAACACAGCCACCACACATGCAAAATGGTGCGATCACGCCACGCGCCCGAGGATTTCCAGTGCCGCCCCGTGCTGCTCGGCATTGGCCGCGGCGACCACACGCCCGCCCCCGTGCGCAGGCTCGCCCTGCCAGCCTGTGACCAAGCCACCCGCCGCCTCGATCACAGCAATGGGCGCGCAAACATCATAGGGATTGAGTCCCGCCTCCACCACCAGATCGACCTGGCCCATTGCCAGAAGCGCATAGGCATAGCAATCGTAACCATAGCGCACCATGCGCGCCGCCGCAGCCAGGTCGGCGAAGGCCGCTCCCTCCTCCGGCGTCCCGATGGAAGGAAATGTCGTCATCACGGTGGATTGCCCCAACGGGCGTGCCGGCCGGGTGCGCAGATCCCGCGGACCCATGGGGCCGGTCATGGAGGCGCGGGCAAGCCCCCCCTCGAAACGCTCGCCGATGTAGGGCTGGTCGATCAGTCCATAGATGGGCCCGTCTGCGTTGCAGGCCGCAATCAATACCCCCCATGTGGGGGTGCCCGCCAGAAATCCGCGCGTGCCGTCGATCGGGTCCAGCACCCAAGTCAGCCCGCTGGTCCCATCGCTCCGGCCAAACTCTTCGCCAAGGATTGCGTCATCCGGACGTAGCTGTGACAGGACCTGCCGCATCTCACGCTCGGCGGCGCGGTCGGCGGCGGTCACCGGGTCGTAAACGCCCTCGCTGCGTGCACCGGGCAGGTACTTGTCCTCCGCGCCAAGATCGGAGAGGCGAAAATACGGCAAAATCGCCCGCCGCGCCGCATCGGCTGCGGCATGGGCCGCGCTGATGATCTGGCTGTTCCCCTGCTGGTCCTGCATCGCGCCGCCCTTGTCCCGCCTCACTGCCGCAGCAATAGGCGCAAGGGCCGCGCGTCACAAGCACTGCTGTCGGAGATCAGCTGTGTCAGGCGACGTCGCTGAGCACGCGTGCCAGATCAAAGAGGCGGCGACGCTGATTTTCGGGGATGGCATAGTAGGAGCGCACCAGGTCCAGCGCTTCCTTGTCGCCCAGAAGGTCCGCCGGACCCGTGCGGGACGTGGCCTGCGCGGCATCGGAAGTCTGCGCGGCATCCACCCCCTCAAAGAAAAAGGCAATGTTGACGTCCATCGACGCTGCGATATCCCAAAGACGCGAGGCGCTTACGCGGTTCGCACCCGTCTCGTATTTCTGGATCTGCTGGAACTTGATCCCGACGCTTTCCGCCAATTGCTGCTGTGTCATTCCGACCAGCCAACGGCGATGGCGAATTCGTTTTCCGACATGAACATCAACGGGATGAGGCATCTTTTAAATCCTTTTAAAAGTGGATGACCAGCGAGCGCCCAAGCATCGAATGAGCAGGTCCGCGTGGCTGCATCCCGCTAGAAACACAACGTCTGATACCTGCGAAAGATTAACATCAAGACGCAAAGATACAAGAATTTTTATACGCGTGAAGATGTTTGATCAAAATTTAATCAATTTAAGCGGTAGCGTGTCACTGTCTCCGTTCTGTGAACAAATTGACAGAAGCGCGCAATCTCCGATACGCTCTTGGCGCACAGGGCCGAGCTTGCCGTGTTTTCCCGTTTTGCTTGATCAAAGGATACCCGCCATGGCCATCATGCGCGCCTTTCGCGTCATCTCGCATGATACGCCGCCCGCACTCGAGACCTGCGAGAGGCCGCAGCCCGGCCCCGGCCAGATCGCTGTGCGCATCCATGCCTGCGGTCTCAACTTTGCCGACCTGCTGATGATGAGCGGGCGTTATCAGGACACGCCTGACGTACCCTTCACCCTGGGCCTTGAGGTTTCAGGCGTGGTCGACGCGCTGGGAGATGGCGTGACGGGCCCCGCGCCGGGCACTCGCGTGGCTGTCTATGGCGGCCAAGGCGGGCTGGCCGAATATGGCTGCTTTGACGCCGCGCGCGCCGTGGTCCTGCCGGACACCATGACGCATGAGGCCGCCGCCGCATTCCAGATCGCCTATGGCACTTCGCATCTGGCGCTGGCGCACCGCGCAAAGCTGGCCGAGGGCGAGACGCTGCTGGTGCTGGGTGCGGCGGGCGGTGTGGGCCTGACTGCGGTCGAGATCGGCACCGCCATGGGCGCCCGCGTCATCGCCTGCGCCCGCGGCGCGGACAAGCTGGCGGCGGCCCGCGCCGCCGGGGCGCATCACCTGATTGACAGCGACACAGATGACATCCGGGCGAAAGTCAAGGATCTGGGCGGGGTCAATGTGGTTTATGACCCTGTCGGCGGCGATCAGTTCACCGCCGCCTTCCGCGCCTGCCGCCCGGAAGCGCGCATCCTCACCATCGGATTCGCCAGCGGCGACGTGCCCCAGATCCCGGCCAATCACCTGCTGGTCAAGAACCTGACGGTCATGGGCCTCTACTGGGGCGGCTATCTTAAATTCGCACCCGATATCCTGACCGCGTCGCTGAAAGAGTTGCTGGACTGGACCGCCGAGGGACGAATCGCCCCGCAGGCGCATCACCTCTACCCGCTGGAGCGCGCCGCCGAGGCTCTGGAACTGCTGCGTGCGCGCAAATCCACGGGCAAGGTCGTGATCCAGATGGCGTGACCTCTCAGGAGGCCGCTGCCAGAAGGTTTGCGCCGAACCCTTGGCGCACCACTGCGGCCAGTTGCGTCACCAACTCGCTCCGCGGCGTTGCCGCGCCATACATGTTGATCTTCTGCAGCCCCAGATCCGGCAGCCCCGCCGCCTGCGGCACCGCCTCGAGCAGATGGGGGGCCGTGCCCTCCAGCATGGCGGTCACGGCCAGATCGGCGCTGATAGTCGCCTCGATCGCACCATCGGAGTCCGAATCGATCGCGCTTTCCCAGTCGATACCGGCCTCCTCCAGCAGGCGGATCGCCTTGGGGCGAAAGAGGCAGTTGCGGCAGGTCGCGATCCGCAGGGGGCGCTGCTTCCACGCGGTGCCGCCTTTTGCGCAGTAGAACCGCAGGGGCACCTCGCTCAGCGTCTCGCCGCCCGGGCCCAGCACCGTTTCCGTGGTCAGGATCAGGTCGATCTCGCCCTTGCCATGCGATTCCATCAGCAGGCTGGAATAGAGCGAGCTGAGATGCACCCGCACACGCGGAAAAGCAGCGTTGAACTGCTTGAGCACGCGGGGAATCACCGGATGAATAATGTCATGCGGCACGCCGAAGGTGACCTCACCCTCCCAGACCTGATCGGTAAGGCGGCCCACCACCTCGTCATTCAGCGCAACAAGGCGGCGCGCATAACCCAGCATCTGCTCGCCCGCGGGGGTTAACGCGATGCGCCGGCCGCTACGATCGAGCAAGCCGAGGCCCAGCAGATCCTCCAGCCGTTTGAGCTGCATCGAGACGGCGGATTGCGTGAGGTTCAGTATCTGCGCCGCGCGCGTCACGCCGCCCTGATCGGCCACCGCCACGAAGGAGCGCAACGTCGTCATGTCGAGATTTCTCATCCATCACCATCCATGATGTGTTTCCTCAAAAACATTCATTTCCAATATTGATCATAGCTCGGCATAAGCATCAACAGGCGAAATGTATTGCCGCTGACATATCACATATTGAAAGGCTACGCATCATGACCACGCTCATTCATTCCCGTCCCGCCACTGCCCTGCGCCCTCTGCGCCTCGGCTCGCTGATTGCGCTGTCCCGCTCGCGCCGTGCCCTCGCTGCATTGAATGACGCCGCGCTGTCCGATATCGGCCTCACCCCCGCCGAGGCCCGCCGCGAGGCGCGGCGCGCCTTCTGGGACATCCCGCAGACATGGCGCGCGCGGGGCCGTTGCTAAGCCCAAAACGGTATGGCACATGCCGCCGCGGCAATCCGCCCGGCGGTATGTGCAAATCCCTGACCGAAAAACCTTGAAAACATGCCCCCGGCCCCCGATATTGTCTGCAAAGCCCCCAGACAGGGGTCCAGCTTATGCAACACGGAGGCTTAAATGGCTGAATACAATACGATCCGGACCGCGGGCGGAACCCGCACGGCCGCGATCGACGAGGGTCTTCGCGCCCATATGAACAAGGTCTACGGCACGATGTCCGTGGGCATGTTGCTGACCTTCCTGACGGCCTGGGCCGTGGGCAACAACGCCTACATGATGGAGACGCTGTTCACCGGGATCACCCGCTGGATCGTCATGTTCGCGCCGCTCATCATGGTTTTCGCCTTCGGCGCCGTCATCAACAAGCTGTCGGCAGCCGCCGCGCAGCTGTTCTTTTACGCGTTCGCGGCCGTCATGGGCGTCTCGATCAGCTATATCTTCATTATCTTCACCGATTTCTCGATCGCGCAGGTCTTCCTGACCACGTCCATCGCCTTCGCCGGTCTGTCCCTGTGGGGCTACACGACCAAGAAGGACATTTCCGGTTGGGGCAGCTTCCTGATCATGGGTGTGATTGGCCTGATCGTGGCGTCGATCATCAACATCTTCCTCGGCTCGCCGGCGATCATGTTCGCGATCTCGATCATCGGTGTCCTGATCTTTGCGGGTCTGACGGCTTATGACACGCAGTCGATCAAGAACGAGTATCTGGCCCACGCGCATCACGGCGACAGCGAATGGCTGGGCAAGTCGGCGATCATGGGCGCCCTTCGCCTCTATCTCGACTTCATCAACATGTTCATGTTCCTGCTGCAACTGATGGGCAACCGCGAGTAGCTCTTGCTATACAGAACCCAAGATCGAGGCCGCCCCAACGGGCGGCCTTTTTCGTGCTCATCAGAGCCACCCGCCCTCTCTTTCGGCCATGAAACGCGCCTTCCAGTCCCGGCTAACTTCATCTGCCAGCCTAGCGACGCCCGGCTGCACACCCACGGCCGCTTTCAGATCCAGTCCCAGCCGCGCCAGTATGAGCGCCAAAGTGCCCTGAGGATCTGCAGCCAGGCCTTCGTATGTCAGGTGCAGCGGTATGAGACCTTCGCGCTCAAACCACCGTTCCCACGCGGCATTGGCAATCCGCAGCGCATCCAGCTGCGCCGAAATAGCGTCGCGATCATATGAGGCGCGCGCGGGCGGGGCCAACCGCTCAAGCTCGCGCCCGTCGGGTGCACGATGCCAAAGGCCAGTCTGCTGCGCCCTGACGTAGGAAACCGCCTGATCCAGCAGGTCAGCACGCGTCAGATGGATATAAAGCGTGGGCCCAAAAGCCGCCTCGATCCGTTCACGATCATCTACTGCTCGCGGACAAATGACTCCAAGTTGGTTCATTAAAAAGTCAAAACTGCTCTGCTGAAGCCTCAGCCCGAAGATATTTGTAGCGCCCCGTCCCCGCGCCTTTGCCGCATCGACAGCAGCCGCGAGAGCATCTGGGTCAGAGGCATAGTCAGACCGCACCAGGTCAAAGTCTGCCAGCCACGCGTCCGAAGAGGGCTCGTGAAAGTGCGAATCCGGCTTACCGCTGCATCCCGTCGCCGACAGCAGGCTGCATAGCAGCGTGCTGCCACTGCGCGGCGTCGTACAGATGATGTAGGAGTTGTGGCCCACAGATGATCTCTCCTCTGATCCTCGCGCAATCACGGGGCACGACAGAACGCCTCGAGCATGACACGGCATGAAAAAGCCGCGCTGAACCAGCGCGGCTTTTTCAATCTCGTCAGATGGGCAGATCGTTACTTGATCTTGCCTTCCTTGTACTCGACATGCTTGCGCACGACGGGATCGTATTTTTTGATCGCCATCTTTTCCGTCATCGTGCGGGCGTTCTTCTTGGTCACATAGAAGTGGCCCGTGCCCGCGGTCGAATTCAGGCGGATCTTGATTGTGGTCGGCTTCGCCATTTGTCATCTCCTGCGCCGGGCAGCGCCGCTGCCGGTAATTCAATTTCCTGCCTTTTACTCGTCCCGCCCCCCGAGTCAACCGCATAAGGGCAGATAGGCGGCATGCGGCCCCGGTTTTTTCTTGGACCAAATACCCATACTCGGCCCGCGTTAAGCGCCGTCGCATGAAACGAGGGCACGACCGCCTTTCTCGAGGAATTTCAATCCACCAAAGGCCGAATGCGCGGAGGGCCTGTAAGCCGGATTCTGTCCAGAGCGCGCCGTAGCCCGCCCCTGGATGACCATTCATCTAAAGACGGTGTTGCCACCGCCCCTTTGGCTGCCAACCCGGACCGCCGGGCCAAGACGTGCCTGCGGGCGGTATCGGCGATGCCGACCTGCCCCGCGCGCGGTCCCTATTTGGCATTGCTCCCGGTGGGGCTTGCCGTGCCGGTGCTGTTGCCAGCCCCGCGGTGGGCTCTTACCCCACCGTTTCACCCTTGCGCCCGAATACACGAACGCGGTTTGTTTTCTGTGGCGCTTTCCCTCGGGTTACCCCGGCCGGGCGTTACCCGGCACCGTTGCCTTGTGGAGTCCGGACTTTCCTCCTCAACAGGCCGAAACCCGTCAAAGCGGCCATCCGGCCCTCCGCGCACTTGGCACCTAAGCACCCGTGCCGCCCCGGTCAACGCCAAAGCGCGCTGCAATGTCCGCAAGCACCGCCATATCGCCTTCGGAGAGCGGCCCGCGCGCCCAGGGACGCCAGCGCAGGCGCAGCGCGGTCAGCAGATCGGTATCACTATGCTCGCCTCCGTACCCCACTTGCTGCGCGAGGCTGCGGAACGCCTCCGCCGGTGCAAAGGCGCCTGCCTTGGGCCAGACCGCCAGCCCCTGCAGCGCCAGCCGCCGCCAGTCAAAATGCGGGCCGGGGTCATCCTTGCGATCAGGGGCGATGTCCGAATGGCCGATAACCCGCTCGGGGCGGATATGCCAGCGTGCCATAATGCCGGGCATCAGACGCTCCAGCATGCGCATCTGCGGCTCGGGAAAGGGGTGGATACCGCGATTGGCCAGTTCGATCCCGATCGAGCGGGAATTGACGTCTCCGCGCCCATCCCAGCTGCCCTGCCCCGCATGCCAGGCGCGCTCGGCCTCGTCGACCAGCTGCCATAGGCGGCCATCCTCGGCGATGACGTAATGGGCCGACACCTCTGCCGCCGGATCGCATAAACGCGCCACCGCCGCTTCGGCACTGGCCATATTGGTGAAATGGATCAGCAAGATGTCGGGCGTGATCCCGCCCCGGCGGGCTCCGCGATTGGGCGACGGTTGCCAGATGGCCTCAACGCCCGGTGCGTCAGTGCCCGTCACGGGGCGGATCAGTTGCCAGCGGCCTTACGGAACGGGCGCGGATCCCACGAGCACGCATAGCCGTCGCCATCGGGGTCAAGGCCAAGGCGGTCCCGCTCGGGCCCGCCGCGCGACAGGAAATCGATCTGCGCCAGATCGGGGCCGGAATATCCCGCGCAGGCGCGCTCGAACTTGGCCTCTTTGTTCAGCCCACCACGGCGATAGAGCTGCGTGCCCGGCGCGTGATCGGTGCTGAGCGCATAGGCCACAATATTGGGGCCTTCACCGCCCGAGCGACTGGGCAAAGATTCGACCGAAGCCACTTGGTATTGCTGGCGCTGCGCGGCGACACGTGCGGCATCATCCTCGATCGAGCGGCGCGCACTGACAGCGTCGAAATTGTTCTCGACGGAGATGCCGTTGCTGTTGGTGATGGGCGGGGCGGGATTGCCGGGGGCGGCGTCAATGGCCGATCTTGCGGACGCATCCGCAGAGCCGGTGCCGAGGGCCGCGCGTGTCTGGGCCGCGATGTCATCTGCTTCACTTCCCGCCCGAACGTTGCCCGTGGCATCCAACGGCGCCGAGGAAACCGCCGCAGGCGCCGGCAACGTTTCGCCCGCAAGCTGCGCATCCTGCCGCGCCTGATACTCGGCGTAGTTTCCGAAGCCGACACCTGCCCCCATGTCCGGCCCGCTATCGGGAATGGACGTGCCGCAAGCGGCTAGCGCCAAAAGGGCCGCACCTGTCAAAAGATATCGCATGTCAAACTTCGCCTCGTCCAGCCCGGCTGATCAATATCCGCCGGGGATTACCACCATTTGCCGGGCTTTGCCACAAATCCGGCGGCCTGCTCGAGCGCATAGGCGCAATTCAGCAGATCGCCTTCTTCCCACGGGCGCCCGATCAGCTGAAGGCCCAGCGGCAGCCCTTGGGCGTTCTGCCCGGCTGGCACACAAACGCCCGGCAGGCCGGCAAGGTTCACCGTGACGGTGAAAACATCGTTGAGATACATCTGCACGGGGTCCGCGCTTGCCATCTCGCCAAGGCCGAAAGCGGCACTGGGCGTCGCGGGCGTCAGGATGGCATCGACACCATCGTCGAATACCTGCTCAAAGTCGCGCTTGATCAGCGTGCGCACCTTGCGGGCGCGGTTGTAATAGGCGTCGTAGAAGCCTGCCGAGAGCACATAGGTGCCCACCATGACGCGGCGCTGCACCTCGGCGCCGAACCCTTCGGCGCGGGTTTTCTCGTACATCTCGGTGATGCCATCGCCCGGCGCCAGCTTGGCCCGGTGGCCGTAGCGCACCCCGTCATACCGCGCGAGGTTCGATGACGCCTCGGCAGGCGCGATCACGTAATAGGTGGGCAGCGCGTATTTGGTGTGCGGCAGCGAGATATCGCGGATCTCGGCGCCCGCATCCTTGAGCATGGCGCGTCCGTCTTCCCAGAGGGTCTCGATCTCGGCGGGCATGCCGTCCATGTGGTACTCACGCGGAATCCCGATCACCTTGCCCTTGATATCGCCGGTCAGCATCGCCTCGAAATCGGGGACCGGCAGATCGGCGCTGGTGCTGTCCTTGGGATCATGGCTGCACATCGCCTCCAGCATGATGGCCGAATCCCGCACCGTCTTGGTCATCGGCCCCGCCTGATCGAGGCTGGAGGCAAAGGCGACGACGCCCCAGCGCGAGCAGCGCCCGTATGTGGGCTTGATCCCCGTGATGCCGGTAAAGGCCGCGGGCTGGCGAATCGAGCCGCCCGTATCCGTGCCCGTCGCACCAAGGCAGAGATCCGCCGCCACTGCGCTGGCCGAGCCGCCAGAGGAGCCGCCGGGCGTGAGCTGCGTCTCGTCATTGCCGCGCCGCCAGGGGTTCACGGCACCGCCATAAACACTGGTCTCGTTGGACGAGCCCATGGCGAATTCGTCCATGTTGAGCTTGCCCAGCATGACCGCACCCGCATCCCAGAGGTTCTGCGTGACGGTCGATTCGTATTCGGGGGTAAAGCCTTTGAGGATGCCGCTACCCGCCTGGCTGGCCACACCCTTGGTGCAGAAAAGATCCTTGATCCCCAGCGGGATACCGCAGAGCGGGGGGGCATCGCCGCCCTTGAGGCGCGCGTCGGCAGCGCTGGCCATCTCGCGCGCGATGTCGGGCGTGTTGTGCACGAACGCATTAAGCGCGGAAGCGCCCTCGATCGCGCCCAGGCACGCCTCGGTCAGCTCGGCGCTGGTCACATCACCCTTGCGCAGGGCGTCGCGGGCACCCGCTATGGTCAGCGTGTTCAGATCGGCCATCATTCCACCACCTTCGGCACGGCAAAGAAGCCTTCGCGCGCATCGGGCGCATTGGACAGGATCTTGTCTTGCTGGTTGCCATCCGTCACCACATCGGCGCGGCGTGGCAGGCGCATGGGCGTGACCGAGACCATCGGCTCGACGCCCTCCACATCGACCTCGCCCAGCTGCTCGATAAAGCCGAGGATGGTGTTGAATTCATCCGCAAGGGCGGGCAGCGCGTCCTCTTCGACGCGGATCCGCGCCAGTTTGGCCACGCGGGCGGCGGTGGTGGTGTCGATGGACATAGGGGCGATCCTTCGGTGTCTGAACTTGGGCTCTGGGCGCTTTGCCTGCGTTTACCGCCGCCCCGGCCCCAGTGCAAGCGCCGCCAAGGGAACCTCTGGCGCGTAGGCTGCGCTGTGCTAGCGTGATGGCAGCAGATATGAGGAGGACATCATGAAGATCATCTGGCTTGGACACAGCTCGTTTCGCATCGAATGGGGCGGACAGACGCTGCTGATCGACCCATGGCTGAACGGCAACCCGATGCTGCCCGAGGACAAGCACGAGGAGGCCACCCGCGGCGCCACGCATATCCTGCTGACCCACGCGCATTTCGACCATGCCAGCGATACCCTCGGCCTCGCGCGCAAGCTGGACGTTCCGGTTGTCGGCCAGTTCGACCTGATGAACCACTGGGCCGAGCATGAGGGGATCGAGACCATCGGCTTCAACAAGGGCGGCACCGTCGATCTGGACGGCGTGCGCGTAACGATGGTCCATGCCACCCATTCCAGCAGTTTTCCGGGCAAGGACGGCCCCAAGGTGCCGGGTAGCGAATGTGGCTACATGATCGAGAGTGGCGACCGCACCATCTATGTCAGCGGCGACACGGATGTGATGGCCGACATGAAGGTCTTTCAGGACCTGCACGCGCCCGAGATCGGCATCCTCTGCGCGGGCGGGCATTTCACCATGGACATGCGCCGCGCCGCCTATGCGGCCAAGACGTTCTTTGACTTCAAGACGGTCATCCCCTGCCACTACCGCACCTTTGACGTGCTCGAGCAATCGGCCGAGGCGATGGCGGCCGCCCTGCCCGGTGTCGACGTGATCGAGCCGGAAGTGATGAAGCCGATCGACCTCTGACGACGGTATTTGAGTATTCTCGCCAAGATGAAAGCCGGGGCCGGATGCCGTGCTGGCCCCGGTTTTCCGTGCCATGCCGCCGCTGGCGGGGCGGGGAATGTCGCGAAACTGTTCACGCACTGGCGCGGGCTGCGCTATGACTGTTCCGAAGCGCGCGCGCCGCTGGGTTGCGGTGACGGGAGAGCGCTTTGGACGAGGAGAAAACTGAGTGAAGTCACCCCATACCCTGCCCTGTGCTCAGCGCGTGTGAGCAGATGACACCCAATCCATATGACGCGGGGCTTGAGCGAAATCCGGCGAATTACCAGCCGCTGACGCCGCTGACCTTTCTTGACCGGGCGGCGCAGGTCTTTCCAGATCACACCGCCATGGTGCACGGTCCATTGCGGCGCAGCTATGCCGAGTTCTACGCGCGCTCAAGGCAGCTGGCCTCGGCGCTGGCGGCTGAGGGCATCGGGCGGGGCGATACGGTATCGGCCATGCTGGCGAATACGCCCGCGATGCTGGAATGCCACTACGGCGTGCCGATGTGCGGCGGGGTCCTGCACTCGATCAACACGCGGCTCGACGCGGCGATCATCGCGTTTCAGCTGGACCATGCCATGGCACGCGTGGTCATCGTGGACCGTGAATTCATGCCGCTGATGCAGGAGGCGCTGAACCTAAGCGAGGTGCGCCCGCTGCTGATACAGTATGAAGACCCCGAATTCGATGGCCCTGCCCAGCCCACCGAGGCGGTCGATTACGATGCATTCGTCGCACAGGGCGATCCCGAGTTCGCTTGGCTCATGCCCGAGGATGAGTGGGACGCGATCTCGATCAATTACACCTCCGGCACCACGGGCGACGCCAAGGGCGTGGTCTCGCACCATCGGGGCGCATATCTGCTGGCCCAGGGCAACGCGCTGATCACCTCGATGCCCAAACACGCGGTCTATCTCTGGACCCTGCCGATGTTTCATTGCAACGGCTGGTGCTTTCCCTGGACCATGTCCGCCATCATCGGCACCCATGTCTGCCTGCGGCAGGTCCGGGCCGAGCCGATCTGGAATGCGCTGGCATCCGAGGGCGTGACCCACCTGTGCGGCGCTCCTATCGTCATGTCCCTTCTGATCGAGGCCCCGGAGGACGTGCGGCGCTCGCTGGACCGCAAGGTGCAGTTCTTCACCGCTGCCGCCCCGCCGCCCGAAACGGTTCTGGCGCGGATGCAGGAGGCGGGCTTTGATGTCACGCATCTTTACGGGCTGACGGAAACCTACGGGCCCTCGGTGGTAAACGAGTGGCACGCGGATTGGTCGCAGCTGGCGCCGGGCGAGCAGGCCGCGCTCAAATCCCGCCAGGGCGTGCGCTATCTGCCGCTTGAGCAGCTGGATGTCATGGACCCGGACACCATGACCCCGGTCCCCCGCGATGGCACGACCATGGGCGAGGTGATGTTTCGCGGCAATGTCGTGATGAAGGGCTATTTCCGCAACCCGAAGTCGACGCAGCGCGCCTTCGAGGGCGGCTGGTTTCACTCGGGCGATCTGGGGGTGGTGCATCCAGATGGCTATATCCAGCTGAAAGACAGGTCCAAGGACATCATCATCTCGGGCGGCGAGAATGTATCCTCGATCGAAGTGGAGGAAGCGCTCTATCGCCACCCGGCGGTCAGCGTGGCCGCCGTAGTGGCCATGCCGCATGAGAAATGGGGCGAGACGCCTTGCGCCTTCATCGAGCTTGCCTCCGGCCAGGAGGTAGAGGAAGACGCCCTGCGCGCATGGTGCCGCGATCACCTTGCGCATTACAAGGTGCCCAGCCGCTTCGTCTTCAGCGTCATTCCACGAACCTCGACCGGGAAGATCCAGAAATTCGTGCTGCGCGACCGGGTTCGGGGCGAGATGACCTGACCCTTTGCGGGATCAGCCGCGCCGCGCAGCGAAGAACTCGGTCAGAAGACGCTGGCACTCCGGCTCGGAGATGCCGTCATAGATTTCGGGCACATGATGTGCCTGCGGGTGAGAGAACACGCGCGCACCATGCAGCACGCCGCCCGATTTCGGATCCGACGCGCCAAAGCACACGGCCTTGAGCCGCGCCGCGGCGATGGCGGCGGCGCACATCGCGCACGGCTCGAGCGTGACATAGAGCGTATGGCCCGCCAGCCGCTGGGACCCGGCGGCGGCGCAGGCGGCACGGATTGCCAGGATCTCGGCATGGGCGGTGGGATCGTTCAGCTCGCGGGTGCGGTTGCCGGCCCGCGCGACGACGACGCCCGACGCATCCAGCAGGACGGCGCCCACGGGCACCTCGCCGCGCTGCGCGGCGGCGCGGGCCTCGGTCAGGGCCGTCTCCATGTGACTGGCAAAGCTCATGCGGCCCTTTTGCCATTCCTCGCCGCCGCGCGATAGGCGCTTTCGCGAACCCTGCCGATGCGCTATTCCCGCGCCATGAGCACAGACACCCCCATCCCCGGCGACCGGATCGCCAAGGTCATCGCCCGCGCCGGCGTTGCCAGCCGCCGCGAGGCCGAGCGCCTGATCGAGACGGGCTGCGTCACCGTCAACGGCAAGGTCATAGGTAGCCCCGCCCTGAACGTGACCGCGCGCGACCGCATCACCGTCAATGGCAAGCCGTTGGCGGCGCCCGAGCCTGCGCGCGTCTGGCTCTATCACAAACCTGTCGGCCTCGTGACCACCACCAGCGACGAGCAGGGCCGCCGGACCATTTTCGACGAACTGCCCGACGATCTGCCGCGCGTGATGACCGTGGGGCGGCTTGACATCACCTCCGAGGGGCTCTTGCTGCTGACCAATGATGGCGGGATCAAGCGCAAGCTGGAGCTGCCGAGCACGGGCTGGCTTCGCAAATACCGCGTGCGCGTCAATGGCCGTCCGACCGATGCCACCTTCACCCCCCTGCGCGAGGGGCTGGTGATCGACGGCGAGCGGTTTCAGCCGATGGCCGTCACGCTGGACCGCCAGCAGGGCGCGAATGCCTGGGCCACCGTCGCCATCCGCGAGGGCCGCAACCGCGAGGTGCGCCGCGCGATGGAGGCCGTGGGCCTGACCGTCAACCGCCTGATCCGCGTGAGCTATGGCCCCTTCCAACTGGGTCAACTGGCCTCCGGTGCGGTCGAGGAAATCCGCCCCCGCGTTCTGCGCGACCAGCTGGGGATGGACCCGGACGAAGACCTGGACGCCGCCAAACCGAAGGCCCGCCCCCGGCGCAAGCTGGCCTCGCTGGCGGGAAAGCCCGGCCCGGCCAAGCCCGAGGTGACGCGCGGTGGCCGGGCCGCGGGCAAACCGGGTGGCAAGGCGGCTCACAAGGCCGGGCCGAAACCCGGCGCGCGGACTGGCGACGCCCCGAAGGGCAAACCGGGCGCGAAACCCGGCGGTAAACCCGGCCCCGGCGCCAAGGTTGGCCGCAGCAGCGCCCCGCGCAAGCCCGCCACGGGCGGCCCGCGCCGGCGCAATCAGGACTGACACCGGGGCTACACCCACAAGCGCCGCGCAGCGCCAAGCCAAGCCAGCCAAAAGAGGGCGATACCACCTCTTCGCCCTCCCCCTGCCCTCACCGTGACAAAATCTGCCGCCAGAACCCTTTGCGCAGCTTGGAGCGCGAATTGGCATGGACGGCATCATTCTGGCCATCATTCTGGGGTCTATGGCCTATATGGTCTGGAGCGCCAGACGATTTTTCAAAGGCTTTCGGGTCTTTCTGGAGGCCAACATCGCAGGCGGCACCGTCACCTCGCGATTGCTGCCCAACCTGTCCTTCGCGGCGCTTTTCTTCCTGCTGCTCAATCAGACGGCTCTGGTCGATGGATTCGAATATGCGGGTATCGAAAAGGGCAACGGCCTCTTCGGAAGCATCGTCAACCTGACGCGGATCGACGATCCGATGTTCGGCATCGCGGATCTGGACAGCGCACCGGGCAATCGGACAGCGGCGAAGCGCAACGTGATGATCCCCGCATTCGTGACGGGAGGCGATTTTTGATGCCGCGAGGTAGCCGCACACGCTCCGCCCCTGCCAGCGCGCTCTACAACGGGCCGCGGAGTCAGCAGGCGATATCGCTGCTCTTCATGGCGGTCGCTCCGCTGGTCATCACATTTTTCGGCGACGATACGCGCCAGATCCTGATCTATGCCGCGGCGCTCTTCTATTTCGGGATCGCCTTCTGGTGGCTGTCGGTCGGGATGCGCAATCGCGACGCGTTCAACGCCGCCGAGATCGCGCGGCGGCCAAGGTTTCCATTCCTGATCGCCGGTTCGGTCCTGACGGGCATCACGCTTGCCGGGCTCGTCTGGTCGAAAACCGGCGCGCTGGATTACGCCGCCATTCAGGGCGTGCTGGCGACGCTGCTGGCGGTCATGGCGTTCGGGATAGACCCGCTGCGCGACAAAGCCCTCGAGAGCGCCGTCGAAATTCGTCTGCGCGCGGCGCAGGCGCTGAGCGAGACGGCAAAGGCACGCCTGCTGAGGATGCGCGCGCGGATTGACGAGCTGAAGGATCCCGGCCTGGCCGAGCCCATCGAGACCTTTACCCAGACCGTGATCCTGATGCTGAAGGCGCTGGTCGACGATCCCGATCGCCACCGCGAGCTGCGCCGCCACCTGGGCCATTTCCTTGAACAGACGGGCGAGGTGACGGATCGCTTCGTGATGCAGTATCGCTCGACCGGCGACGCGGACACGCGCCGCGACTACATCGCCTTCCTCGCCTCGATGGACAAGGAGTTCACCCGCGAGCTGCGCGCCTTCGTGACCGAGGACCGTGACGCCATGGAGGTGCAGTTGAGCGCGCTGCGCAGCCGGATGCGCGGCTAGGCCGGTTTCGCGGCGCCGCGCCTGAACTTACCCCTAGCAAGCCACACCCGCTTGCCATAGGCTTGCGCGCAAGGCTTGGAACGGAACGAACGGCGCCCGATGACACGCATATTGCTATTTCTCTGCGCTGCTCTGGTGGTCGTGACGCTGATTGGCCTGGCCGTCACGACAACGGCGCGCGCGGTTCAGGACAGTCGTGACCTGGCTCGCGATATCGCTGTAGTGCCTCGGAGGACCCTTATGGAAAAGATCAGTTTCGCCGCGCTCATGCTCTTGATGCTGGGCGTGACGAGTGGCCTTCTGGGGGGGCTCTAGGCCCGTGGCGCAGCGTTTCGGCGGCAAGTACAGCCCGGATGGCGACAGCAAGGCAGATGGCCGCGGTAGATCCCGACCGGCGGCCCGTCCGCGCGTGGATCCGGCTGGCGCGCGCGCGAACCTCATGTTCGCGCCCGCCGCCGTAGTGCTTTTTGCGTCGCTTGCCAGCGGCGCGGCCGGGCTGGCCTTTGGCGCCGCCTCAGCGGCGGTTCTGGCACTGTCCGCCTGGCTCTTGCGCGGTGGGTTGCGCGCCGAGGCAGCCTATGCCGAACGCAAGGTGGCCCGCCGCCCCGGAATCCCGCGCAAGCTCTTTTCCTCTGCGCTGGCCGGCATGGGCATCGCGCTTGCCGCCCTGTCGGGCGATGGCAGCATCATCGCCGCCGCACTTTATGGCATCGTCACCACGGGCCTGCATATCGCCGCCTTCGGCGTCGATCCCTTGCGCGACAAGGGGATGGAGGGCGTCGACACGTTTCAGCAGGACCGCGTCGCGCGCACCGTGCGCGAGGCCGAGGCGCTGCTGGCTCAGATGTCGGACGCTATACTGCGCGCCCGCGACCGCCGCCTTGAAGAGCGCGTGGCGCAGTTTCAGCAGACCGTGCGCACCATGCTGCGCACACTTGAGGACGATCCGCGCGACCTGAGCGCCGCGCGCCGTTATACCGGCGTCTACCTTATGGGCGCGCGCGATGCGACGATCCGTTTTGCCGATCTGTATTCGCGCAGCCAGGATGCGACAGCCCGCGCCGATTACCTGGCGCTTCTGGATGACCTGGAACAGAATTTTTCCGCCAAGACGCAGAAGCTGCTAGAGAACGATCAAGGCGCGCTCGAGATCGAAATCAGCGTGCTGCGTGACCGGCTGGAACGCGAAGGCGTGCACTTGCCCCCATCCCCGACCCGAGAGGATCCCTAATGCCCGAAAATGTCCGCCAGCAGGCCGAAGCCAGCCTCGCCGAAGTCGAAGAGGTCAGCCGCCATATCCTGCCAGAGCCCAGAGACGCGAATGCCATCGTGCCCTACAAGGACGCGGACAAGCCCGCGAGCGCCGAGATCAAGAAGCGCATGGGTGAGATCGACATGGAAGATACGCAATCCATCGTCTCCTTCGGATCAGCGGCGCAGGCGGAGTTGCAGGAAATCTCGCAATCCATGCTGCAGGGCGTGCGCAACAAGGATGTGGGCCCGGCGGGCGACAGCTTGCGCGGGATCGTCACCACGATACGGGGCTTCTCGGTCAGCGAGCTGGACGTGCGCCGCGAGCGGACATGGTGGGAGAAACTTCTGGGCCGCGCCGCGCCCTTCGCCAAGTTTACCGCCCGTTTCGAGACGGTGCAGGCGCAGATCGACAAGGTCACCGATGATCTTCTGCGCCACGAACATGTGCTGCTCAAGGATATCAAGTCGCTCGACATGCTCTACGACCGCACGCTGACCTTCTATGATGAGCTGGCGCTCTATATCGCTGCGGGTGAGGAAAAGATCCGCGTTCTCGACGAGAAGGACATCCCCGCCAAGGAGGCTGCAGTCGAAAAGGCCCCCGAGAACGACAAGGTGATGAAGGCGCAGGAGCTGCGCGATCTGCGCGCCGCCCGCGACGATCTGGAGCGCCGGGTGCATGACCTGAAACTGACGCGGCAGGTGACGATGCAATCGCTGCCCTCGATCCGCCTGGTGCAGGAAAACGACAAGAGCCTTGTCACCAAGATCAACTCGACCCTCGTCAACACCGTCCCCCTGTGGGAGACGCAACTGGCGCAGGCCGTCACCATCCAGCGCAGCGCCGAGGCCGCCGAGGCCGTGCGCGGCGCCAATGACCTGACCAACGAGCTTCTGACCGCCAATGCCGCCAACCTGCGCGAGAGCAACAAGGTGATCCGCGAAGAGATGGAGCGCGGCGTCTTCGACATCGAGGCCGTCAGACAAGCCAATGCCGACCTGATCGGCACCATCGAGGAATCGCTCCAGATCGCCGACGAGGGCAAGGCGCGCCGCGCCGCCGCCGAAGAAGATCTGAAAAAGATGGAGTCCGAGCTGCGCGAGACGCTTGCCTCGGCCAAGGCAAAGAAGACCGGCCTTGGCGATACCGTCGGCACGGCGACGAAGGGCTGAGCGATGCAATTGGGCGGCATGTTGAAAACGCTTTGCGGCACGGCCTCTCTGGCTGCGATGGTGGCCTGCACGGATATGCCCGCGCCGCCCAGCACGACGCCGCAGGCCCGCCCTGCGGGCCTGAAACCGCCCGCGCCTGCGCCCGATCCCGGCCCCTCCGAGCGTAGCCGCATCCTCGCCGCGCATTACGCGCGGGTAGAGGCCAGCCTGGTTGCGCAGGGCCTGCTCCGCACCGATGGCGGCGGCCCCGATACGCCCTACACCGACACGGACCTCATGCGTAATTTCGAGAGGATCGCGTTTCACGACGAATACGCGCGCAACCGGGGTCTTGCGCCGGGCGATGGCCGCGCGGGGGGGCTGCGCAAATGGGCCGGGCCGGTGCGCATGTCCGTGGAATTCGGCAGCTCCGTGCCCGAGGCGCAGCGCGGCACCGACCGCGCCGTCGTGCAAGGCTACGCCAGCCGCCTCGCACGCATTACCGGCCATCCGATCAGCGCCGGGGCTGGCGCCAATGCCAATTTCAACGTGCTCATCATGGGCGAGGATGATCGCGGTGAGGCAATCGACCGGATTCGCGCACTGGTGCCCAACATCAACCCGGCCTCGCTCGATCTCTTTCGCACTCTGCCGCGCTCGATCCATTGCCTTGTCATCGCGTTTTCAGGCAATAACAATGACCACACCTATCGCCGCGCCATCGCTTTCATCCGGTCCGAACATCCTGATCTCTTGCGCAAATCCTGCGTGCACGAAGAATTGGCACAGGGCCTTGGCCTTGCCAATGACAGCCCGCGCGCACGGCCCTCGATTTTCAACGACGACGATGAGTTCGCCCTTCTCACCACCCATGACGAAGAACTGTTGCGCCTGCTCTATTCGCCGCGCCTCACACCGGGGATGACCTTCGACGTTGCCCGCCCCATCCTGACACAGCTCATCGCCGTGCGGCGTGGCGGCTCCAGCTGATTTTGTCCGCGAACGGAATGTTCATCCTCAGGTCCTAACCTGCCTCCAACGGCCCGATTCGCGGGCCCTTGATAGGAGGGTGCGATGGTTGCCAATCTGGGCGGCATTCGGTTTGATCAGGTCTATACCGATAATTCCGGAGGCGTCGAATTCGACAGCGACGGCGATGGCACGGCTACGCAGGAGGATGAATTCGTCTCCTTCACCAATGCCTGCCAAAGCGCGGTGGACATCTCTGGCTGGCAGATCTGGTCGCAGGGAAAGGGTGCCAACGCCCCCGATGGCGCCCGCGAAGGGCTTTTTCACACCTTCCCTTCGGGTACCGTTCTGCAGCCCGGCCAGACACTCTATATCATCAATGAAATCAGCGGAGTGCCACCCGAATGGGCGCAACAGGCGTCCCAGGGTGGCGTCGAATCGGGCGCTGGCGGCAACGCGACCAACATCATGACCGAGGGGAATAGCGGTCAACCCGACTCCCTCGCGCTGGTTGATCCGGCCAGCGGCGACTACATCGTCTTCAACATGGACACCGGCTCACCCCAAGTGGCCAATCAGCCCGGATTTCCGGGACTGAGCAATGTCGGTACGATCGAGGCTCAGACGGTTCAGGACGATCAGGCGGCAGGATGGTCTTACCAATACAACGCGGCGTCGGAGTCCTATGCCTATCGCGAAACCTTCGTGCCATGCTTTGCCGCAGGCACCCGCATCGCAACGCCGGACGGCCCGCGCGCCGTCGAAGATTTGCGGGCGGGCGATCTGATTCTCACGCGCGACCATGGGCCTGCCTTGCTGCGCATGATGCTAAGCCGCACGGCGACATTCGACGCCGCCGAGCATAAGGATAAGCCGATCGAACTCAAGCCGGGCACATTGGGTTACGGCACGCCGGAGCGGATGCTGGTTCTGTCACCCAATCACCGGATACTGATCGAGGATGCGCGCGGGGTAGAGGTGCTGGTTCCCGCAAAGGCGCTGACCGGGCGGCCCGGCATCCGCCAGCGCCGCGGCGCCCGTCATGCGCATTACATCCACCTTGTCCTCGATCGGCACGAGATCATCCTCGCAGAAGGGGCCGCGGCAGAAACGTATCTTGCGGGCGATCACGCCATGGCCGCCGCCTTGCCGGGCCTGCGCCAGGCATTGGCCACCCTGCCCGACCCCCTGCCGATTCAACCGGCCCGCCCGCTCTTCGGTGCTGCCGCCGCTCGGCGTATGCTGGCCGCTCGCCCGCTCGGCAAGTGCTTGGCACCGCCCCCCAAACATGCTTCACTCGCGCCCATCGAAAAGCGGCTGAGGAACGACGCGTCATGGGCATCTTCGACTTTCTGACCGGTGAATTCATCGACGTCATCCATTGGACGGACGACACCCGCGACACGATGGTCTGGCGCTTCCAGCGCGAGGGGCATGAGATCAAGTATGGCGCCAAGCTGACCGTGCGCGAGGGGCAGGCGGCGGTCTTTGTCCACGAGGGGCAACTGGCTGATGTCTTCACCCCGGGTCTCTACATGCTGGAGACCAACAACATGCCAATCATGACGACGCTGCAACACTGGGATCACGGTTTTCGCAGCCCGTTCAAATCCGAGATCTACTACGTCAACACCACCCGCTTCAACGATCTGAAATGGGGCACGAAAAACCCCATCATGCTGCGCGATCCCGAGTTTGGCCCCACGCGCATCCGCGCGTTTGGCACCTATACCGTGCGCGTCAGCGATCCGGCCCTCTTCCTGCGCGAGATCGTCGGCACTGACGGGGAATTCACCAAGGACGAGATTACCTTTCAGATCCGCAACATCATCGTGCAGGAATTCAGCCGCGCCATTGCCGCCTCGGGCATCCCTGTGCTGGACATGGCTGCCAATACCGCCGACCTGGGCAAACTGGTGGCCGCCGCGATCAGCCAGACCGTCGCGGCCTATGGCCTCAGCATCCCCGAGCTATACATCGAGAACATCTCGCTGCCGCCCGCTGTCGAGAAGGCCTTGGACAAACGTACATCCGTCGGCATCGCCGGCGATCTTAGCAAGTATACGCAGTATTCGGCCGCCGAGGCGATGACCGAGGCCGCGAGCAATCCGTCCGGCGGCGGCGGCATGGGCGCTGGCCTCGGGATGGGGATGGGCATGGCCATGGCGGGCCAGATGGCGCGCCAGCAGGGTCCTTGGGGCGCTCAGCCTGCCCCGACGCACCAAGCGCCGCCCCCGCCCCCAGCGCCCGACCGCGTCTGGCACATCGCCGAGAATGGCGAGACGCGCGGGCCCTTTTCCCGCGCCGCGATGGGCCGCATGGCCTCGGGCGGGGAGTTGTCGCGCGGCACGATGGTCTGGACCGCCGGACAGGATGGCTGGCTTGCGGCCGAGGATGTGCCCGAACTCGCCCAGCTCTTTACCATCATGCCGCCGCCCCCGCCTCCGGCGTGACACCGCAGGCTTCATCTTGGCAAAAATGCTCATATCCTCATCGGCCCCATAATGCCCTCGCCCCCCTCTGAAGTGCCAACCCTGGCCCAGCACCGTTTTCCCTGTGACGCCTGTGGCGCGGACCTGCGCTTTGCGCCCGGCGGCGCGGCGCTGATCTGTGACCATTGCGGCAACCGGCAAGAGATCGCAGGCCCCGGCCCGTGGCACAATGCCCTGAGCGAACAGGATCTGGCCACCGCCCTCGAGGCCCCCCGCGAGGCGGGCGAGACCGAGGAACAGGCGCTGCTTTCCTGCCCCAATTGCGGGGCCGAGGTCGCTCTTGCAGGCAATGCCCATGCGGGAGAATGCCCCTTTTGCGCAACACCGATGGTCACCTCCTCCGGCATGCATCGCCGCTTCAAGCCGCGCGGCGTCCTGCCCTTCGCCTTTGACGAGGGCACGGCACGCGCCGCCATGTCAGACTGGCTGGGCCGGCTCTGGTTTGCTCCGGGCGGGCTCAAGCAATATGCACGCAAGGGGCGCAGGCTGAACGGCATCTACGTGCCCTACTGGACATTCGACGCCGCCACCCGCTCGTCCTATCGCGGCGAGCGCGGTACGGTCTATTACGAGACGCGCACCGTCATGCGCGACGGCAAGCGTCAGACCATCCAGGTGCCGAAGGTGCGCTGGCGCGGCGTGTCGGGCCGCGTCGCCCGCGCCTTTGACGATGTGCTGGTATTGGCGTCCCACGCCCTGCCCAAGCGCTATACAGACGCGCTGCCCCCTTGGGATCTGGCCGCGCTCGAACCCTACAACCCTGAATACCTCGCCGGGTTCGCTGCCGAAGGCTACACCGTCCCGCTTGAGGACGGGTATACCGAGGCGCGCGCGCATATGGATGCGGTGATCGCCCGCGACGTCAAGTTCGACATCGGCGGCGATCGCCAGCGCATCCACCAGATTGAAACGCAGGTGGACGATGCGTCCTTCAAGCATATCCTGCTGCCTGTCTGGATGGCCGCCTACAAATACCGTGGCAAGAGCTATCGCTTTGTCGTCAACGGCCGTACCGGCCGCGTGCAGGGCGAGCGGCCATGGTCCGCGTGGAAGATCGCCTTTGCCGTTCTCATCGGCCTGCTGATCGCGGCAGCCATCGGATATATCGCCGCCACCCAGTGACGGCGGAACCTTGATTGCGCAGGAAACGGGTCGCGCCGCCGCGCCCCGCAATGGCATGGATCGGGCATGACATCGCCGTCCATCTCCCCCGCCTCCGCGCTCATGATGCTGGCCCTTTCGGCCATATGGGGCGGCTCCTTCTTCTTTGCCGAGATCGCCCTGCGCGAGGTGCCACCGCTCACCATCACGCTGCACCGCGTCATCTGGGCGCTGCCTCTTCTCGCGCTCGTCGTGCGCGTGCGCGGTATCGCCATCCCTCGTCCGCCTCGTGTCTGGGGCGCGTATCTGGTGATGGGCGGGCTCAACAACGCGCTGCCCTTTTCGCTGATCTTCTGGGGCCAGAGCCAGATAGAAGGCGGCCTCGCCTCCATCCTTAACGGAACAGCAGCCGTTTTTGGCGCGCTTGTCGCAGGGCTATTGCTGAAAGATGAGCCACTGACAGGGCGCAAGATCGGCGGTGCGGTGCTGGGACTGCTGGGCGTCGCGGTGGTGATCGGCCCCGATGCCGCGCGCAACCTCGATCTGCGCAGCCTTGCGCAACTCGCGGTCATCGTCGCCGCGCTCAGCTATGCCGTTGCGGGCGTCTGGGCACGCAAGCATCTGTCTAGCCAGCCGGCGCAGATGAACGCGCTGGGGATGCTGATGGGCAGCGCCGTCCTGATGATACCGGTTGCCCTGATGGTGGACGGCGTGCCGCGCGTCGATCTGGCAATGGGTACATGGGCCGCGCTGATCGCGCTGGCCGTGCTTTCGACCTCCTGCGCCTACCAGCTCTACTTCGCCATCCTCAGGCGCGCAGGTGCGGCCAACCTCTTACTCGTCACGCTGATGATACCGCCCTTTGCCATCGGCCTCGGCGCCGTCTTCCTGAACGAGGCGCTCAGCCCCTCAGCCTATCTTGGCCTGGCCATTATCGCGGCCGGAATCGCCGTTACCGATGGCCGCCTTGCCGCCCGCATGCGCCGGGCTTGACCCCGGACGGCGCCCATCGCAGCATCCGCGCGCATATCACAGGAGCCTGCCCATGCGCGCCCTCATCCAACGCGTCACCCGCGCCAGCGTCGAAGTCGAAGGCGAGGTCATCGGCCAAACCGGACCGGGCCTGATGATCCTCGTCTGCGCAATGCAGGACGATGACGAGGCCAAGGCCCATGCACTGGCCGCGAAAATCGCGAAACTGCGCATTTTCAAGGACAAGGCAGCCAAGATGAACCTCTCACTTCGCGACACTGGCGGCAGCGCGCTGGTCGTCAGCCAGTTCACTCTGGCGGCGGACACGCGCAGCGGCAATCGCCCCGGCTTCTCCAGCGCAGCGCCGCCCGCCGAGGGCGAGCGTCTCTACGAGTGCTTCACCGAAGCTCTGCGCGGTCACGGTATTGATTGCCAGACCGGACAGTTCGGCGAGTCGATGCAGGTCAGCCTCGTCAATGACGGACCGGTCACGATCTGGCTCGACGTCTGAGGCCAGGCCAAGAGTTTTCGGCAGTATTTCGAGACATCGCGTTTCCCCCACCCGGAGCGCGAACAGATTCGGCAGTGCCGGACATGTTCTGGGGGCCGCGCAAGTGTAATGTGACTGCGTGCGAACGGGCCTTGCCTTAACACAACACTTGAACGCAACACTTGGCAGGCCGCGTTTTGCGTGCCACAGATCGGGGTTGGCGGCCAAGGCCGCGCCCCCTGCCCTTGACCGTCTGACCTCTAGGATACACCGCCTTGTCCCTCCCCGTTGATGACACACTCTTTCTGCTGCGCTCGCTGATCGCTTTTCCGACGGTGTCCCAGGACAGCAATCTCGAGATGATCGACTACCTCGCCACCCGGCTCGAAGCATCGGGCGCGCGTGTTGAGATCATGAAGGATGCGGACGGCTCCAAGGCCAACCTCTTTGCCACGATCGGCCCCGAAGGCGACGGCGGCATTCTGCTCTCGGGCCATAGCGATGTGGTGCCGGTCGCCGATCAGGATTGGGCGACAGACCCCTTTGCCCTGCACGAGGAGGATGGCCGCCTTTACGGGCGCGGCACCTGCGACATGAAGGGGTTCATCGCCGCCGCCATCGCGATGGCGCCCACTTTTGCGCAGCGGATCGGACGCAGGCCGCTGCATTTTTCCTTTACCTATGATGAGGAAACCGGATGCGTCGGCGCCCGCGCCCTGGCCCAGACGCTGACCCAGCGCGGGATCAGGCCCGCTGTCGCCCTGATCGGCGAGCCGACGATGATGCGCGTGATCGAGGGGCACAAGGGCTGCTGCGAATACACCACGCGGTTCTCGGGGCTTGCCGGGCATGGCTCGGGGCCGGACCGGGGCGTGAATGCGGTGGAATATGCCGCGCTCTTCGTCGCGCGCCTCCTGGCGCTCAAGGACACGCTGCGCGGCCGCGCGCCCGCATACAGCCGCTTTGACCCGCCCTGGACTACGATCAATACCGGCGCGCTGGTGGGCGGGGTTGCGCACAACGTGATCCCCTCGACCGCACAGGTCGATTGGGAAATGCGGCCCGTTCAACATTCGGATTTTGCCCTCGTCAAGGACGACCTGCACTACTACTGCACCGATATTCTCTTGCCCGCGATGCGCGCCGTCTATCCCGAAGCAGACATCCAGACCGAAACCATCGGCGAGGTCGAGGGGCTGATTCCCGCCGACGTCTCGGAGGCGCGCGATATCATGATGGAGCTGACCGGCGCGAATGGCGCCGATGTCGTGCCCTTCGGCACCGAGGCGGGCATTTTTCAGACCATGGGCATGTCCGCCATTCTCTGCGGCCCCGGCTCGATCGAGCAGGCGCATAAGGCGGATGAGTTCGTGAGCATGGATCAGATGACGCAATGCCTGAGCATGCTCGACCGGCTCAGCGTCAAGATGCAGGGTTACTGACCGCGCTCAGCGGCGGCGGAAGCGCAGGTAATGCGGCACGCGCCCTTCGCGCAGCGCCTTTTGCTCGTACCGAGTCGAAATCCAGCCATCCCAAGGCTGGCGCCAGTCCTGCGGGCCCTCGGCCAGCCACTGAAACCCGCAACGCGGCACTTCCTCCAGCGTCTGGCGCACGTAATCCTCGATATCGGTCGCAACGCGCAGCTCGGCACCGGGCCGCATCGCGCGCGCCAGCGGCGCCAGATGCTCTTCGGTGACAAAGCGGCGGCGATGATGCCGCGCCTTGGGCCAGGGATCGGGATAAAGCAGGTAGGCCCGCCCTACCGATGCCTCCGGCAGCACATCGAAGAGATCGCGCGCATCGCCGGGATGCACCCGCACGTTGGGCCGCGGCGTCTTGCGCAGCTTGGTCAGTAGCATGGCGACGCCGTTGAGGTAAGGCTCGCAGCCGATCAGGCCGATATCCGGCTCGGCCGCGGCGATATGCACCAGATGCTCGCCCCCGCCAAAGCCGATCTCGAGCCACAGGTCGCGCCCGCCGAAGAGAGCGCCGATATCCAGCTCCTTGCGCTCTGGGTTGACGTCCCAGCCGACCCGGCCGGGCGAGAGCCCGTCCAGATCCGCGTCCAGAACCTCTTCCTGGGTCTTGCGCAGGGCCTTGCCCTTGAACCGGCCATAAAAATTGCGCCAGGGCGCGCCCGAGGGATGCTTGTCCTTGATCATGGGCGCAGGCTCTAGCCCGCCCTGCTGCGCAGCGCAAGACGGGCCGCGCAACATGGAAAGAAAGCAAATCATCCGGGGCCGCGGCCCCGGATGACATTTGCGCCGGTCACCGGCAACAGGCCACGCTGGGACGATTCATGGCCAGCGCAGCATCAGGTCTCGTCAGTTCTTGACCGTATCCTCCAGGAAGAAGCGGCCGAGCGGGTTCTGATAGAAGCCCTCGATGTTGCTTTGGGTCACGTTGCGATAGGGACTGTAATAGAGGTCAATCCAGTTGACGTCCTCTTTCGCCATCTTCTGCAGATCGACATACATCGTCTCGCGCTTGGCCTCGTCCATCTCGATGCGGGCGGCGGCGACCAGATCCTTGACCTCTGGATTGGTGTAGTTGGTCATGTAGTTGTTGTTGGAATCGTGGCCGAGAACGAAGGTCGTCTTCTGGTCGGGGTCGATGACATCCTTGGTCCAGTACATGACCGATAGATCGTATTCCCCGGCGACCAGCATGTCCCAGGTCTGGCTCGGATCCATCTTTTGCAGGTTTACGGTGATGCCCGCCTCACCCAACTGCTGCTGCAACAGGACGGCGATCTGCTCGTCCACCTGATCACCTGCATTGACCAGGTAATCCAGTGTCAGCCCCTCGGCCCCGGCTTCGGCCAACATCTCTTTGGCCTTCTCGGGATCATGCGGGCGTTGCAGATTGTCCTCATAGTGATAGAGCGCCCCCTTGGGGACGTAGGAATAGGCCACTTCGCCGATCCCGAAGGTGACAGCATCCACGATCGCCTGTTTGTCGATGGCCATGTCCAACGCCTGACGCACTGCTTTCTGGTCCAGCGGCGGATTTGCGTGATTGATCAGCAGGTGATCCTCGCGTGTCGACTGGTCCAGGTGCACCTTCAGGTTGGGATCGGCCTTCAGATCCTCGATCCGCGCAAAGGGCACAAAGATGGCGGCGTCGATCTCGCCTGCCTGCACCTTGAGGATGCGGGTATTGTCATCAGGGATCGAAATCCATTCGACCCCATCGAGGCTGACCCGATCCGCCTCCCAGAAATTGGGATTCTTGGCCAGGATCACGCGATCGCCGCGCAGCCAGTCCTCGACCGAAAACGCACCCGATGCGATGGGCCGCTCGGCATAGGCCTCGACGCCCATCTCCTCCATTCCGGCCTTCGAGATGATCGACGCACCGGGCATGGCCAGCGATGCAAGAAAGGGTGCCGATGGGCCGGAGAGCGTGACCACCAGCGTGTGGTCGTCGGGCGTCTCCATGTTTTCGATGATCTGATAGCTGTCGGACCAGAGCGAGCCCTCGTCGTCGCGGATACGCTCGAGCGAGAACTTGGCATCCTCCGACGTGATCTGGCTACCGTCCGAGAACTTGGCATCGCGCATCTTGAACGTGTAAGTCGTGCCGTCCTCGCTGACCTCCCAGCTTTCGGCCAGGCCCGGCTCCAGCTTGGTGCCGGATTTATCGACGCGCACCAGAACGTCATAGACGTTGGAGAAGACCCAGAAGTCGATGTTCTGTGCGGTCGCGATGGGATCGAAGGTGGTGCCGTCCTCGCGGCGGCCGATGGTCAGAACGCCTGCGGCTTCGGCGATGGATGTGCCGGCCATCAATGCGGTCACGGCGGCGGCGGCGAGATAGCGGGTAAATTTGCCTTTCAGCATGTCTCAGTCCTTTCTGTCGGGGTTGCAGGTATCGTTTCGGGCAGGTTTTTCCCTGCCTCGTTCAGTCGCCCGCCGGGCGCCAGGATGCAGGCGGCGCGGTGTGCGCCCCCGACAAGCGGCGGCACGGCGGTGCGGCATTCGGGACGTGCCAGAGGGCAGCGCGGATGAAACGCGCAGCCCTCGGGCAGGTTGACCGGGCTGGGCGGCTCGCCCGGAAGGGGCGTATCCGGCAGGTGGCGGTCAGGGTCGATCTCGGGGATCGCCTCTATCAGTGAACGGGTATAGGGGTGGCGCGGAGCGTTGAAGACCTCCTCGGTCGGGCCTTCCTCGACGATGCGGCCCAGATACATCACTGAGATCCGGTTGCAGAGGCGCCGCACCATGGCCAGATCATGGGCGATGAAGATCATGCCCAGATGCATCCGCGCGCCCAATTCCATCAGAAGATTGATGATCTGCCCCTGGATCGACACGTCCAGCGCGGCGACACATTCATCGGCCACGATCAGCCGCGGCTCGATCGCCAGCGCGCGGGCAATGCCGATGCGTTGGCACTGGCCGCCGCTCAAATCACCGGGGCGGCGGTTCATCAGCGCACGGTCCAGCCCGACAAGGTCCAAAAGCTCGGCGATGCGCGCGTCGGCGCCGCTGGGACCAGCCTTGCCGTGTACCTGCAAGACCTCCGCGATGGTCTGCCGAACCGTCAGGCGCGGATTGAGCGATCCGTAGGGATCCTGAAAGATCATCGCCGTCTCGCGCCTGAGCCGGGCGAGATCCTCGCCCCGCGCGCGGGCCATGTCCTGACCATCAAGCAGTACCTGGCCTTCGGTCAACTCTCCCAGCCGCAGAATGGCGCGGCCAAAGGTGCTTTTGCCGCTGCCACTCTCGCCAACGAGGCCGACGGTCTCGCCTGCGGCAACGCGCATCGACATATCGCTGACCGCTTTGAGGCTGCGCCGCGGGCCAAAGCCCATGCGGCTGCGCGCCATGGGAAATTCCACGCTGAGGTTGCGCACATCAAGGAGGACCGGGTCGCTCATGCCTCTACCTCCGCATCCATACCCACCGGATGATGGCAGGCGCGCGCGTGGCCCGGCTCGGCTTCCTCCAGCGTCGGCTGGCGCGCGGCGCAGAGCGCGTCGGCTGCGGCGCAGCGCGGGTGGAACCGGCAGCCCGATGGCATGTCGCCCGGGCTGGGCGGCTGGCCGGGGATCGTGTGCACCGGCCCGGTGCCGCCCTCGCTGCCGGGCTGACAGGCGACCAATCCGGCGGTGTAGTGGTGGCGCGGATGATGAATGACGTCGCTCTTTGGCCCATATTCGCACAGACGCCCGGCATACATCACCGCAACCGTATCGCAGAGCTGATAGACCACGCCCAGATCGTGTGTAATGAAGATGATCGACAGCCCCCGCTCATCCCGTAGCTGCTGCAAAAGACGCAGGATCTGCGCCTGCACGGTCACGTCCAGCGCGGTTGTCGGTTCGTCCGCGATCAGGATGTCGGGATCGCAAGCCAGCGCCACGGCGATCATCGCGCGCTGGCGCATGCCGCCGGAAAATTCGTGCGTATAGGCATTCGCGCGGCTTTCGGGATCGGGGATGCCGACCTGCCGCAGAATATCCAGCATCCGCGCCCATGCCTCGGTGTGGCCGACCTTGCGATGGTGGCGGATGCTCTCGGCGATCTGGCGACCGATGGACATGACCGGATCCAGATGGCTGGCCGGGTTCTGAAAGATCATGCCGATGCGCCGCCCGCGCACCTGTGTCAATTCGCGCGGCGGCAGGGCCAGCACGTCGCGCCCGTCCTCCAGTCGCACGGAGCCGCCCGTCACACTCAGCCGGCTGCTGGGCAGGAGGCGCATGAGCGCACGGCAGGTCATGCTTTTGCCCGATCCGCTCTCGCCCACGATGCCCAGAATCTCGCCCCGGCGCAGCGTGAAGGATACCCCGTCGATGATGGTATGCGATGTGCCGCCGCCCTCGTAGGCGACGCTCAGGTTATCCACGCTTAGGATCGGCGCATCGGTCATTCGCGCACTCCCAGGGCTTCGCCAAGCCCGTCAGCCAGCAGGCTGAACCCCATCGCCAGCGTCACGATCGCTATGCCGGGAAAGGTCGTGATCCACCAGGCAGTGGTAATGAAGCCCTGCCCTTCGGCGATCATGATGCCCCATTCCGCGACAGGCGGCTGCACGCCAAGCCCCAAATAGCTGATCGCGGCGCCGTTCAGCAGCACCAGTACCGCGTCCGACATGGAAAACACGACCGAACTGAGGATTGCATTGGGCATGATGTGGCGGAACATCACCCGCGTGTTCGAGTAACCGAGGCTGACGGCAGCCATGGCGAAATCGGAGTTTTTCAGTACGAGGAACTGCGCTCGGATCAGCCGCGCGTAAGACACCCAGCCCACCAGCGCCATCGCGATGTAGAAACTGCCCAGTCCCGGCCCGATGATGGTGATGATCGCCAGCATCAACACGAGAAACGGGAAGGCCAACACCACGTCGATGATGCGCATGAAAACGGTATCCACCCAGCCCCCGAAAAAGCCCGAGATGCTCCCGGCGATTGTGCCGATGACAAAGGGAAAAACCACGCCGAATACCGCGATTTGCAAGTCGATCCGCGCGGCCCAGATCACGCGGCTGAGGATATCGCGGCCAAAATTGTCGGTGCCCAGCGGATGCGCCCATGAGGGCGGCTGCAGCCGCACGGCGGCG
This sequence comes from Roseovarius maritimus, assembly GCF_043355895.2. Taxonomy (NCBI): domain Bacteria; kingdom Pseudomonadati; phylum Pseudomonadota; class Alphaproteobacteria; order Rhodobacterales; family Roseobacteraceae; genus Roseovarius; species Roseovarius maritimus. Next base: position 159,227 of record NZ_JBHFPF020000002.1, read on the forward strand.
TCCTGGTAGATCGGATCGTAGGGTGCCAGCAACGGCGCGAAAAGCGCGATCAGCAGCCAAGTCAGCAGGATGCCCGCGCCCAACACCAGCGGCGTCACCTTGCCGGGCCAGCGGATGCGGCGCGAACGGATGGCCCGGGCGCCGCTCATAATTCGACCCTCGGGTCGATAGTGACTGTCAGAATATCAGCGAGGAAATTCACCAGCACCGTCGCGCAGGCAAAGACCATCGCAACGCCCTGCACCACCATGTAATCGCGGGTAAATATGCCTCGGACCAGAAGCTGGCCCATGCCGGGGATGGCAAAGACGGTTTCGATCACCACCGATCCGCTGATCAGCCAGCCGATATTGACCGCCAGCAGGTTCACCGTGGGCACCAGCGAATTGGGCACGACATGGCGCCAGAACACGACGTTTTCAGGCAGGCCGCGGGCGCGGGCCGCGGTCGCCTGATCCGATTGCAGCTCGGCCAGGATCGAGGCGCGCAGGTTGCGCGTGAGCACTGCCGCCAGCGCGAGGCCGGTCGTCAGGCAAGGCAATGTCATGTGGTGCACCTTGTCCCAGAAGGTACGGCCATAGCCCGTGACGGGGAACCAGCCCAGTTGCACCGAAAACAGCAGGATCAACATGATTGCCAGCCAAAAGGCTGGAAATCCGAGCCCCGCGGTCGAGATGATGCGGATGAGGTGATCGGCCCAGCTGCCGCGCCTGCGCGCCGCGATGGCGGCCATGGGCGTGGCGATCAGCAGGGCCAGCAGGACGCTGCCGATCACCAGCACCAGCGTCGGCTCGATCCGGGTCGCGATCAGTTTCAGCACGTCCACCTTGTAGAGGATCGACTTGCCGAGCTCGCCCTTGAAGAGGTTCTTGACGAAGTAGAAATATTGCAGCCAGAGCGGCTCATCGAGGCCGAACTGCTCGCGCACGCGGGCAAGCGCGGATTCGGTCGTGCGCGGCCCCAGAAGGACGCGGGCCGGATCGCCGGGGATCGAGCGAACCAGGACGAAAGTGATGACGCTGATGCCGATCAGCACCGGAATCAGCTGGATCGGGCGATAGAGAACAAAGCGATAGCGGCTCATCTGCCTACCCCGTCGACATCGTCCAGAAACGCGGTCAGGGCGGCGCGGTAGGCGCGCGGCTCCTCGTAGAACGGCGAATGCGAGGATTGGGCAAAGATTTCAATCCGGGAATCGGGCAGCGCGCCGTGCATCCGCATGCCGCAGGCCGGGGACAGCGCGTCGTGCATCCCTTGGATCACGAGGCAGGGCCAGTCGAAATCCTTTAACGCCCGGAGCCTGTTCCAGTCCTTGAGGTTGCCGGTGTAGTGATATTCGTTCGGACCCTGCATCGTGTTGAATATCTCGAAGTTGAAACCGTCCTTGGAGCGTTGCACAGGTAAGGGGCGGTCGTCCATCCGGCGGATATGTCGATGATCCAGCAGCGTGATCGCCGCCTCGTAGGCGGGGTGATCCAGCCACCCCAGCGCCTCGTATCGCTGGATCATCGCGACCGTTTCGGCGCCCAGCGCATTTCGGTGACGTGCGATCTGCTGCAGCAGGTGAGGCATGTCAGCGCAGGTGTTCGCCAGGATCATGCTGCGCAGCCGCCCCCTGTGGCGCAGCGCATATTCGATGCCGCACCAGCCGCCCCAGGAATGGCCAAGAAAATGAACCGAGGTCAGACCCAGCGCGTCCAGAACCGTCTCGACCTCATCCGCGTAGCGGGTGATTTCCCACAAGGCGGGATCGTCAGGCGCATCGGATGCCCCCGTGCCCAGCTGGTCATAGGTGACCACGCGAAACCCCTCCTCGGCCAGCGGCACATGCGGATCGCGCAGGTAGTCGCAGGGCAGGCCCGGCCCGCCGTTGAGGCAAAACAGAACCCTGTCGCCGCTGCCATAGCTGTAAGCAGTGACGCGGCCATGAGCCGTCTTGATGTGCGTCACATCATCGGCGGCGCGGTCGTCCCAGACACGAAAACCGTCGCCAAGCAGTCCGGTTTCGGCCATGCGCGACGTCATGCCGTCGACGCCCTTTCAAGAAATTTCAGAAGCGCCGGGTAATAGGCCTGCGGCTCTTCGAAGAAAGGCATATGGCTGCTGTTGGGAAAGACCTGGATTTCCGAGTTTGGCAACGCTTCGTGCATCCGGCGCGCGCAAGCGGGCGTCAACTCATCATGCTGGCCGGTCGTGATCAGGCAGGGCACCTCGATCTTGTGCATGTCCGGAATGCGATTCCACTCGGCCATGTTGCCGGTATAGAGAAACTCGTTCGGGCCCTGCATCGTGCCATACGGCCCCATGTTCCAGTCATCAAGCGAGCGTTTGACAGGCGCTGGCCAGTCATCCAGCCGGCAGACATGACGATAATTCAGGATCGTGACAGCCGCCTCGTATTCGGGGTGATCCAGCGTGCCCAGCGCCTCGTGCCGCTGCATCATCGCAACTGTTTCGCTGCCCAGCGCATCGCGCAAACGGTTCAGCTCGGACACCAGATGCGGAATGTCGCCAGCGGTGTTTTCCAGGATCAGCGAACGCAGGCTGCCGGGATAGGTGAGCGCGTATTCGATGCCCAGCCAGCCGCCCCAGGATTGACCGAGGAAATGCACCTTGCCGAGACCCAGCGCCGTGCGCACGGTCTCGGTCTCCTCAACATAGCGCTGGATGGTCCAAAGCGCGGGATCGGTCGGGCGATCCGACGATCCGGTGCCAAGCTGATCCCAGGCGACAACGCGGTAGCCCTCGGCGGCCAGGCACGAATGCGAATCGCGCAGGTAGTCGCAAGGCAGGCCCGGCCCGCCGTTTGCGCAAAGTACGACGTTGTCGCCAGAGCCGAAACTGTAGGTCTTGACGGTATATCCGTCGACCGTGACATCCTTGACTTCATCGGGTTCGATTTCAGACCACATGGCACGTTCCTTTCGCTGCACTCCTTGATGCTATCCAGCCAAAAGCGCAGGCGTCTACCTGCCAAATTTGATAGCCTTGGCCCGGATAAGGTGTAAGGTCAGTGTAGCCATCACATGCGGGCGGCACATGAATGACATGCATACACTTATTGATCACCTGAAGCGCGATATCAACAAAACCGCCTCGGTCGGGGGTGTGGTGGATGCGGCTCACAGTGTGGCGCGGCAGGCCGGATTTGACGCCGTGATCTACGATTTCAGCCCGGTCGCCACTACGCCCGAAGGCACGCTGGTCATTCCCAGCCATCTCAGTCATCGCGATGTGCCGGGGGATATGCGGCATCTTTGGTGCGAGCAGAAATACCACCAGCACGATCCGGTGCAGCAAATCGCCCTGACGCGCAGCGCGCCCTTTGCCTGGTCCTACCGCCAGCAGGGACGGAACACCGCTCTTGCACATCACCTGAAGGGCGAACATGCGCCCGTTTCTGCCTATTTGCATGACACGGGGCTAACCTGCGGCATCACCGTGCCGCTGCATCGCACCATGGGCGGCTTTGCCACCTTCACCGTGATCCAGAGGGATGCCGGGGCCTCCTTCGTGCGCGATACGCGCGACGTGCTGCAAAAGGTGGGTCTTATGGGGCAGATCATGCACGAGGCCGCCCTGCCCCGATTTGCCGCCAACGAGACGCGGACCGCGACCGCGATGCTGACCCCGCGCGAGGCAGAATGCCTGCGCTATGCCGCCCAAGGCTACACTGCCAAGCAGATCGCAGACCTCATTGGCCGCTCGGTTGCGACGGCGACACTGCATCTGAAATCCGCCACGGCCAAGCTTGGCGCGCGCAATCGTGCGCATGCCGTGGCGCTGGCGCTGCATTACCGACTGATCCAGCTGTGACCCATGTGGCTCAGGCCACGATCTCATCCAGCCATGCTGTTCCCAGCTCAGCGGTGACGCGGGCGAAATCCGGGGCCATCGCCTGCGGCTCGGGCGCCTCGATATGGCTTCCGATCCACGCAAGAAGGGCCATGCGGCGCAGCATGACAAAGGTGTCGATCTCGGCTTTTTCCTCAGCCGTCAGCGGACGCACCTTTTCATAGCCGCGCACCCAGGCCTCCTTCAGAGCTGGCACGCGCGGATCATCCTCCATGAAGCTGATGCCGGTCGCGAAATCGTATAGAAACCAGCCAAAGCCGCAATCATCGAAGTCGATCAGCCGCGTGCCCTTCGGCCCGGTCAGCAGGTTCGCCAGCCGCATATCGGCATGGATCAGACCATAGCGATCCGGCCCATCTCCGAAAGCCTCCAACCGGGCGCGCACGCGTGCCTCGACCCGCTCCAGCACCGCCGCAACCTCGGGTGTGACATGCGGCGCATGGCGCCAATCGCCCCAGTTCGTCTGCTTGCCAAAGATCGTCTCGACATTCCAGGTCAGCCGCTTGAACTGCGCGGGGCGGGTCCACGTCTTTGACTGCTCATGCGTGCGCGCCGCGATCTCGCCCAACTCCTCGAAGGGGCCCTCCAGATCGCCCGTCTCATCCGGCTCGGTGCCTTCGACAAATTCGAACAGAACCATGTAGCGCGGATTTTCCAGCGTCTCGATGCGCCCCTCCTGGATGATCTCTCCATCCTTGCCGGCGTAGCTGTCGGGCGTGACCACTGCGCGCGCCTCTTTCAGCGCCGCGATCCAGGCCAGCTCGCATTCGATGGCGCGGCGGGTGTGATAGGCCTCACGGTGGATGCGCAAAACCGCCTTCCAGCCGCCATCCGCCTCGACGAGATAGGTGGCGTTCTCGGATACGTTGATCAGGCGTGCGCGCGCATTCGGCGGCATGTCCCAAAGGCTCAGCGATTGCTGTGCCAGCCGTTCAAGATGGATCAGAAGATCCGCCAGCGGCATGTCGGTCTGTGCCATGGTCCCTCCTTTGTCCTGGCCCGCACCGGGAATCCCCCGGCGCCGTGATGCTCAGATCTCGTCCATCGCCTCCAGCGACTCGGGCAGGATCTGACCGCCATCCACGATGACCTGCTGGCCGGTGATGTACCCCGCCTCGTCCGAGGCAAAGAAGAGCGCGGCGTTGCCGATATCCTCTACCGCGCCAAGCCTCTTGAGCGGGATCGAGGCGGCCATCGTGTCCAGATAGTCCTGCCCCAGGCCTTGCAGACCCTCGGTATAGATATTGCCGGGCAGCACCGCGTTGATCGTGGTGTTGTAGCGCGACAGCTCCATCGCCGCGGTCTTGAGGAAACCCAGCTGGCCGGCCTTGGACGCACCGTAATGCGACCAGCCGGGAAAGCCGGTGACCGCCCCGGTGATCGATGAGGTCAGCACGACCCGGCCCTTGCCCGCCTTCTCGAAATGCGGGATCGACGCCTTGACCGCCAAAAAGGACGAGCGGAGGTTGCAGGCCATCACGCTGTCCCATTCCTCGACATCCATGTCGACGATCTTGGTCTGTGGAAAATAGCCGGCATTGGCGCACATGATATCCAACCCGCCCTGTGCCTTGGCGGTGCTGTCCACGGCCTTCTTCATCTGGTCCCATTCGCCCACATCGGCGATCTCGTAGCGGACATGATCGCCCATTTCGCTGCAGGCCTTTTGTAGATCCGCCTCATTGCGCGCGATCAGCGTGACATTGGCCCCCTGCGCCGCAAAGACCGTGGCGATACCCCGCCCGATGCCCTTGGAGCCGCCAGTGACGATGACGCTCTTTCCCTTGATGGATGTCAGCATGTTTTCTCCTCCCTATGTCGTTTTCAGTTTTGCGGGCGCAGCGCCCGGTAGAGCCAGAAGCCGGTGAGCGCGGCCAGCACCAGCAGGAACGAGCCGATCACCGACAGGATGCCAAGCGTCGGCACGAGGGGCGAATAGCCCGAGACCATTTTCGCATAGAGCCATTCCGGCAGCGTGGAATCTGCGCCGGTGGTGAACAGAGACAGAGGAAAGTTTCCCCAGCTTAGCAGGAATGCGAAAAGCCCCGCGCTGATGACGCCCGGCATCAGCAAGGGCAGCGTGATCTCGCGCAGGATAACCCCGGTCGAGGCGCCCATGTCGCGCGCGGCCTCTTCCAGCGCGGGATCGAAGCTGTAGGCGCGGATGGCGACGATCAGCGTGGCAATGGGCGCAATCCAGACCAGATGCGCGACCACGGCCGTCTTCCATGTCGGGATGATCCCCAACGAATTGAACCACATCAGCAGTGCAAGGCCGAGCACGGTCTGCGGAAAGAAGATGGGCAGCAGCACCAGTTTTTGAAACAGCGAGCGGTAGCGCCACTGGTAGCGCGCGAAGGCCAGCGCCCCGAAAAACCCGATGATCATCGACAAGGCCGTCACGATTACCGCGATCTTGAGCGATGTCAGCGCCAGTTCATGCACCGCCTGGCTGTTCACCGCATCGGTGAACCAGCCGGTCGAGTAGCGGCGGATCGGAAAGCTGAGGTAGCGCGCCTTGGAGACCGACGCGAAAGCGACAGAAACCAGCGGCAGATAGAGAAAGGCGATGATGACGAGGCCATAGATCATCAGCGCGATGCGCGTGGCGCGGGACGTCTGCATCTCAGCCCCTCCCCATGATCTTGTCGAGGTCGATCTTGGCCACGCCGTAGATGGCCAGCGTGCCGATCAAAAGGATCAGCACCATCGACAGCGCCGCGCCCAGCGACCAGTTCTGCCCGTAGGTGAAAGCCGTCTGAATATCATCTGCGATGACGATCACGGCGCGCCCGCCGAGGATCTTGGCCTCGGCCATGGCGCCAGCAGCCAGAACGAAGGTCAGAAGGTATCCCACCATGATCCCTGGTGCCGCAAGCGGCAGGTCGATCTGCGTCAGGACCTGCCAGCGCGTCGCGCCCAGATCGCGCGCCGCCTGCCGCGCGTCCTCGGGCACCATCGAGATGCCTTGCGCCAGCGGAAAAAGCATGAAAGGCAGGTAGACATAAACGATGCCGAAGATGATTATGCCCGCATTGTAGAGCGGGCTTTCAAATCCGACGCCCGTCCAATAGCGGATATACCCTTCGAAAAGGCCGCCCTTCATCAGCGTCAGCACCCAGCCGAAAAGGCGGATGTTCTCGGACACGAAGAGGCTCATCACCACGGCGATGGTGATGACCAGCGCAAAGCGTTTGAACACCTTGGCCATGCCGTAGGCCAGCGGCCAGCAGATCACGAAGAGGATCGTCGTCGCCGCAAAGGCCATCAGCAAGGTCCAGAGCAGCGAGCGCCAGTAGCCTTGGGTCGCGATCGTCTTGTAGGCCGCGAAATTGGGCATGTTGAAGATGCTGAAGACCTTCTCGGGCATGATCGAGAAGATCGCGACCAGCCCCAGCGGCGCGAGGAAGGCCAGCAGCAGCACCGCCAGCATGGGCAATGACGCCAGCGCGCCCAGTTTGCGATCCAGCCGCTTCATGCCGGGTCTGCCCCGATCACATGCGCGCGGCCCGCGTCGAAGCCAAGGCGAACGCGGTCCCCCTCTGCCCCGTCATGGCGGTCCTCGCGCAGCTTCTCGACTGTCAGGATCTGGCCGTCTTCTGTCTTGACCTCGTAATGAATACGCGAGCCCAGTGCATAGATGCCGTGCAGTGTGCCTTCGACGATGAAATCGGCCGTGCCGCCGTCCTTCAAGAACTGCACGTATTCCGGCCGGATCATCAGCGTTGCGCCACGCGCGGCGGCGATCCGGTCGGCCATGGCGCGGGTGGCGTCATTCTGCGCCGCCGTCAGGCCCTCCCCGTCGATGCGGCCCTTCGAGGCCGACACGTCAAAGAGGTTCACCTCGCCCATGAACTCCGCGACAAAGCGCGAGACGGGCTGCGAATAGATCTTGTCGGCATCGGAAATCTGCTCGAACCGGCCTTCCTTCATGATGGCAATCCGGTCGGACATCACCATCGCCTCTTCGAGGCTGTGAGTGATGTAGACGAATGTCTTGCCGGTGCGGGCGTGCAGATCCTTCAATTCTTTCTCAAGGCTCTTGCGCAGGCGGTAATCCAGCGCCGAGAGCGGTTCGTCGAAGAAGAGGATCTCGGGATCGAAGGCCAGCGCGCGGGCCAGCGCCACGCGCTGCCGCTCACCGCCCGAGCATTCGGTGACGCGCTTGTCGTAATAGCTTGCCGGCAGGTGCAAGAGCTCCAGAAGCTCGATCGCGCGCGTCTTGCGCGCCGCCGGATCCACCTTGCGCAGTTTCAGCGGGAACTCGATATTCTGCCCCACAGTCATGTGCGGAAAGAGGGCCAGAGACTGAAAGACCATGCAGGTCGGGCGCAGATTGGCGGGAACCGCATCGATACGGTCATCGCGCAGCCAGATCTCGCCATCGGTGACTTCATCCATTCCGACAAGCAGGCGGATGATGGTCGACTTGCCGCTGCCCGACGGCCCGACGATGGTAAAGAACTCGCCTTCCTCGATCTCGAGGTCGATGCCATGCAAGGCCGTGAACCGTCCGAATTCCTTGCGGACGCCTCGGAGGCGCAGAATTGGATTGGGCGGCATCTAGGTCTCCGGATCGTTAGGGACAATCTTCGGGACGCCGGACGGACCGGCGCCCCGCCACGCGCACACTCAGCTGCGGCGCGCCTGCGTGTAGATGTCGATCAGCGCGTCGTAGGAGGTGATCACCTGGTAATCGAGCGATCGCGCCATCTCTTCCTCGAGGCTGTCCATCTGGATCGCGTCCAACTCGTCCTCGGAGAAGATTGCCATCACATCCTCACTGCCCATCTGGGCCACGGGGTTGTAAGTGCCTTCGGTGAAGGCGACCGAATGGGCAATTTCCGGAGTCTGCACGAATTCGAGGAAGTCCTGCGCGAGGTTTGAAGGATCGGGATTGTTGACCACCGATGTCAGCTCGACCCAAACGACACCGCCCTTCCCGTCCACTGGGCCGGAATTGGGCGTGATGGCCCTAACCTGCGTCTGCCCGTCATAGCGCGCGGGCGATGCGGTATAGGTGCCGCCGGTGAAATACGCGTCGATCTCGCCGTTGATAAGCGCGGTGTTCATCGCCACCAGATCGTCCGTCAGAAGACGCGCATTGCCAAAGATCTGCTGTGCCACGCCCCTGAACTTCTCGGCATCGTCGCCCTCGATCGGCTGGAACGGGTTCAGACCGGCGGTCAGGCACATATGCATGACGTTCCAGTTGTCATAGGTCAGAACGCCGTAGCGGCCCTTCATCTTCTCGTCGAGGAAGAGGTTCCAGCCCTGGTCCTCGGCCGTCTCACGACTGATCTTGTCGGTGTTGACGACAAAGGAGAACGGGCCGTAGCGCTGCGGCATGCCAATCAGCTCGCCGCTCTCGGCGAAGGCCAGCGGGTAAGGCTCGGCGAAGGCCGGCAGCATCTTGTCGAAATAGGGCATGAAGCGGTCCTTATCCATCGGCTTGATAAGGCCTTCGGGGAAAAGCTGCTCGCGCGCCCAGGGTTGGTTGACGTTAATCAGGTCCCAAACGCGCACCTCGCCCGCGCGCAGCTTGTTGATCATGTCGGGATCCGAGGTGCCGCTCTCGGCGCGCACTGTCGCGTCCGGGTGCATGTCGCGATAGGGTCCCAGCACCTGGTCCGAGTTGTAGCCCTCCCAGCACAGGATGTTCAGCTCGTTGTCGCGCGCGGCATGGGCCGCGCTTGCGCCCATCAGGCCACTGGCCCCCAGAAGCGCACCGGCACCGCCGGTAAACTGGCGTCGTGATAGTTTCATGATCAATGCTCCCTATTGTTGGATTTGGGTTCTACCGGCCCCGGTGTCGCGCTCTGGCGGCGCTTGTGCCCCGGTCCGGGCCTTGGTCGTTCTAGGATTTGCGCCCCTTTATGCCTTCGAGTTTCGCGGTGATCGTGTCGCGGGCGATCTTCATGTCGGCCACGCTACCGGACATGAAGATCCGGCCCGTCGCACCCATCATCTGCACGTCGTTGATCACGGCGTTCGGCGCGGCCTTTTCCGCCTCGTTCGCGGCAACGCAGGCGAAAAGCGCCGGCGCCATCTCGTAGATCAGCAGGGCCACGCCCGGCACCAGGATCGACCCGTCGCGCGAGCGGTTGAGGATAATGGCATGCTGGTCCGACAGATCCTCGATGATGTCATGGTAGAGAATCGTCGGTGCCAGCTGGTCAGTCGGTTTCGCGCCGATCCCTTTCAGGATCGCGCGGCCCGCCACCTCGACATCCTTCATGTCGTCTGCGTGCAGTTCCAGCAGGCCGAACTGGCGCTCGGTAAAGAGGATCCCCGGCTCCATGTCAGGCGCCTCCTTCAGCGCCAGATCGGTGATGCGGTGGATGCTCAGCGCCGGAGCCACTTCGATGATAAGCGAATTCTGCCCGGTAAAAGGCGGATATCCCCGCGCCCGCGTCGGCGACGAAAGATAGGCCGCAAACTGCGGTTGCAGATCCTCGATCGGCAGGTAGACGCGTAGTTCGGTCATCAAGATGCTCCGGTGCTGGTCGGGTTACTTGGCAGCGTCGAAATGCTTGCCCAGGTCCGCATGAGGGCGCGGAATGACATGCACGGCGGTCACTTCGCCCACCTGACTTGCGGCTTCCGCGCCGGCCTCGGTCGCGGCCTTGACCGCGCCCACATCGCCGCGCACGACAACCGAGACAAGGCCGCCGCCGACCTCATTGCGGGCCACGATTTCCACATTGGCCGCCTTGACCATCGCGTCGGCGGCGGACAGGGCGGGCACATAGCCCTTGGTTTCGATCATTCCGATAGCGAGATTAGCCATGAGTTCTCTCCTTTAGCTTTTCCGGGACTTGCCGGTTTTCTGGGATGTTTCTTCGTCGATGGAGCCGATGATCAGCGCATCGATGGGCGCCGTGTGCCCGGTAAAGTATGCAGCCGCGACAGAGCCTTGGGTGATCAGCACCGCTTCTCCGGGCGCGCAGCCCAGCGGGTCATACGCGATAAGGCGCGCGCCCGTCTCGGTCTCGACCTCCAGATAGGCGCCTATGGGCATCGTCTCTATCCGGCGCGAGGCCCAGATTTTTCCGCTGACGGTCGCGCGTATCATGATGCAAACCTTTCGATCCTGATGCCCCGGCGCCGCGCTTCATCATTGGCAAGCGGCGTGAGACGGCAATGTTTGGGCACGCGCAGAACGCGGGCATCCCGGTCCAGCGCTTCGATGTCGCGCTCGGTCACCAGCTTCTTTGACAGCTCGGTCGCCTTGGCGCGGGCCGGATTGGCCGGGCCGGTCACGATCCGGGGCGCGGGTATATTCGCGGGCGCGGGCATGGCGCCCAGCAGCTCGAACCGTTGTGCGCCGCTGGTTACGGCGGCGGCGAACGCCGGATCATTTTGCGCCCGCGTCACCAGATCGCGCGCGAAGCGGTCCAGATCGGAACTGCCATGCAACTGCACGCGCTCGGGCGCGCGGGCCTGGGGGATCTCGGCCCTGAGCGCCTCGATTTCCTCGCGCAATATGCTTCTGATCTCGTCGCGCAGGCTGGACATCATTCGGCCCCCGCTGCGCGCAGCGCAGCCTCGGCCGCGCTCCGCGCGTTGCGCACATCCGCCTCGGTCCCGGCAAGGTAAAGCCGCCCATTGGCGCCGATGGGGCGCATGTCTATCACCTTGATATCGGCCTCTTTCTCGGCCTCGTTGCAGGCGAGGACGGCATAGGCTGCGGATTGGCATTCCAGCAGGTAGATGCTCTCGCCGCCCAGCACCATCGAGCCCATCTTGTTACGGTTCATCAAAAACGCGTGCTGGTTCTCGATATTGGTCACGATTTTCGAGGCGAGGATTTTGGGCGGCGCGACATCCGCCGCCGTCTGGCCCAGCTGCTCCATCACTGCCGCCGCACCCGCCTGAACCTCGGCGGTCGAGCGCGAATGAAATTGCAATGTGCCGAACTGCCGCTCGACCACCAGAAGCCCGGCGCGCACATCGGCGGATTTCAGAACAGCGTCGGTCAGTGCCTCGACATCGAGGCCGGGTGCGATCTCGACGATCTGCGCGGCCATGCGCGCGCGCGGCAGCGATCCTCGCATCCAGGTGCTGAGGTATGCCAGCGTCTGCGGCTGCAACTGGTCGATGAAGATCGAAGCGCGCAGATCCGTCATTTGTCGCCTCCGGTCAGGCCGCGAAGCTCTTCGAGGATCAGCTGGCGCAGCATGTCGCGATCCGGCTCCGGCAGGGCCGAGGGCGCGCGCGGCGCGGCATGGGCCTTGGCCGCCGGGGGCGTCTTGTGGTCCAGCACCGACAGATCGAACTGGTCGAAGGGCACGGAGGCGTCACTGTTATAGGCGATGCGCGTCCAGTGAACCAAATGCTGCGGCCCCACATTCTCCCCCACCGAGGAGCGCCCGGCGAAACCGGTTCCAACCATGAAGGTCGGCGGCAGATGCGTGGCAAATCCCGACGCCCCCTGGCTGCAGGGCGCATTGACGACGACTCGGTAGACCGGCAGATGTTGCGAGAAGTGCAACAGGCGGTCCGGCGCCTCGCCGTGGAAGGCCGCCGAGTGGCCCCCGCCCCGCCGCGCGATCTGCGCGGCGATGGTCATGGCCTGCTGGAAATCCACCGCCGAGGCGAAGGTCAGCACCGGGCACAGCTTTTCACGGAAAAGCGCATCGTCCTGCCCCGGCGCGGTTATCACGGGGACCAGCACGCGCACCGAGGGGCTGACACGGATGCCCGCCTGATCGGCGATCCAGACCGCCGATTTTCCGATAGCGGCAATGTTGAAGCCCTTTTCGGTAAAAAGATAATCGCGCAGCCTGTCGGTGTCGGCCTCATTGCACAGATGCGCGCCGGCGCTGCGCAGGGCGCGCTCCATGTTGCCGCGATTGCTATCCAGCGTCAGGACAACACTCTCGTTCGTGCAAAGCACAGAGTTGTCGAAGCTTTTGCTGTCGACCAGCCGCCGGGCCGCCGCGTCCACCTTGGCCGACGGATCGACATAGGCCACCGCATTGCCCGGCCCCACACCCAGCGCCGGGTTGCCCGAGGAATAGGCCGCGCGCACCATCGGCCCGCCGCCCGTGGCCATAATGACAGCGACCTTGTCGGAGGCCATGACCTCCTGCACCAGCGGCACCGACGGATGCTCGACGCACTGGATGAGACCCGAGGGCGCGCCTGCCGCCTCGGCAGCTTCGGCCAGCGTTCTGGCGGCATCGACGCTGCATTCACGCGCGGCGGGATGCGGGCTGAAGACGATCGCATTGCGGCTGAGAACGGCCATCAAGGTCTTGTAATACAGCGTCGCCACCGGGTTGGTCGCGGGGGTCAGGGCAAAGATGACACCTGCGGGCTTGGGAAGCTCGACCATCTTTTCGTCGGGCAGTACGCGGGGGCTGCAGAGGTCCAGATCGCGGTAATGATCCAGAAGCGCGATGCTGCTCAACTCGTTCTTGATCTTCTTGTGCTCGACCACGCCAAAGCCGGTCTCGCGCACGGCCCAGTCTGCGTAATATCCGGCCTTGGCATGGGCCGCACGGGCGACCGCCTCGGCTACGTTCAGCACCGTCTCGCGACTGGCGCGGCCAAACTGGCGCACGGCCCAATGGGCGCGGCTGACCTTCATATGCGCCGTGGCGATATGCGGGTCGGGAATGTCGAGACGCGAGGCGTTCGGATCGGCGCTCATGCGGCTGTCCTCATCGTTTTCAGCAATTGCCTGGCGCGCGGCATGGCGGCGTCAAAGCGGTCCATGATTTCCTGGCAGACATCGACGCCCAGCATCACGCCCGGCTTGAACTGCAATACCCGCTTGTCGAGCGATGAGAAGATCGCCCAGACGCCGTTCTCGTAAAGCGCGCGGCTGACCGCGACGGCGCCCTCGGGGTGATCGAACTCGAGGCCCAGAACGACGCCGCGCTGGCGCACGCCCACGAAGATATCGCTGTGCCGCTCCATCATCTCGGCCATGGCGGAGGCAAAGAACTCGGACACAAAATGCACGTTCGAGATGATCTCGGGGCGTTCCAGCATCTCGATGACCTTGTGACCGACAAGGCAGCCCAGCTCGGCTCCACCCGCGGTCGAGATATGCGCCGCGCCATCCTCGGTCAGCCAGCCGCCGCATTCCTTGGTCACGAGGCAGGCCGAGATGGGATAGATACCACCGCCAAGGCCCTTGCCGCAAACCATGATGTCAGGCTGGATGCCGTAGCCCTGCCAGCCCCACATGACGCCGGTGCGCATGAGGCCGGTCTGCACCTCGTCCGCGATCAAAAGCGTGCCGTATTTGCGGCAGATGCGGTGGCACTCGCGCAGATAATCGTCGTCCGGCATCGGAAAGCCGTAGGTCGCCGGGATCGTTTCGATAATGAAAGCCGCGACATCACCCTTTTTCAGCACCTCTTCCAGCGCATCGGTATCGTTAAAGGGCACGTTCAGGAATTCGTCGGGCCGGTCGGCGAGGAATATCTTGGAAAACCGCTCATCCCCCGTGGCGACCGACAGGCCGGAATGGCCGTGATAGCCCTTGATGATCGACACGATCTTCTTGCGCTTGGTGGTGTAGCGCGCTGTTTTCAAAGCGATCTCAACCGCCTCGGCCCCGCCTGCGCCGAAGATGGCATACTGCATATGCGGCGCGGTCTTGATCAGCCGCTCGGCGAAAGCGGCGCGCGCGACGGACGGGAACCAGTGGTTGCCCATGTCGAAATAGTCGAGGCCGGATTTCAGTGTCTGCACCAGTTCGGGATTGCGATGGCCGAAATTGTATGTGCCGCCATTCAGGTGCAGGTCGATCAGGCGTTTGCCCGACATGTCATACAGGAAATACTCCTCGCGCCGGTCGATCACCATCGGCGTTCCGGCATCGCTCCAGAACTGCACCTTACCCGGATTCCAATATTCGGCGGCCTTTTTCAAAAGGTCGTCTTTGGAGTCGAAGCTGAAAAATCCGTAGTTGAACACGCGCGATTCCCCCTCAGTCATCCATCACTTTAGCGATTGAGTTGGGTCTGGCAATTATTTTTGTGGCAAGTCGGTCATTTTTGGGCGGTGACACGGTCAAACGCTCGGCTATAAAGAGACGCGCACAAGTAGAAGAGGCGGTGAATGGCACCTTCCAAAAAAAATCGGCGTCAGGGGCGAATCCTGGAAGCGCTTGATCGCAATCCGGCAATGCGTGTCAGCGAGTTGGCCGAGGTTCTTGACGTGTCTTCGGAAACCATCCGCCGGGATCTGAGCCATCTGGACGAGACCGGACGCATAAGCCGCACTTATGGCGGTGCCGTGCGCGGCCAGGTGTCCGAGCCGCATCTGGCCGAGCGTCTCACCCAGCATATCGAGGCACGTCAGGCCATCGCGCGGCTGGCGCTTGATCTGGTCGGTGACGCTGAGACAATCTTTATCGGCGGCGGGGCCACGACACTGCATTTCGCCCGCGCCCTGCGTAGCACGGGCCGGCGCCTGACGGTGCTGACGCCCGCGCACCGGGTCGCAGCCGAGCTGTCGGAGAATTCGAACATCGAGATCATGTGCCTTCCCGGCGTTTATGATGGCAAGGAAGGTCTGGTGACCGGCCCGGAAACGGTGGCCGCCATCCGTCACTACTATACCCCCGTGGCTTTCATGGGGGCATCAGGCGTGGATGTCGGCGGCGTGAGCGAGGCGATGCTGGGGCCGTCCGATGTGTACCGCACGATGATTGAATGCTCGCAAACGGCCTATATTCTGGCGGACCAGTCCAAGTTCGATCGCCGCTCGCTGCGATACATCACCGGCTGGACGGAGGGCATCCATCTGGTGGCCGATACCAGCCCCTCCGCCGATCTGCTGAAACGGATCGAGGACGGCGGTGCGGCGCTGCACCTCAGCGACCGGGCCTGACGCCCCCTGCGCAGCCTATTGGATGAACGCTTCGACCTCCGGCAGGCTGGCGACATGGCAATAGATCATGTTGATGATCCTCAGCTCGGCCTCGTGCAGCTCCATCGTGGCGGCGGCGCAGCAATCATGGGCGACGACGACGGCAAAGCTTTCATCCGCAAGGCTGCGCACGGTCGATGACACGCACTGATCGGTGAATATTCCCGCGACAATGACATCGGTGATGCCCATGTTGCGCAGGATCAGCCTCAGGTTTGTGCCCGTCAGGGCGCTGTCGGTGGTCTTCTCCACGGAGATCTCGTCGCCCTTGGGGGCCAGCGCATCGACAATCTGCGCGTCCCACTCGTTCTTGGGGAGCAGAAGGTAGTTGAAACCGGGTTTTTTCTGGCTGAGCGAACGGTCGCGCCCATCGTCCTTGTGACAGGAAATGCGGGCATGGATCACCTCGACGCCCCTGGCGCGGCATGTCTCGATCAGGCGCGCGCAATTGGGAATGACAGTGCCATTCATCCGCTCGTAAAACGGCTGCCAACGCGCGGTTTCCTCGGGCGTGTCCTTGTCTTCGAGATAGGTGTTCTGCACGTCGATCATCAAAAGCGCGGTGCGCGCGGGATCCAGCGTGATGTCCTCGGGCTCTTCCGCATTTGCGTAATAGAACGAGCGATATGCAGTCTTCCAAGACATTTCCAGACTCCTGTGGCGTGATTGCGGGACAGACTAGCTGCGCCATTCCCCGTTTATCAAGCCAGTTCATGTTTGGTTTTTTTTACGGGCAGATTCTAAAGGCATGGCGGCGGCCTTTTGAACAAAGGCCGCCGCCACAGTGCATCTATGAGAACTCCATCTGGGTCATGCTTGCCGCCTTGGGGCTATTGCATCACGTCGCCACACCTTGCTTAGCCACGGGACGCACCAATACCCCTGCCAACACCAGGACCCCCACCGCGATGGCGACCCAATAGGTCGAGATCAGCAACAGACCCGCGATGGTCAGCGCCACTTTTTCCCAAAGAGCCAGAGGGCGGCGGAACCATCCGATATAGGCCGCCGACAGCGCCAATATGCCCATCAGACCCGAGATGAGCGCCGTGATGAACTCGCCCCAGGTGAAGTCCACGAAGAGCAGGCTGGGTGCGTAGATGAACATGAACGGCACCAGCGCCTTGCCCATGGAAAGGCGGAAAGCCGTCGTGCCCGTCGTCATCGGCTCGGAGCGGGCCAGACCTGCCGCCGCATAGGCCGCAAGGGCCACGGGCGGCGTCACATCAGCCAGAACCCCGAAGTAGAAGACGAAAAAGTGGGTGGCGATCAATGGCACGTCGAATTCCATCAATGCCGGCGCCGCGATGGAGGCGAGGATGATGTAGGTCGGCGTGGTCGGGATGCCCGCACCCATTATGATGCAGGCAATCGCGACAAAGATCAGACCAAAAAACAGCGCCATCCCGTTTTCCGACAGCAGGCCCGTGAAATCGAGGCTGATGACGAAGCCCGCGACATCATGCGCCAGTTGCACCACGGCGGCCGAGAACTTGAAGCCGAGGCCGGTCAGCGTGGTCATCCCCAGAAGGAAGCCCACACAGGCACAGGCCGCGCCGATGGCCAGCGCGAATTTCGCGCCATCCTCGAAGCCCCGGACAAGGCGCGGCGGCGTGAGAACCGTCGAAGTATCCATGCTGGTATTGCCAAGGCCGCGCATCAGGAGAGGGATGTAACTGCAGACAATGGTGAGGATGATCCCCCAGAACGCCGCCAGAAACGGCGTGTATTGCATCAGCAGCATTGCCACCATGACGCTCAGCGGGATGAACAGATGCCAGGATTTCCTCAGCACCGCGCCAAACTGGGGAATCTTGTCCTTGGACAGGCCCTCCAGACCCAGCTTCTTGGCCTCGAGATGCACCATCAGCAGGATGGCGATATAGTGAAAACAGGCCGGCACGATGGCGATTAGGATCAGCTCGTTATAGGGCACGCCCAGCATCTCCGTCATCACAAAGGCCGAGGCCCCCATGATGGGCGGCGTCACCTGCCCCCCGCACGACGCCGACGCCTCGACCGCGCCAGCGAACCGCCCTGAAAAGCCTGACTTCTTCATCAGCGGAATGGTAAAGGCGCCCGTCGTGACCGTGTTGGCGATGGGCGATCCCGAGATCATCCCGAAGAAGCCGGAGGAGACCACCGACACCTTTGCCGACCCGCCCGAGGCGCGGCCCGCGATGATGGTCGCAAGGTCGATGAAGAGCTGGCCCAGCCCGCTCATTTGCGCAAGGATCCCGAAGAGCACAAAGTGGAAGACATAAGTGGCCACGACGCCGACGGCGACGCCGTAGATGCCTTCGGTTCCGACAAAAAGATGGTTGACGATGCGCGTGATCGAATAGCCGCGATGCGCAAGAATGCCCGGCAGATAGGGCCCCAGCAGCGCATAAAGCAGGCAGCCCACTCCGATCCACGCCAGCGTCGGCCCCATCGTGCGGCGCGTCGCCTCCAGCGTCATCACGATGGCAACAATGCCCATCATGTAGGCCGGGTCCGGCGGGCTGCCGACATTGTCGATGAAGATATGCTGGAAAAAGACCGTCAGATAGGCTGAGAACCCGGCGCCAAAGGCCGCAAAGACCCAATCGCGCAGCGCCACCTTGCCGGGTGCCGCGCCCGGTCGGTTGATGGGCAGGGTCAGCCCGATGAGAACCAGCATCACAGCAACAAAGACAACCTTCAGCGTGCTGGCCGGCAGCGACGCGGCGATATCGTAGAGAATGTAGAGGTAGAAGCCCGCAAAAAGCAGCGACTCGATCCATAATCTGCGGGTCGGCTCGGCGCGTTTGCGCGGGAAGACCAGAAAGATCAGGCCCATGACAAAGCTGAGGTGGATGGTGCGGTGCATCACCTCGTTCAGCAGGCCAAAGCCCGCCGTGTAGACGTGAAACAGCGACAGGGCGACCGATGCGATCGTCACCAGCATCGCGGTCGGGCCTAGCAGATTGCGGAAGTTCGATTCCGAATCGTATTCGCGAACCAGCGCCTCGACCTCATCGGGGGTGAAGTCGTGATCGCCATCGGCTGCGGTGTGGCCGTGATTGTCCTTGGACGCGTTTCCGGGGGTCAATGCGGTATCTCCTCATCGCATGGGGCAAGGGTGAGAGCCGAGTGCCCCAGATCTGCCAGTGGCAGCGCGCTGCCGCCGATGTGAAGGGTATTCTGAAACTCGGCTTGAATGCGGAGCGGTATGGGGCCTGTCTTGCGGCGCATGTCCAGGATGAACTGGCCGTTCTCATGGCGCCATCCGGTGGCATCCACATCATCCGCGATCGAGGGCAGCCCGGCCCCGTGCGCGACAAAGATTTCGGCAGTCTGCAAGATCTCGCCATTCTCGACGCGGTAGACATCGGTGACCGGCGTGCGCGAGACGGAATGAATGAAGCTCAGCTTGAAGACGCCCGCGTCCCCCATCGGCAGCCGGGCTACGATGCCCCCGCCGCCACGGGTTTCGGACAGGCACAACCAATCTTGCCCCGCCCCGGCGGATGCCGGATGCGAGGCCCATGATGCAAAAGGGATGGCAACCAAGGCCGCCATCCCCGCACAGCGCAGATACCTGCGCAGATGCATTACTCCGAGACGCCCTTCTCGGCGTAATACTTCTCGGCGCCGGGATGCACCGGGATCGAAATGCTTTCCAGCGCCTTGTCGATGGCGATCTGCTTGCCCATCGGGTGCACCTGGCCCAGCGTTTCGGTATTCTCGTAGAGCGCCTTGGTCACCGCGTAGATCAGATCCTGGGGAACGTCCGCATGAGTGGCCCAGATGGCACGCACAGCCAGCGTTTCGACATCCGCGTCTATGCCTTTGTAGCTGCCTGCGGCGATCACGGAATTGGCATAATAAGGCTGCGTTTCCTGCAACTTGGCAATCGCCGGGCCAGTCAGCGGCACGATGCGGATATCGTGGCCATTGGCCAGATCGGTGACCGACGATGTCGGCAGGCCCGCAGTGATCAGAGAAGCGTCGAGGTTGCCATCCTTGATCTTGTCGACCGACTGGGCGAAGGACGAATAATCTTCGGACACGTCCTCGCGCGCGATGCCATGCGCCTCGAGCAGATCACCCAGAAGCTGCCACTGGCCCGATCCCGGCGAGCCGGACGAGATGGACTTGCCCTTGAGATCCTCGAATGTCTCGATGCCGCTATCCGCGCGCACGACCAGCTGCACGGTTTCGGGATAAAGCGCGCCGATGGCCCGCAGATTTTCAAGTGCGCCATCCTCGAACTGGCCCACACCGCGATAGGCGGCGTCCAGGATATCGGCGGCGACAAAGGCCGACTCGATCTCACCGCGGCCCAGAAGCTGCGCATTGGCCACCGAGGCGTTGCCGGTCTCGGCGGTGGCCGAAATCTTGGTGTCAGGCATCTCGGCGGTGTTGGAGATCAGCTGCGCCAGCATGCCACCAAGCGGGTAATAGGTGCCGCCCGTGCCGCCGGTCGCTATGCCAAAGAACGTGCGGCTTGCCGCGAATGAGGGCGCCGCGATCGTGGCCAGCGTGGCCGCTGCAGTGGTGCCAAGGAAATGGCGACGGGAAATGGTCATGGGTGGATCCTCTATGTGCTGTTGCAAAGCCCCAATCCAAGCGGGCCAACAGAGGCTGCGCGGGTGATTGGGTGAGTGCGGCAAGTCTTGACGTCCACATTTTGTATGTCAATGTTCATTTTCAGATACAAAAGGAAATTCCATGAGCAGCGAGACTGATTCCGCCATCTATACCCAAATTCGCGGCTCCGGGCCGCTATTGCTGAGCGTGCCGCATGCAGGCACGCATCTGCCGGACGCGCTTCGCTCGGAGCTGCGGCCGGACGCGCTGGACTTGCGCGATACCGACTGGCACATGGACCGGATCGCTCGCGACATCATGCCGAAGGACGCCAGTCTGGTTGCCGCGCGCGTCTCGCGCTACGCGGCGGATTTGAACAGATCGGACGCGGACACGCCGCTTTATTCAGGGGCGACGACGGGGCTGATCTCGACCATCGATTTCGACGGCACGCCGCTCTACCGCGAGGGATGCGAGCCCAATGACGCCGCGCGTGCTGAGCGTATCGCGCAGTATTGGCAGCCCTATCACGACGCGCTCAGCGCCGAGATCGCACGGATTCGCGTCCAGCACGGCTACTGCCTGCTGCTGGACATGCATTCGATCCGCAGCCGGGTGCCGCGCCTGTTCGAGGGCAAGCTGCCGGATCTGAACCTCGGCACCGATTCCGGCGCGGCCTGCGCCCCTGCCCTGGCAGACGCCGCCTTCGACGCATTGCAGCGCAGCGGGTTCAGCGCGGTTCGCGATGCGCGGTTCAAGGGCGGGTACATCACCCGCCACTACGGGGATCCTGCCAACGATGTGCACGCGCTCCAGATCGAAATCGCGCAGGATTGCTACATGGTCGAGCAAAGCCCCTGGACCTACCTGCCGGACAAGGCGGACCGCCTCAAGGATGCGCTTGGCCAGCTTATTGACACCATGACAAAGTTCAGCCCGGAGCCTTCGCAGCCATGACCCAGACACAGATGACCGGCGCACATTTCCGCCTCGCCCTCACCGCAAATGGATGGCGACGCAACCTGTCGGCGCATTTCGCGCCCGATGGCACGATTGCCAAGCTGGGCGAGGACGACAATCTTGATGGTCTGCCCGTCTATGACGCGCCAGTGGTGCCCGGCATCACCGATCTTCACAGCCACGCCTTCCAATATGCGATGGCGGGCCTGTCGGAGGTGCGCCGCAGCCCGGTGGACAGCTTCTGGTCGTGGCGCGACATCATGTATTTCTTCGCGCTTACCCTCTCGCCCGAAGACACGCAGGCGATCGCCGCACGGCTCTATCTGGATCTGTTGAAGGGCGGCTATACCGGCATCGTGGAATTCCACTATCTGCACAATGATCTGGACGGCACGCCCTATGCCCGGCCCGAGGAGCTGTCGCTGGCGATTTTCGAGGCCGCGAAGACGACCGGCCTCGACTTGACGCATTTGCCGGTGTTTTACGCCCATTCCAATTTCGGCGGCCTGCCCCCCACCGATGGGCAGCGGCGGTTCATCAACGATTTGGACAGCTATGCGGTGATGATCGACGCACTGAAACGCCCGGCAGCCGAGGCGGGCCACACGCTGGGCATTGCGCCGCATTCCCTGCGCGCCGCCACCCTGGAGGAGATCGACAGGCTTCTGGCGCTGCGGGAGGATCTGCTGCCGGGCTGCCCCGTGCATATTCACGTCGCCGAACAGGTCAAGGAGGTGGAGGATGCGCTGGCGCATACAGGCCGCCGCCCGGTCGAGCAGTTGTTCGAGATCGCGCCGGTTGATCAGAGCTGGTGCCTGATCCATGCCACCCATCTGAATGACGAGGAAGTGCGCATGATCGCCCGCTCGGGCGCCACTGTCGGGCTCTGCCCGATGACCGAGGCCAATCTGGGCGATGGCATTTTCCGCGCGACGGACTTCCTGGACCAGGGCGGCGTTTTCGGCATCGGATCGGATTCGAACATCGCCACCTCTGCCGCGACCGAATTGCAGCAACTGGAATATAGCCAACGCCTGAGCAAAAGGCAGCGCAACGTGCTGGCCAGCAGCAATCAGCCGCATGTCGCCGCCAATCTCTGGTCGTGCGCCGCCCAAGGCGGGGCCCGCGCAGCCGGCCGCCCCGAGCAGGGCATCGCCGTGGGTGGCATGGCAAGCTTTGTCGAGCTGACCAGTCCCGAGCCCGCCGCGATGGCCCCAGTGGACGATACCGCCGCGCTGGATTTCCACGTCTTTGCCGGACGCGGATTTCACGTTGGCGATGTTGTCGTGCGCGGGCGCCGCGTTATCTGCGACGGACACCACCCGCAGGAAGATGCCATTCGCGCTCACTATGCGGCGGCCATGCAAAGGGTGTCGCAGCGGCTTGCTGCGCGGCAGGACACGGACCCTATGAAAGGCTGAAGATAAAGGCGCATGACGAAAGATCCCGACTATCGCTCGAACTCTCTGATGCGCGGCCTCAGCATTCTGGAATGCTTTGACCATCGCCACCCCGAGACGACCCTGACCGAGATCGCCGAGGCGATTTCGGTCACCAGTTCGGCCGCGTACCGTTTTGTCATCACGCTCGAGCGGGAGGGATACCTGACCCGCGAGGACAACCGCTACCGGCTGGCGCCGCGCGTGATGGATCTGGGCTATCGATTTCTGGCGTCGCTCGATGTGTATGACCTGGCCCGCCTGCCCGCGGACGAGTTGCGCAACGAGACCGGGTTTACCGTGCATGTCTCGGTGC
Source organism: Roseovarius maritimus (assembly GCF_043355895.2). Lineage (NCBI taxonomy): Bacteria > Pseudomonadati > Pseudomonadota > Alphaproteobacteria > Rhodobacterales > Roseobacteraceae > Roseovarius > Roseovarius maritimus. The sequence continues at coordinate 182,243 of NZ_JBHFPF020000002.1, forward strand.
TGGACGGCTGCGACATCGTCTATGTCTACCGCGCCCTGTCGAACCGCGCGATGGTGTCGAACGTACCGGTTGGCTCGCGCCTGCCCGCCTTCTCGACCACGATGGGGCGTGTTCTGCTCAGCGATCTGCCGGAGGCCGAGCTTGACCGCCGCTTTGACGGCTACGACTTCGCGCCGATCAGCCCCGAGGCGCCAAGCTCGCTCGCCGCGCTCAAGGCGCTTTTGCCCGAGGACCGCGCACGCGGCTATGTGGCGCAAAACTCGCATCTGGCCACCGGGACCGTGTCCATCGCCGCGCCCTTGATTTCGCACCATGGCCAATACCTGGCGGCGCTGAACCTTTCGGGGCATGAATCGCAAATGCAGCCGGACGCGGCATTGATCCAGCGTGTTCTGACGACGGCGCGGCGGATTTCGGAAATGCTCTGACGGGTAAGGCGCGCCGCCTGCCAAAAGCGCTGCGGCGGCCCCGCCAAGGGCCGTCGCATGAAAAAACCGGCATGCGCGTTCGCGCATTCCTTGTGGCTGTCCTCAGACGCAGGCCTTGAGCCGGTCCACCAGGTCCGTGCGCTCCCAGCTGAAGCCGCCATCGCTTTCGGGGGCGCGGCCGAAATGGCCGTAGGCGGCGGTGCGTTGGTAGATCGGCTGGTTCAGCGACAGGTGCTGGCGGATACCGCGGGGCGTCAGGTCCATGCAGTCGCGGATCGCCTTTTCTATCGCGGCAGGATCGACCTCGCCGGTGCCGTGCGTTTCGGCATAGATCGACAGCGGCTGGCTGACGCCGATCGCATAGCTCAGCTGGATCGTGCATTTCTCGGCCATGCCGGCGGCAACGACGTTCTTGGCCAGATAGCGCGCGGCATAGGCGGCCGAGCGGTCGACCTTGGTCGGATCCTTACCCGAGAACGCGCCACCGCCATGGGGCGCCGCACCGCCATAGGTGTCGACGATGATCTTGCGGCCCGTCAGGCCCGCATCGCCATCGGGGCCGCCGATGACGAAGACGCCCGTGGGGTTCACATGCCAGACCGTGTCATCGCGCAGCCACCCATCGGGCAGCACGTCGCGGATATAGGGCTCGACGATATCGCGCACGTCGCCGGGGGTCAGTTCCTTGCCGTTTGCGTCATGCCGCTCGTGCTGCGTGCTGAGCACGACCGAGCTGATATGCGACGGCTTGCCGTTCTCATAGACAACCGACAGCTGGCTCTTGGCATCGGGCAGCAGCAGCGGCTCGCTACCATCTTTCCGCACTTCCGCGAGCCGGCGCAGGATTGCATGGCTGAACTGGATGGGGGCCGGCATGAGGTCTTCGGTCTCGGTCGTGGCATAGCCGAACATGATGCCCTGATCGCCCGCGCCCTCGTCCTTGTTGCCCGAGGCATCGACGCCCTGCGCAATATCCTTGGATTGCGCGTGCAGAAGGTTGGTGACCTCCAGCGTCTTCCAGTGAAACTTGTCCTGCTCGTAGCCGATATCGCGAACGCACTCACGCACGATGCCCGCCATGCAGTCGCGCAGCTGGATCAGCTTGTCCTCGTCCAGCAGCCGTACCTCGCCGCCGATGACGACGCGGTTGGTGGTGGCGAATGTTTCGGCGGCGACGCGCGCCTCCGGCTCTTCGGCCAGGAAGGCGTCAAGGATCGCGTCCGAAATCCGGTCGCACACCTTGTCGGGATGCCCCTCCGAGACGGACTCGGAAGTCAGTGTATAGTTCTGTCGTGCCATGAGATCGCTCCATTATGTAATCCCGCCGCGCCAGGAAGCCGTTGCGACGGGTATCAGCAGTGGGTAGACCGCCGGGCGCGGCAAGGTCAACCGCTATACGTGTACCGCATCCCGGAATTTGCGGCGGCGCAGCGCGGCAGGTGCCATAACCCCAAGGATCAGCAAAATCAGCGCAGGCCAATCTCCGCTGCGGGCATAAAATGTCGCAGGTGCAGGCGGCGGCAGGGGCACGTCCAGATACCCCGCCTGTCCCAACGGGATCTGCGCGGTGATCCGCCCGGCCGCGTCGATCATCGCCGAGACGCCGGTGTTCGCGGCACGGATCATCGGCAACCCCTGCTCGGCGCTGCGCAAGCGCGCTTGCGCCAGATGCTGATAGGGACCGGACACCTCGCCGAACCACGCGTCATTGGTGATCAGCAGCAGGAAATCCGCCCGCCCCGGCGCTCCAGCCACATCACGCGGGAAAACACCCTCATAGCAGATCAGCGGCACGGCGCGGCCCAACGCGCCCAGCTCCAGCGTCTGCGGCCCCGGCCCGGCGGAATAGCCATTGCCACCCTGCTGCGCGAGGCCGCGAATGCCGAACGTCTCCATCAGATCGCCAAAGGGCACATATTCGCCGAAGGGCACGAGGTGATGCTTGTCATAAAGCGCGGACTGCCGCCCTTCGCCGTCGAGATAGATCAGCGAGTTGAAATATCGCGCGCCCTCGGCCCGCTGCACGCCCAGCACCATCGGCGCGCCGCGCGCCGCCATGGCCACGTCGCGCAGCACGGCATCGGCGCGGTTCAGCAGCACGGGCAGCGCCGTTTCGGGCCAGACGATCAGGTCCGGCACGGCGCCTGCGACGGTAAACCCCATCTGCCGGTTGAAATGGAAATCCATGTAGGCCGGATCCCATTTCTGCTCTTGCGGCACGTTGGGTTGAACAAGGCGAACGACCGGCGCGTCCGGCCCCGGTCTTGGCGCTTCGCTCAGCATCGGGGCCAGCGCATAGAGCGCGGCGATGACGGCCAGCGTGCCGGCGCCAAGCCAGCGGCGATTCAGCGCCAGATGCCACAGTGCCGCTCCCGCGCCAAGCGCAAGGAAGGTCAGCGGCAAGGCACCCCCGACCGAGGCCCATTGCAGCATCGGCGTGGTGATCCAGCCATGTCCCGGCTGCGCCCACGGAAAGCCGGTAAAGAGCCTGCCCCGCAGCGCCTCGGACAGGGTCAACGACGCGGCCCAGGCGAGTGCCGCCCCGGCCACATGTCTGCTACGGCCTGCGGCAGGCACCAAAGCCTTGGACGCCGCCTGCGCACCCGCCCAAAAGAGCGCGAATCCCACAGCGCAAAAAATCAGCGCGAACGGCGCCATCCAGCCGTGGCGTGCGATGTCGATCATGAAGGGCTCGACAATCCAGCTGAGCGCCAGCGCGAAATACCCCGCGCCTCCGGCCAGCCCAAGCCACGCCGCCGCGCGCCAGTTGCCTGCGCGCGCATAGAGGCCATAGAGCCCGGCAAAAGCGACCAGCGACAGAGGCCAGAGCGACCAAGGCGCCTGCCCCAGCGCGGCAATCACGCCCATGAGGAAGGCTAGCGCCCCCCACAGCAGCCTGCCGCGCAAGCCGCGCGATGTCCTGTCAGGCATGGGCGCCGGCATAGGGCACACGCACCCGCAGCCGCTTGATCCGGCGCGGATCGGCATCGACCACCTCGAATACGATGCCGCCGGGATGCTCGACCACCTCGCCGCGAACCGGGACCCGGCCCAGCAGCATGAATACAAGACCGCCCAGCGTGTCGATCTCTTCCTCATCGACATCGTCGTGATCGGTCAGAGACTGACCGATCTCTTCCTCGAACTCCTCCAGAGGCGTCTTGGCGAGGGCGATGTAGCAACCTGGCTTTTCCTGGGTCCAGTAGTCATCCTCGCCCATGTCATGCTCGTCCTCGATCTCGCCCAAGACCTGCTCGATAAGGTCCTCGATGGTGACAAGACCGTCGACACCGCCATACTCGTCGATCACCAGCGCCATGTGCCGCCGGTCCGTCTGCATCTTTTGCAACAGAACCCCGATCCGCATCGAGGGCGGGACATAGAGCAGCGGGCGCAGCATGTCGGCCAGCACGAAGGCATCCTCGGAATCGCCGTTGAAGCCGTGACGCAGCGCGAAATCCTTGAGGTGGACAAATCCGATTGGAGAATCCAGCGTCCCCTCGTAAACCGGCAGGCGCGTCATGCCGCTATCGCGAAAGACGTGCACCAGCTCGCCTTGGGTGATCGTGGACGGGATCGAAACGATATCGGCCTTCGGGATGGCCACATCCTCGACCACCTTGTCGCGCAGATTGATCAGGCCCTGCGCATTGCGCACATGGCCGGCGGTCGCCTCATCCTCTTCGCGATCCTCATTTTCCGAGGCCGAGAAAGCACCGAATATGCGGCGAAAAAAACCGCTATTCTCGTCATCGTCACTTTGCCTGTCGGGCAGCGCGCCTTGCGCTGCGCTAGAAGAATCGTCGGTGCTGTCGCCCATGCGTCTGGTATCCAAATTCATTTCGGGGCCGCAGTGCCGTCCCCCTCACGGTCAATATGGGTCAGATATGCCCAGTTTGCAAAGGATGGCAACCTCGCAAGCCTCCATCAACATGGCATCTTCGTCACGGATATGGTCATAGCCCAGCAGATGCAGCACCGCATGCACGATCAGATGCGTCGCATGATCGGCCAGCGGTTTCCCGCCAGCCTCGGCCTCGCGCGCGCAGGTCTCATAGGCGATTGCGATGTCCCCCAGCTCGGCATCGGCGGCGGGATCCGGCAGACCCGGCACATCCCCGGCGCGGGCCGCGCCGCGCTCGCCGCTGGGCCAGCTCAGCACGTTGGTCGGCTGCGGCTTGCCGCGAAAATCCTCGTTAAGGGCCGCGATGCGCGCGTCATTGCAGGCCAGGAGGCTGATCTCGAACGCCGCCGGATCCAGCCGCAGATGCTTCAGCGCCGCGCGCCCTGCGCGCTCGGCCAATGGCTCCAGATCCAGCGCCCGCCAGCGGCGATCCTCGATCATCACGTCCATCAGCATGAGAGGCACCCGCGCCGGGAAGATATGACGAGATCAGACATCGGCCTCATAGGCCTCGATGATGGCCGCAACCAGCGGGTGCCGCACGACGTCCTTGGCGGTGAAATAGTTGAACCCGATCTTGGGAATCGACGACAGCAACCGCTCGGCATCGTGCAGGCCGGAGGCCACCCCGCGCGGCAGGTCGATCTGGGTGCGGTCGCCGGTGATCACCATGCGGCTACCCTCGCCGAGGCGCGTGAGGAACATCTTCATCTGCATCGACGTGGCGTTCTGCGCCTCGTCCAATACCACGAAGGCCCGGCTGAGCGTGCGGCCCCGCATGAAGGCCAGGGGCGCAATCTCGATCTTCTTGTCCTCGATCAGCTTGGCCAGTTGCTTGCCCGGCAAAAAATCATTCAGCGCGTCGTAGAGGGGCTGCATGTAGGGATCGACCTTTTCCTTCATGTCGCCCGGCAGATAGCCCAGCTTCTCGCCCGCCTCGACGGCAGGGCGCGCCAGGATGATCTTGTCCACATGGCCCTCGATGAACATCGACACCCCCACCGCGACGGCCAGATAGGTCTTGCCCGTGCCCGCGGGGCCGATACCGAAGGCCAGTTCCTTCTCGAAGAGCGAGCGCACATAAGCCTTTTGCGCCTCGGTGCGCGGTTCGACCATCTTCTTGCGGGTCTTGATCTCGACCCGCCCGCCCTTGAACATCTCAAGCTGGTCGCCATCCTCGGGCTGCGCTTCGCTCTCGCCGCTGCCCATCCGCAATTCGCGGTCCACATCGCCGTGCACAACCTCCTTGCCAGTCTCGAGCCGCTGGTAGAGAGATTGCAGCACCTGAACCGCCTCCGCCACCTGCGCCGCTTCGCCATGCACCGCAAGCTGATTGCCGCGCCGCAGGATCTGAACATCAAGCTTGCGCTCGATCTCGGCCAGGTTGCGGTCATGTTCGCCGCACAGGTCGATCAGAAGGAAGTTATCGGGAAATTCGACGATCTGATGATGCAGATCGCCCGCTTCGGGGGCGCCGGGCGCGTAGGTGCTGGCCAATCAGGTCTCCGCTTTGCGTGCGTTGCGTGGGGTCCTTGAAACAACCGTGCCAAGTTGGTGGCCGGCGTGCAAGGCGAGATGCGCAGGATGCAGCGCGAATTCGCACAGGCAATCCGAAAGCGCCACAGAAAAAAACCGCGCGCCTTTGGGCACGCGGTCATGTCGTGTCGCGCCGGTGCGATGATGGCGGCGCATATGAGGCCCGGTCCCGATCAGATCGGATCGGTCACGGTCGAGCCGGCCCTGTAAGCGCCCGTTGCCGTGTTCGGCGGCGCAGTACCCGAGCAGACAGGCTTGCCATATTTGTCCAGACGCTGTGAAAGATAGCCCTCGGCGCCGTCGTCGATGATCCAGTGATCGCACCCATTTGGGTCGATCCAGACACCGGCCTTCAACTGGCTGAGATGCTTGGCATCCACTCCACGGTCGACGGTCTTGTCTTTCTTGGGCGCGTCACAGGCCGCGAGGGACACTGCAGCGCAGATAAGAAGGGCGAGTTTAACAGTTTTCATGGATCGGTCCCCTCAGCGGATACAGATGATTTCGACGCGGCGGTTTTGCTGCATGCCGGCGGCGGTATTGTTGGTCGCTTTCGGCATCCGCTCGCCATAGCCGCGCACATCGGCGATGCGCACGCCCGATTGCTGGGCCAGACGCGCGACGGCGTTGGCGCGGCGCAAGGACAGGTTCATGTTGTACTCGTCAGAGGCGCGGCTGTCGGTGTGACCGGTAATGATATAGGACACGGCCCCGGCCTCGCGGAAGAACTTGACCAGGTGCTGGCGACCGGCGCTGCTGATATGCGCGCTGTCGGTGCGGAAGAGCTGATCGCTGTTCATCACGCCACAGACATTGCCCCGGCGGCAGACCGGAATGCCCTGACGGTTCGTGTGAGGTGACATGTAGCCTTCCCACCCATCGTCCATGACCCAATGCTCGCACCCGTCGGGGTCGACCCAGATCGTCGGGACATAGCTCTCGCCGACCACCCTGGTCTGCTGCGCCTGAACGGCACTGCCGCTCATCACGCCCGTTACTGCGATGGCCCCGCCCAAGGCGATAGCCGCACATGCGCCCACTGCCTTGCGGACCGTATCTGCAAGTCTTCCCGTCACACCCAAAATCCTTCTACTGTTCCCCCGCTTGGGACATGCCCGAAATAATGCATCCCCCAAACACTTTATTATCAAAGAACCTTACCACCATTGCCCGACTTGTGAAGTATAAATGCGCATGAAACCTGCCCCGCATGACCAAGTCTCGTGGCCATGCGGGGCCGGGCCACCAGATGCTGCGGCTAAAAAAAGGTGAGGACGCCACCGGACCGGTGCGGCCCGTCCGTTCAGACGAGCCTGCCTGCCAGCGAATTGGGGCCGGAGCTGTCGATACACACCTGGACCATGTCCCCCGGCGCGGCGCCGGGCGCGGTGACATGCACGGCGTGCAGATGCTGGGACTTGCCGACCATTTGGCCCGGCTGACGTCCGACCCGCTCGAAGAGAACCTGCGCCTCGCGGCCGACCATCGCCTCCTGGATCTCACGCTGCTGACGCGTCAGAAGGGCCTGCAGACGCTGCAGGCGTTCGCTGGCCTCGGCGTCATCCACCTGCGCGCGCTCGGCGGCGGGTGTGCCGGGCCGGGTCGAGTATTTGAACGAATAGGCCTGCCCGTAGCGGACCTCTTCAATAAGATCGAGCGTGGCCTGAAAATCGGCCTCCGTCTCTTCGGGAAAGCCGACGATGAAATCACCGGACAGCAGCAGGTCGGGCCGCGCTGCGCGGATACGCTCGATCAGGCGGATGTAGCTTTCTGCGGTATGGCTGCGGTTCATCCGCTTGAGGATGCGGTCACTGCCCGACTGCACTGGCAGATGCAGATAGGGCATCAGCTTGGCACAGCTGCCATGCGCCTCGATCAGGTCCTCGCCCATGTCGTTGGGGTGGCTGGTGGTAAAGCGGATACGCTCCAGCCCGTCCACGTCGTTCAGCGCCCAGATTAGCTGCGCCAGCGTCCAGTCCTCGCCCTTGGGGCCTGCCCCGTGATAGGCGTTGACGTTCTGGCCCAGAAGGGTGATCTCGCGCACGCCCCGCTCGACCAGATCCTTGGCCTCGTCGATGATGCGGACCGCAGGGCGGCTGACCTCGGCGCCGCGCGTATAGGGCACCACGCAAAAGGCGCAGAACTTGTCGCAACCTTCCTGAACGGTCAGAAAGGCAGTCGGACCGCGCTTCGCCTTGGGGCGCGCCTTGAGTTTCTCGAACTTGTCCTCTTCGGGAAAATCGGTGTCGAGCGCCGTGCCGCCCTGCCGAACCTTCGCCTCCATCTCGGGCAGGCGGTGATAGCTTTGCGGGCCAACGACCAGATCGACCAGCGGCTGGCGGCGCATGATTTCGGCACCCTCGGCTTGCGCAACGCAGCCCGCGACGCCGATCTTGAGGTCAGGCTTGGCGTCCTTGAGATCGCGAAAGCGCCCAAGCTCCGAATAGACCTTCTCGGCAGCCTTTTCGCGGATGTGGCAGGTGTTCAGCAGGATCATGTCCGCCTCTTCCGCGCTCGCCACCTCGCTATAACCTGCGCCGCCCATGGCCTCGGCCATGCGCTCGCTGTCATAGACGTTCATCTGACATCCATATGTCTTGATATATAGCTTCTTGGGCTCGGCCATGACGGGCCTCCGATCTGTGCGTCTCAGCGTGTCGTGCGTGATGGGCGGGCTATATCACAGCCGCGGCGTCTTGCAATGCGCGGCGAATTGACCGAACCTGCGCCAAAAACGAAATGAGCAGCATGAAATACACCTCGGTTCAGGATCTTTGCGGGCGCGGCAAAGCGCATCTGGCCAAAGGGCCGATTGCCCTCGTTCTGGCCGAGGACGAGGTGGAGCTGAACACGACGCTGCGCCACCACGACTCGCTCGGCTTCAAATCCATCATCGCGTTGATGCCTGACAGCTTCACCATTGCCCCCGACGTTGCAGAAAAGGTGGTGCGCGTCGACCATGACAGCAGCCGCGACGGGCATCATATCGCAGCGGTCAACGCGGTCATCGCCGCAGCGCCCGCGGGCACCTGGATCTACTACTGTTTCAACGCCGAGTACCTGTTCTACCCGTTCTGCGAAACGCGCAGCGTGGGCGAGATGCTGGCCTTCCACGCGGAAGAGCGACGCAGCGCCATGCTGACCTACGTCATCGACATCTACGCGGGCGATCTTGACGCCTGCCCGGGCGCGGTGTCGCTGGACGATGCGTGGCTGGACAGATCCGGCTACTACGCCCTCGCCTGCACCGATCCAGCCAACCACGACCACCCGAAAGAGCGTCAACTCGATTTCTTCGGAGGCCTGCGTTGGCGTTACGAGGAACACATCCCGGCCCCGCGCCGCACGATAGACCGCATATCGCTTTTCCGGGCGGCCAAGGGGCTGACCTTGTTGGAGGGGCATGTCTTCTCGGACGAGGAATACAATACCTATGCCTGCCCGTGGCACAACAACCTGACCGCGGCAATCGCCTCGTTCAGAACGGCCAAGGCGCTCAAGCGCAATCCCGGCTCGACCTTCGACATTGAAACCTTCAAATGGCACAATTCCACCCGTTTCGAATGGCACTCGCGCCAGCTGCTCGATCTGGGCCTGATGGAGCCGGGCCAGTGGTTCTAGGCCCGGCGCGCCGTCCTCAACTCCAGTCGTCGGCCACAAGGTCCTTGGGATCGACCCCCAGCGCGTCCAGCTCGGACTGCACCGCATCCATCATCGGCGGCGGGCCACACAGATAGCAAAGGCTGCCCGGCTCAATGAACTGGCGCAGGTAGTCGCGGTTCAGCTTTCGGTTCGGCACCGTCTCGCCCTTTTCCTCGGTCACTGTATAGGCCACCGTCAGCCCTGGCATCGCCGACAGCTCGTCACGCCAGATGATGTCCTTTTCAGACTTGTTCGAAAATACCAGGGTCGAGCCCGCCAGATTTCCCTCGTCGCGCAGCCTTTTGCGCAAGAGCGCGATCATCGGCGTGATGCCCGCTCCGCCCGCGATAAAGACGCCCGGCCCCCTGTCGCGGATATCCCCGAAGGGCCCGTCGATTGTCACCTCGTCACCCGGCTGTAGCTTGGCGACCTGCTCGGTGACGCCATCATGTGAGGGATAGCTCTTGATGACGAAGTCCAGCGTCTCCTCACCCGGCAGGCTCACTGGCGTGAACGGGCGGCCTTCATCCTGCCAGCCCTCCTTCTGGAGCTTCATCTCGATTGCCTGGCCGGGCTCGAAATCGAACCCCTCCGGGCGCTCGAACACCAGATGGTGGGTGTCGTGGGTGACGGGTGCAATACTGCGCAGGGTCAGCGTATGGGTCATGGGAAAATCTCCTTTGATTTCCCAACGCCCCTCGCCACGCCCGCGTTCCCTCGCCGCAGCCCCGCTTCATCTTGGCAAAAATACTCAGATCCGCCGGGCCGGACAGCGCGGCCCGGCCCGGATCAGAGGTTGTCGGCCTGCGGCATGCCCAGCACATGAAAACCGCCATCGACGCGGATGATCTCGCCCGTGGTACAGGCGCCCGCATCCGAGGCGAGGTAAACCGCCGTTCCGCCCACCGCCTCCAGCGTCGCATTGGCACGCAGGGGCGCATTCATGTCCGTGTGTTTGAAGGTCCGCCGTGCACCGCCAATGGCAGCCCCCGCCAAGGTCCGCATGGGGCCGGGGCTGATCGCGTTCACGCGGATACCGTCCGGTCCAAGATCGTTGGCCAGATAGCGCGTCGCGCTTTCCAGCGCGGCCTTGGCGACGCCCATCACGTTGTAGCTGGGCACTACGCGGTTGCTGCCCTGATAGGTCAGGGTCAGCAGAGTGCCGCCATTTTCGACCATCATAGGATGCGCCCGGCGCGCCACGTCAATGAAGCTGTAGCAGGAGATATCCAGCGAATGCTTAAAATTGGCGCGGCTGGTGTTCAGAATCCGCCCTGTCAGCTCGGATTTATCCGAAAAAGCAATGGCATGCACGACGAAGTCAATCGTCGGCCACTGCTTGGCCAGCGCTTCGAATCCCGCATCCATGGATGCATCATCCGTCACGTCCATATCCACCATCAGCTCGGACCCGACGCTCTCCGCCAGCGGTTTCAGCCGCGCGCCGAACGCCTCGCCCTGGTAACTGAAGGCCAGCTCGGCGCCGGCCGCGTGCATCGCCTTGGCGATGCCCCAAGCGATCGAGCGGTCATTGGCCACGCCCATGATCAGCCCACGTTTGCCCTGCATCGGAAGGGGTGCGGTCGGCAATTCGGGGGGTGTCTGTGTCATGCGCGTTTATCCGTGAAATTTGCTGAGCAGCATCGAGCCGTTGGTGCCGCCGAAGCCGAAGGAATTGGTCATCACCGTATCGATCCCGGCATTGTCGACTCGGGCCGTCGCCACCTCGGCCGGGTTCAGCGCCGGATCGAGATTTTCGACGTTGATAGAGGGGATTATGAAGTCATGTTCAAGTGCCAGAAGACAATAGATCGCCTCCTGCGCGCCGGTCGCGCCCTGGCTGTGGCCGGTCATCGACTTGGTCGAGCTGATCGGCGGTGTAGAGCCTTGGCCGAAAACCCGACGCACCGCCTCGACCTCGCCCACATCGCCCACGGGGGTCGAAGTGCCATGCGCGTTGATATAGCTGACCTTGCGATCCTCGCTCAGCGTGCGCAGCGCGCCGCGCATCGCCCGCTCGCCGCCCTCGCCAGAGGGGGCGACCATATCGGCGCCGTCGGAAGTTGCGGCGAAACCAGTGACTTCCGCGTAGATCTTTGCGCCCCGCGCCTGCGCGTGCTCCAGGCTTTCCAGCACCAGCATCGCACCGCCACCCGAGATGACGAACCCGTCACGGCCCGCATCGAAGGCGCGCGAGGCTTTCTCGGGCGTGTCGTTATATTTGGACGACATCGCGCCCATCGCGTCGAAGAGGCAGCTGAGCGTCCAGTCCAGCTCTTCGCCGCCGCCGCCGAACATCACGTCCTGCTGGCCGAGGGCAATCTGCTGCGCCGCCATGCCGATGCAGTGCAGCGAGGTCGAGCAGGCCGAGGTGATCGAGAAATTCATGCCCTTGATCTGATGCGCGGTCGCAAGGTTCGCACTCACGGTCGAGGACATGCATTTCGGGACGGCAAAGGGCCCGATCCGCTTGGTCCCGCCGGTTTTCAGGACGGTCTGATGCGCGCTCAGCATGGCGCTGGTCGACGGCCCGCCCGATCCGGCGATAAGGCCGGTCATCGGGTTGATGACATCCTTTTCCTCAAGGCCGGCATCCTTGATCGCCTGCTCCATCGCGATATGCGCGTAGGCGGCGCCCGGCCCCATGAAGCGCAGCGTGCGCTTGTCGACATGGTCAGCGACATTCAGATCGATCGCCCCGGCGATGCGGCTGCGAAAGCCGTGCTCGGCCATCTCCTCGTTGGCGGTGATGCCGGATCGCCCTGCTTTCAGCGATGCCAGCACCTCATCCGCACTGTTGCCAATGGACGAGACGATTCCCAGCCCTGTAACGACGACGCGGCGCATGGCGCACTCCTTTGGGATAGTGACGGTTCTGTTTAGGCCAGTGGGCGCGCCCTGCGCAACCCAAACGCGCGGTGAGGGCGCTTGACAGGATCAGCTCTCGCTTAGCGCGACCTTCATGTCCTTGACCTGGTAGATCACCTCGCCATCCGCCTCGACGATGCCGTCCGCGACGCCCATTGTCAGGCGGCGCGTCTGAACGGCCTTGGTGAAGTCGATCTTGTAGGTCAGCATCTTGCGGTCGGGGCGCACCATGCCGGTCAGCTTGACCTCGCCCACGCCCAGCGCATAGCCGCGCCCCTGCCAGCCGCGCCACCCGAGGTTGAAGCCGGTCAGTTGCCACAGACCGTCAAGGCCAAGGCAGCCGGGCATGATCGGGTTGCCCGGGAAATGACATTCGAAGAACCACAGGTCCGGCGTGATGTCGAACTCGGCGGTGATATGCCCCTTGCCATGCGCGCCGCCATCCGCCGAGACATCGGTGATGCGGTCCATCATCAGCATGGGCGGCAACGGCAACTGGGCGTTGCCGGGGCCGAAGAGCTCGCCGCGGGCGCATTTCAGCAGGTCTTCTTTTGCGAATTGCGTCGGATAGTCGGCCATTCAGGCAGTCCCTTCGTACTGATGATCGCGGCGCGCTCTGGTTTACGCCGCCAATTGCGCCATATCCTCTAGCACCCGTGCCTGCGCAGGTGCAAGCCCGCTGGCCCGCCCTGGCCCAAGCGCGCTGCCCAGCCAATGCGCCGGCGCGCGAGGCAGGCCCGGTTTTTGTTTGAATTCCGGGCGTAACCGCGCATATAACACAGGAATGAGAGTAAGTCGCAGGTAGCACATGACACGCCCAGCATCCCTCCCCCCCGAAGAGCGTGGCAGCGAGTGGCTGGCCAGCGCAGGTTTGCGCCCGACGCGCCAGCGCGTGGCCCTTGCCAGCCTTCTGATCGGGGACGGCCAGCACCGTCACGTCACCGCCGAGAGCCTCTTTGCCGATGTGCAAAAGCGCGGCGAGCGCGTATCGTTGGCCACGGTCTATAACACGCTGCGCGCCTTTTGCGATGCCGGCCTGATGCAGGAGGTGCTGGTCGACGGCACCAAATCCTATTTCGACACCAATACCCATGATCATCCCCATTTTTACTGGGAGGATGAAAGCCGCCTTAGCGACGCCCCCGCCGAAGAACTGGAGATCACCCGCCTTCCCGGTGCCCCCGAGGGTGCCGAGATCGCCTCGGTCGATGTCGTCATCCGCCTGCGCCGCCGCAGCTGAGCCGCGGCGCTCTGCCAAAACTCAACTCTCCAAAGCTATTCCAAGACAAAACCGGAGGATTTTCCATGCGCGCCGCCTGGTACACCCGTTTCGGCCTTGCCGCCGATGTTATCGAACTCGGCGAGATGGACATGCCCGAGCCGGCCGCGGGCGAGGTGCGTGTGCGCATCCAGTATTCCGGTGTGAACCCCTCGGATGCCAAGGCGCGCGGCGGCACCCGCCCCGGCGTGACCAAGCCGCCATATGATCGCGTGATCCCGCATTCCGACGGCTCCGGTGTGATCGACGCCGTCGGGGATGGCATCAATGAGGCGCGCGTGGGCCAGCCTGTGTGGATCTGGAATGGCGCCTGGCAGCGCCCTTTCGGCACCGCGGCCGAGTACATCTGCCTGCCCGAAGCGCAGGCCGTGGCCATGCCCGACGGGCTGGACCCGCAGGTGGGCGCGGTGCTGGGCATTCCTGGCCTCACGGCGGCGCAGACCGTGTTTGGCGGCAGCGATGTCAGCGGCCAGACCCTGCTGGTCAGCGGCGGTGCGGGCGCGGTGGGCCATAACGCGGTGCAACTGGCCAAATGGGGCGGCGCGCGGGTCATCGCTACCTGCAGCGAGGACGCCATGGACCGGGTGCGCGCGGCTGGCGCGGATGCGGTGTTCGACTATCGCGATCCCGAGCTGGCCGCAAAGGTAACCGATGCGTCAGATGGCGGCATCGACCGCGCCATCGAAGTCGAATTCGGCGTCAACGCGCCCCTTTTGGGCGAAGTGATGAAGCCGCTGACCACCATTGCCGCCTATGGCTCGGGCAAGGACATGACGCCCACACTGCCCTTCGGCACCTTCCTCTTCAAAGCGCTCAAGCTGGATATCACGCTGATCTACCTGCTGCCCCAGCCCGAGCGCGAGGCGATCATCACCCGCCTGCACGCCGCACTGACTGCAGGCGCGCTCAGCCCCGCCATCGACAAGGTCTATCCGCTGGAGGATTGCGCCAAGGCGCATGACGCGGTGATGACGCCGGGCCGCGCCGGGGCCGTACTGCTTGAGTTGACCTGAGCTGAGGGCGCGGCGCCGGTGAAGCGCCCACAGAGACGCCACTGACGAAGCAAAACCATAGCGCCCGGAAGCGCGCTATCCGGACGGGTCGGTCATTCGATTTTCCTGGCGGTACAACCGGTCGCAGCAAGACCCAACCGAACGTGGGCGGCGCGTTATGACGACTGCTCGCGATGTCTGCCAGGCGGAAAAATCTTCCGGTCCACAACTGTCCAGTTTTGTGACGCCTTAGGTATTGAAAGAAGACACGCGCTGCACACACGTATGACGTTATCAATTGATATTTTTGCCTAAGCTGTCGGCAAACAGGATCAACAGTTCGAGTTGACGGAACAGAAGGACCAGCGCCACATTCGCGGCCCACGCAATCACCAGAAACCTGGCAAATACGCCCCAAACGGTTCCCGTGGCAAGCGAACAGCGCCAGATCGACACCAAAATCCAGACGGTATAGACCACAACAAAGACCAGCAGCAGCTGTTCTGCGACGAGCTGGTGCAGATAGATGGTCGTCGCGTAGAGCAAAATCAGAATGAAACTGGTCAGAACGCCATCGCGCCAGAATAGGGTGGAAAGCCGGGCGTTTCCGTACCAGATTTGGATTTCTCTTTCGAAAAAGCGTGCGAACAGAACTTGGACTGCGTTGGGTTGTTTTTGCTGATGCCCCATCTGCATATATCCTCTATCCGGAGGTATCCTCTCGGCCGCCGCCGCTCAACGACCACTGATGTCGATATGATTGCCGGCCCCTTCGAAATCAACGATGCTCAATTCTTTGTAATTCTGATAACAGGCGGCGGAGCTATGCCCAGAGCACGTGGCTAAAGCGTTTCGCGAAAAACCTGGATCACTGATTTTCGCGAAGCGCGTGCCACGCTTCAATGTTGCGCGCGTTTCGTCTTTATCTGATGTCTCAGGTTAAAGGCGAAACGCTTTAGGCAGCGTCTCTTGGACAGAACAGAGCCTTGAGGTATGCGATGAGTGTCAGGGTCCAGGCCAGCAACGCAATCCATGAAAAAGTTCTTGGAAGAAGGCCGAGGAAGTCGAAGCTCATCGCGCGGCTCATGTGAAATGTGCTGACCGCATACATTCCAAGCGGAAAGACCGCGCCCCAGTAGAGCGGATCATACTTCAACGGAAACCGCTTGTAGACATGCCGCCAGATACCAAGAATGACCAGCATCGGAATCCACCAAGTCCCCGTCGCCCAATAAAAGATCGTGAAGCCTTTCATGAAGGGTAAGATGGAGTGCAAGAACGGCGCATCCTGAGAGTTGATGATCAGTAAAGAGCCCGCAAGTGTCGAGATTGCCATCGCTCCCATGTTGATCCAATAGGGCGGCGAAAGATCGCCGGGCGAGAACGGGAAGAACGTATAGCGGAAGAAAATCAGCGACATCATCCAGATGTAAAGCATACCCCCCCAGAGCCACATCGACAGCGCCAGAAAATTCAAGTCAAGTCGGTAGGGTTGGTTGACCTGAACCGCCAAAAGCGACGACAGCACGGCTATGGACTGGCTCGCCACGACCGCGAGCAACCAAGCACCGCTGATGCCCTGATCCAGCGACGGCTTGTCTTCCTTGATCGTGAATGCGGTGAAGATCGTGTAAGTCAGGGCGAGCCAGAGAACTACAGCTATGATCCAGAGCGCGAAGCCGAAAAATAGGTTATGCGCAAGGATGAGGAACTGGCTGCCAAGCACGCTTGATGCGGCGACCATGGTGAAAAATCCGGGGCCGCGCAGATGGTCAATCATATCTAGGAAGAACCTGCGGCGGTGGCGCGATATGCGTAGGATCGTAAGCCACCACAGGACCAAATAGCTGATGATCGCAATTACAAAGAGGCTCCAGGCCACCATCGGCAGACCGGTCTGATGCGCCGCAAGCGAGACTATGCCGGTTGCCATCACCATCCCGAAATACGCCGGTGACAGCATCTTCAGTTCC
The DNA here is from genome assembly GCF_043355895.2 of Roseovarius maritimus. Lineage (NCBI taxonomy): Bacteria > Pseudomonadati > Pseudomonadota > Alphaproteobacteria > Rhodobacterales > Roseobacteraceae > Roseovarius > Roseovarius maritimus. The sequence goes on from NZ_JBHFPF020000002.1 coordinate 198,865, forward strand.
GGATGCAGTATTCTGTCCAGAAAGGACAATAGGTAGCGTTTTTTGGAACTGATGGGCACGGGCTTGATCATCGTGCAGCCTCTCCCGTTTCTCTTAAGACTACATGATTTTCAAATCATGCAAACCCCGCAAGTGACGGTGCGACCATTAGGTTTCAGAGGAGATCACCGCAATGCAACCAGGGTCCGCAAAATGGGTCTTCAGATCCTGTCCCGACCTGCCTTGAGCAAGCATTGATCGGAGACAAACCAACTGCAGTGCGGCCCGTCATACCAGTCATGGGTACGAGGCGCAGAATCCGGCAATTCGGGCTCGAGCCCGCCGCCCCACGAAAAAGCCCCGGACATCCATCCGGGGCTTTTTCATTTCCTCGCTGTAGCCTCGCCTTACGCGATGGCGACCAGCTCGATATCGAACTTGAGGTCCTTGCCGGCCAGCGCGTGGTTGGCGTCCAGCGTAACCGACTCTTCGGTAACTTCCAGCACGGTCACGGGCAGGACCTGACCATTCTCGGTCTGCACCTGCAACTGCGTGCCGGGGTCCAGCGGGATGTCGGCGGGGATGCCTTCGCGCGGCACCTGCTGACGCGCGTTCGGGTCGACCTGACCATAGGCCTGATCGGCGGGCACTTCGACGACCTTCTTCTCGCCGACTTCCATGCCGGGCATGGCGGTGTCGAGACCGGGGATGATCTGGCCCGAGCCGACTTCGAACTTCAGCGGATCGCGGCCCTCGCTGCTGTCAAAGACGGTGCCGTCGGTCAGCGTGCCGGTGTAGTGAATGTGAACGGTATCGCCCGATTTTACTTCGGCCATGGATAAACTCCAATTCTGGTCAGTTGGGGGTGAATGAATTGCAAGGCCGCGCGGCGCGCGGGTGCTTGTGCGAATTGGCAAAGGATGTAGCGATGCCGGGACCGAATTGCAAACCGGTCATGCAGATTCGCCCTACAAGTATTTGAAATTAAATGCAGGTTTTCATCCAAGGCGCTCCAATCAGGGTCGCGATCGGCAACTGGCGCTTGCAAACATATCTCCAAAGCAATATCGGCCTTTCCCGCCCCTGCCTCCTGTGCCAGTCTGACCGCGCAACATGACAGCGGAGCGCAAATGCCGATCACCACATGCATCTTCGACGCTTATGGCACCTTGCTGGACGTAGCAGCCGCCGCGCGCACTGCCGCCGCCGAGCCGGGACAGGAACGGCTGGCCGAGTGCTGGCCCAGCATCGCGCAGAACTGGCGGCTGAGACAACTTCACTACACTTGGTTGCGCACGATCATGGAGGATCACGCCGATTTCTGGACTTTGACAGGCGATGCGCTGGACTGGGCATTGGAGGCCGAAGGCATTGTGGACACCGCCCTGCGCGAGCGCCTGATGGGCCTCTATCGCGAACTTGACGCCTTTCCGGAGGCGGCCGACATGCTGAGCCGTCTCAAGGCTGCGGGTCTCAACACCGCCATCCTGTCGAATGGCACACCCGACATGCTGGAGGCGGCAACAAGCTCGGCCGGGGTCCGCGGCGATCTGGACGATATCCTGTCGGTCGAGATGTGCGGCATCTACAAGCCCAGCCGCGCGGTCTATGACATGGTCGGTCGCCGCTTTGCCTGTGCGCCGGACGAGGTGCTGTTCGTGTCCTCGAATGGCTGGGACGCGGCGGCGGCGGCCGCCTACGGCTTTAACGTGGCATGGGTCAACCGCGCGGGCGAGCCGGTCGAGCGATTGCCGGGCAAGCCATCCCATGTGCTGCGCGATCTCACCGGCATCCCTGCGCTGGCGGGGGTCTGAGTGGCCCGTTTTAGAGCCGCAGACGGGCTGAGCCTGCATTACACCGACAGCAAGGATGCGCCCGAGGGTCATGACGGTCCCGCCATCCTCTGCCTTGCAGGCCTGACGCGCAATTCGGGCGATTTCCGCTTTGTTGCGCCCTTTCTGACCGGATACCGGGTGATTGGCATGGATTACCGCGGACGCGGCCAATCGGACTATGCCCAGGATATCAGCACCTATTCGGTCGCGCAGGAGGCCGCGGATGCCATCGCGCTGATGGATCATCTGCAGTTGGAGCGGGCCACCATCCTTGGCACCTCGCGCGGCGGGCTGATTGCCATGCTGCTGGCGGCGACGCACTCTCAACGACTAGCGGGCGCGATCCTTAACGATATCGGCCCCGAGATCGCCCCCGCCGGGCTGGACCGCATCCTCGAATATGTGGGCCAGCGTCCCGCCTATGCCGATTACGAGTCGGCCGCGGACGGGCTCAAGGCCGCGATGGAGCCGCGCTTTCCGGATGTCACCCGCGACCGCTGGCGCATCCATGCCGAACTGATCTGGAAGGAGGCGGCGGATGGCCTCGATCTGCGCTACGATGCGCGCCTGCGCGATGCGCTGATCGGCCAGGCGGGCGCAGGGCCGGCGCCGGATCTCTGGGCGCTCTGGGATGAATTGGCCAAGCTGCCCGTCACGGTGCTGCGTGGTGCGAATTCCGACCTCTTGAACACCGAAATCCTTGGCCGGATGCAGGCCCGCGCGCCCGGCATGCGCGCCGTCACGGTGCCTGATCGCGGGCATGTGCCCTTCCTTGACGAGGCCGCGTCGCTGCGCGGCATCCTCGACCATCTGAAAGATCATTCATGAGCGATATCGAGATGATCCGCGCCGCCGCCGCGCGGCTGCACGGGCACGCGCGGCGCACGCCGCTTCTGTCCTCACCGTTCCTGGACCGGATCGCCGGGCGCAGGGTGCTGGTCAAGCCGGAATGCCTGCAACATACCGGCAGCTTCAAGTTTCGCGGCGGGTATTCCGCCGTCTCGGCGCTGGACGATGCAACCCGCGCGCGCGGCGTGCTCGCCTTTTCCTCAGGCAATCACGCGCAGGGCGTTGCGCTGGCCGCCGCGCAGCACGGCGTGCCCGCCGTCATCATCATGCCCAGCGATGCGCCCGCGCTCAAGATCGCCAATACCCGCGCGCTGGGGGCCGAAGTGGTGCTTTATGACCGCGCAGGCGGCGAGAGCCGCGAGGCGATTGGCGAGGCGCTGGAATCCGAGCGGGGCCTCACCCTCATCCGCCCCTATGACGAGCCTCTGGTGATCGCGGGCCAGGGCACGACAGGCCTCGAGATTGCCGAGGACGCCGAGCAGCTGGGCATCCGGCGCGCCGATGTGCTGGTCTGCTGCGGCGGCGGCGGTCTGACCTCGGGCATCGCGCTGGCGCTGGAGGCGGATGCCCCCGGCCTGCGTGCGCGCCCTTGCGAGCCAGAAGAGTTCGACGATACCGCACGCTCGCTGGCCTCGGGCCGGATTGAACGCAATCAGCGCAGCTCGGGCGGACTCTGCGATGCCATCATCACCCCCCAGCCGGGCGAGATCACCTTTCCCATCATGCAGCGCCTCTGCGGACCTGGCCTGGTCGTCAGCGAGGATGAGGCGCTGCACGCCATGGCTCTGGCATGGGGGCGCCTGAAACTGGTGGCCGAGCCGGGTGGCGCCGTGGCGCTGGCCGCCGCGCTCTTTCGCAAAGACCAGATCGAGGGGGATGACGTGATCGTCACGATCTCGGGCGGCAATGTGGATGCGGATGTGTTCCAGCGCGCGCTGACCCTTTATGGGACCCTTGAATAATCCTCTGACAGGAGCCTGAAACATGCGCCTTTCAACTCTCGATATCATCGTCACCTCGCCCCCCGCCCCCGGCTGGGGCGGGCGCTACTGGATCCTCGTGAAGGTGACGACCGATACCGGCATCACCGGCTGGGGCGAATGCTATGCTGCATCCGTCGGCCCCGAGGCGATGCGCGGGGTGATCGAGGACGTGTTCGAGCGACACATGGCCGGCGAGAACCCCGAGAATATCGAGCTGATGTTTCGCCGCGTCTACTCCTCGGGCTTTACCCAGCGGCCTGACCTCACGGTCATCGGCGCGTTCTCGGGGCTTGAGATCGCCTGCTGGGACATCCTGGGCAAGGCGCGGAACCGTCCCGTCCACGCCCTGCTGGGCGGGCGCGTCAATGACTGCATTCGCGCCTACAGCTATCTCTATCCCCTGCCCCATCACGATGAGGAAGCCTTTTGGTCCTCAGCAGACATGGCCGCCGAAAGCGCGGCCGAGCTGGTGGATGAGGGCTATACCGCCGTCAAGTTCGATCCGGCCGGGCCTTACACGCTGCGCGGCGGCCATATGCCCAGCTTGATGGATATCGAGCAATCAGTAGCGTTCTGCGCCGCCATCCGCGAGGCAGTGGGCAATCGCGCCGATCTGCTTTTCGGCACGCATGGGCAGTTCACCACCGCAGGCGCGATCCGGCTGGGCCGCGCCATCGCGCCCTATGATCCGCTTTGGTACGAGGAGCCTTGTCCACCCGACAATGTCGGCGCGATGGCCAGGGTGGCGCAGGCCACCGGCCTGCCCATCGCCACGGGCGAGCGGCTTTGCACCAAGGCGGAATTCGCCCCAGTCCTGCGCGAGGGCGCGGCGTCAATTCTGCAGCCGGCCCTCGGGCGCGCGGGCGGCATCTGGGAGTGCAAGAAGATCGCCGCCATGGCGGAAGTCTATAACGCGCAAGTCGCGCCGCATCTCTATGCCGGCCCCATCGAATGGGCCGCCAATGTGCAACTGGCCGCCTCCATTCCCAACCTACTGATGGCCGAGACGATCGACACCGAATTCCACCGCGCCCTGATCCGCCACACGATCCGGATCGAGAACGGCTATATCACCGTGCCCGAGACGCCTGGCCTTGGCATCGAGGTGGACGAGGATCTGGCCCGCGCGCATCCGTGGCGCGGCGAGGGCCTGCATCTGGAGATGACCGAGGAGCCGGTGAATTACCACGGTCCGAACGCCTTTCGCGGCGGCGCCCCGAGGGATTAATTGGGGCGCGGCTCGCCGGGCACCGGAAAGACGATGTCGTAGACCCAGTTATAAACGAAGGCATAGACGAGGTAGAAGAGCGCGAAGGCGATATCCATCCAGAAAGCGGCAATCAGGCTGATACCCAGATACCACGCGATGAAGGGCATCAGCACGATCAGCAGTCCCAGCTCGAACAGCACCGAATGCCAGATCCGCAGCCACAGTCCCTTGCGCGTGTGGCCCACGCGGGCCATCATGATGCGGTCGAAGATCAGGTTGTAGAGATAGGTCCATAGCGTCGCCAGAGTGGCGCTGACCACCGCCACGATTCCCATGTCATGCACCGGCAAGTTGAAAACCCAGCCGCCGGCAGGCACCACGATGGCAAGGCCCAGCCCTTCGAAGAGAAGCGCGTGGCGGATACGGTCGGATGTGCTGCGCATGGGTGCGCTCCTCGGTCAGGGCTAGGGCCAGCCCTAGCGCCGCGCGCGCGGTGCTGCAACAGTCGCGCTACGGCAAGAGGCCCAGCCAGACCCAGGTCGACAGGATCGAAAGCCCCGTGCCGATCAGCACCGCCGAGGCCGCAACGCGCCGCGCAGCGCCATACATGTTGGCAAAGATGTAGGCGTTTATGCCCGGCGCCATCGCGCCCGTCACCACCGCGCTGCGGATCGCGTTCTCCGGCAAGCTGAACGCTGTGCCGAGGGCAAATGTGATCGCCGGATGCACGCAAAGCGCGATGAGGCAGACCATGGCGATGACCCGCAGATCACCCTCGGGTTTGTATTGCACCAGCACACCGCCAAGGCCGAAAAGCGCCGCAGGCAGTGCCGCGCGCGCGATCAGGTCCAGCCCGCTTTGAAGCGGCGCAGGGACCGTAAGGCCGCTAAGGTTGGCGATGACGCCCAGACCGATGCCAAGGATCAGCGCGTTCGAGAACATCGCCTTCAGCACCTTGCGCACCACCGCAATCCCGGCATCGCCGCGCGCGCGGGTGATCTCCATCGCCGTAATGCCCACGCCATAGCAAAAGGGCGAATGCAGCGCGATGATGGCAAAATTTGCCTCAAGCGAATCTGCGCCATACGCCCGCTCGGTGATGGGCAGGCCCAAAAGGACGGAGTTCGAGAAGAGACAGCAAAAGCCGATGACGATCGCTTCTTCCCAGGTGCGATTGAAGATCAGCAGCGCCCCTGCCGTGCCAAGGGCAAAGCCCGCCAGAGCGCCAGAGTAGAAGCTGAAGAGCAGCGGGAAGTTGAAATTGTCGCCCAGATCCAGCTGCGAGATGGCCGTGAAGAGCAGGCAGGGAATGGCGAAGTTCTGGGTGAAGCGGATCAGCCCCTCGACACCCGATTGCGCGAACCAACCCAGCCAGACGACAAGGTAACCTGCCCCGATCACCACAAAGACCGGCAAGACGACATCAAGCAGTACACTCAATGGATTATCCTGCGTTCTTGATGTCGAAGCTGAGTGTCATGCCGTCATGGGCCGGCGTGATCCCCTCGGGCAATTCGGCCAGCAGGGTGCGATAATCCAGATCGTTATGCATATTGGTGATGACGCCTCGGCGCGGCGCGGCGCGGGCCAGCCACTCAAGCGTCCGCTCCAGATGTAGATGCGTCGGATGCGGCTTGCGGCGCAGCGCATCGAGGATCCAGATATCGAGACCCTGCACCTTCTCCCAGCTCTCGGGGCCCATCTCGGCCACGTCGGGCAGATAGGCCACATCCCCGATGCGAAACCCCAGCGCGTCGATGGCGCCATGCTCGACTTCGAAAGGCGTCAGCGTCACGTCGCCTCCCGCCCCGCTGATCGTCACATCGCCGTCAATCGTGTTCATGTCCAGAATGGGCGGATAGGTTGAGCCGTGAGGCTTGCGGAACGCGTAGCCGAACCGCTCCATCAGCGCGGCCTGCGTCGGGATATCGGCCCAGACCGGCAGGCGACCCGGCATGTTGAAGACGACGATGCGCAGATCATCAAGGCCGTGGCAGTGATCGGCATGGCTGTGGGTAAAGACCACCGCATCCAGCGTGCCGATCCCGTGACGCAAAAGCTGTTGGCGCAGGTCCGGCGACGCGTCGATCAGAACGCGGGTCAGCCCGCCATCCGCGCCCTCCTGTTCGATCAGGACCGAACAGCGCGTGCGCCGGTTGCGCGGCTCTTCGGGGTCGCACGCGCCCCAGTCCCCTCCGGGCCGGTCGGCAAGGCGCGGCACCCCCCCCGACGAGCCGCAGCCAAGGATGATGAACCGCCGCGTTACCATCAGCCCCGCCCCTCATAGGCCGCCACCTTGGTAAACAAGCGATCGAAATTGGCTTGGGTCTGCGCCGCGAACTCGAGCCAGTCCATGCCCATCGTCTCGGCCCCCTTGCGGGCGGTATGCGCGGTATAGGCGGGCTCGTTCCGCCTGCCGCGATGGGGTGGCGGGGCCAGATAGGGCGCGTCGGTCTCGACCAGGATGCGCTCGGGCGGTGCGGCAGCAAAGATGTCGCGCAAATCGCCGGACTTGGGAAAGGCAGTGATGCCCGACATGCTGAGGTAGAACCCGAGATCCAACGCCTTTTCAGCCAGTTCCGCACCGGAGCTAAAGCAATGCATCACGCAGGAATAAGCACCCTTCGCATGTTCCTCGGACAGAATGCACGCCGTATCATCATCGGCGTCGCGCGCATGGATAATCAGGGGCAATCCCGTCTGCCGCGCTGCGGCGATATGGATGCGCAGGCTCTCTTGCTGCACCTTCGCGCTTTCGGCGGTGTAGTGATAATCCAGCCCGGTCTCTCCGATCCCGACAAATTTCGGATGCTGCGCCAGCGCGACCAGCTCGTCGACACTGGCCATGGGCTCTTCCGCCGCGCTCATCGGATGGGTGCCTGCGGCGTAGAAGACAGGCGCATGCGCCTCGGCGATGGCGCGCACTTGCGGCTCGTGGCGCAGGCGCGTGCAGATGGTGACCATCCGCGTGACGCCCGCTGCGACGGCGCGGTCGATCACTTGGGGCAATTCATCTGCGAAATCGGGAAAATCGAGGTGGCAATGGCTGTCGGTGACGGTGATGTCTGTGGGGGTGGTCTCGGTCATGCGCGCCTCTCAGGCGGGCTGGCCCGCCGCCGTCTTTTGTATTCTGAACACGGTATCTAGGACGAGCGCGGCAGGGTCAAGGTTGACCGCCCGCCCCTGGCGCATGCGGGCGCCGACATCCTGCGCGCAATCGGCCCAGGCTCGCGCCGCCGCCAGATCGGGCGCGGCGCGCATCAGCATCGCGCCCTCGCCCGGCGCGCCCTCGGGCTGGGGTGCGGCACCGGTTGCGCCGGTCTGGGCCATACGGCCAAGGATCAGCTCGATCAGCCAGATCAGCAGGGTCAGCCGCTCTTCCGCGCCGCGCTGCGCGGCGGCATTGGCCAGCGCGAGCGCGCTGGGGCGGTCGACATTGGGCAGGTCCGCGAAAAGCTTGACCAGCTGCGCATATAGGCCGAGCCCATCCAGATTGATCAGCCGCACCGCCTCGCCCACCGAGCCGCCGGAGAGCGCGGCCAGCGCGCCGGTATCGCTGCCTTGGGCGATGCCGGCCTGCTGCAGTGCCGCCGCCATATCGGGCGCGCTCAGCGGCGGCAGCCGCAGCTCGCGGCAGCGCGAGCGGATGGTCGGCAACAGCCCCGAAGGCTGGTGGCTGATCAGGAAGAAGGTGGTGCGCGCCGGTGGCTCCTCAAGCATCTTGAGCAAGCTGTTAGCTGCGGTCACGTTCATGTCGTCGGCGGCGTCGATGATGACGGCGCGGCGCCCGCCATCGGCGCTGGAGAGCGTCAGGAAATTGTGCAGGCTGCGCACATCCTCGGCCCGGATCACATCGCGCAGACGCTTGGTGTCCTCGTTGATCTGGCGGGTGATGTGGAACAGCTGCGGCTCGGACCGCGCAAGGATTCGGCGCGCGACCGGGTGCTGCGGGTCGATATCGAGGCTGCCCGGCGCCTCGGGCGCAAACATGCCGCCACCGTCATCCTGCGCCAGAAGGAACCGCGCCGCGCGCCAGGCAAAAGTCGCCTTGCCCACACCCTGCGCGCCGGTCAGCAGCCAGGCATGGTGCAGACGATCATCGTTATAGGCGGTCAGAAACGCGGCCTCGGCGGCGCCCTGCCCGATCAGGCGCGGCGTCTCGCGAGGGTGCGGCGCACCCTCGATGCGGTCAGGCTGGGGGGCATCCTCGCTCATGCGCTGCGCTCCGTCAGCCTTGTGGTAACGGCGGCGTACACATCGGCTGCCACGGCGTCGGCACCCCGCGCCCCGTCGATCACGACAAAGCGCGCGGCATGCTCCTTGGCCAGCGCAAGAAATCCCTCGCGCATCCGCGCCTGCATCTCGCCGCCGAAGGCCTCAAAGCGGCCCTCGCCGCCCCTCTCGATGGCGCGGGCCAGCCCGGTTTCAGCGTCGATATCGATCAGGATCGTCACATCAGGCTCCTGCGCGATCATCAGATCGTGCAGCGCATCCACCTGCGCGCGCAAGCCCGGGCCGCGAAGCCCCTGATACATGCGTGTAGAATCGGCGAAGCGATCGCAGATCACGGTGCGCCCGGCCTCCAGCGCCGGCCATACAGTCCGCTCCATATGATCCCGCCGCGCGGCAGTGAAAAGCAGCAACTCGGTCTCGGGCGACCAGCGATCCACCGCGCCGTTCAGCACCAACGCGCGGATTTCCTCGGCACCGGAACTGCCACCCGGCTCGCGGGTGAGCAGGCAATCATGACCCTCGGCCCTCAGTGCTTCGTGCAGCATCCGCGCCTGCGTGGATTTGCCCGACCCGTCGATGCCCTCGAAGCTGACGAAAAGGCCAGCGCTCACAGCGCGCCCTCGGGCCCCTGCTGCAGCCGCTTGATCAGGATGCCCGACACCGTCTTCAGCCGGGTGGCAAAGCCACCCCGCGCCACGTCGGTCGCCGCCAGAAGGGGCACGCGTGTCTCGGGCATGCCGTCGGGAGTGACCACCAGTTCAGCCACGCGGGTCCCTGCCGCGATGGGCGCCTGAAGCGGCCCGTCATAGATGACCTGGGCCTTGATCTGATCATCACCCAGCACGGGCAAGAGCATCGTAAGATCGGCCTCGGTCACAAGGCCCACCTGCGGCACATCGCCCATCCAGACATCCGCCTTGGCCACATCGCTACCTGCCGTGATCAGCGTATTCTCGGCAAACTGGCGAAAGGCCCAGTTGACGATCGCCTCGGCCTCTTCGGCGCGACCTTGGGCTGTTTCCAGACCCGAAACCACGAAGATCACCCGCCGGTCACCCTGTTTGGCCGACCCGACAAGGCCATAGCCCGCCGCCTGAGTATGGCCAGTTTTCAGTCCGTCCGCGCCGATGCCAAGGTTCAGCAGTGGATTGCGGTTCTGGGTATTCTGCGGCGCGCGCCCGTCGAAGGCAAATTCCATTTCGGCGAACATCGGATAGAATTCCGGAAAATCGGTGATGATATGCCGCGCGAGCAGCGCCAGATCGCGCATGCTCATCTTGTGGTTCGGCGCGGGCCAGCCGTTGGAATTGGCAAAGGTTGAGTTGGTCATGCCCATCTGCTGCGCGCGCTGCGTCATGAACCGAGCAAAGCCTGCCTCTGTGCCATCGGGGCTGAGCGCCTCGGCGATAACGGCGCAGGCATCGTTGCCCGACAGCACGATGATACCGCGCAGAAGGTCTTCTACCGAGACCCGGTCGGTCGTGTCGAGGAACATGGTCGAGCCACCATAGCTCATCGCGTGACTGGAGACGGGCAGCTTTTCGTCCAGCGACAGGCGGCCATCCCGGATCGCCTCGAAGGCGACATAGAGCGTCATCAGCTTCGACATCGACGCCGGTGGCAGCGGCTCATCGGCGTTCTTGTTCAACAGCACCGTGCCGGTGCCCACATCGACCACATAAGCCGCCTCGGCAGCGGTGTCGAAGGCAGCGGCCGGCAAGCCAAGGCAGGCGATGACCAGTGCCGTGGCGGCAGATTTCAGCGGGGATAGGATCCGGGCGTATTGCATGGTGGGTGCGTCTTGCTCCGTTCTGTCATGTCAACTCGCGGCGGCAGGGCGCCCACCGCCGCGATATCCTTGGGTCGCATCAGTTGGCGACGGCATAGGCATCATCAAATCCGACACCCTTGATCTTGGTCAGCAGCGCGGCGCGCTCGGCCTCGGTCTGGGCCGGTCCGACGATGACACGCCAGAAGGTCTTGCCTTGGCTGCCTTCCTTGCGCACGGTCGGCACCATGCCCGCCTGCCGCATCGCCGTGGCGGTGTTCTCGGCATTCTGCTCGACCGAAAATATCCCGATCTGGATATAGGGCCGGCTCAGCGCGGAGGCGGTCGGCGCGGCCACACGCTCGGGCTGCGGCGCTGGCGTCGCATCGGGGGCGGCCACATCATCGGCGGCCTCAATGGCCGCAGCAGCCCCTGCAACCGGGTCAAGCGAGCTTGTTTCGACGGTTCCGGGCGTCAGGCTGTCCGGGGCAGCGGCGGGCGCCTCGCCCTCTTCCGCGCCAGGCGCGGCAGGGGCTTCCTCGCGGCGCAGGGCAGTCACGTTCAGCTGCGCAGGCGCCCCGGCCAGCATCCCCAGCGCTGCAGCCGCATCCGAAGACACCTGGAACGCGGGCCCTGGATTGGCCCGCTCGCGCCGGAAGAGTGCCCCTATGACGAATTTCGAATTAGCCGTATTTCGGATGATCACGCGCTCTGGCTCTTTCACGTCGGGATGCGCAACCCACACACCGCCCAGCGAGGGACGACCGTCCCAGAGGCCCTCGTCGGTCACCTGAAAGACACCGGGCGCTTCGACGTCGCGCTCCACAAGCCGAACCGAGGACGCATCCCCGCTGATCGAATTGATCTCGTCCACCGGCTTCGGCGTGAAAGGGTTGCCCCCCTCACATGCGGCCAGAAAAACCAGCGCCGTCCCGCCCAACGCCAGCCTGCGCCAATCGGTCGTTCTACCTGCCCAAACCTTGATCATTCACCGCCCCTTGCCTGTCACACCCACCTGCCCCCCGGCGCGATTGCCCGCCGCGGAAACATCGGCGGGCCAAATTACCTGCCACCGCAGTCTTTGCCGCGTGCGCGCACTCTATCCACTCGCATCCGTCAAGAAAAGCAGACTGTGCGCATTCGGCGGAATTCCCCAAGACAGACGCCCATTCATTGCCCCGCGCGCGACGCGTCGCTGGAAGTGTGAAAAGAGGCACTTTCAGAATCGCCGCGACCATCCTAAACCGTTCCTCGTCGGAGGAGTGGCAGAGTGGTCGAATGCACCGGTCTTGAAAACCGACGAGGGTGTAAGTCCTCCGTGGGTTCGAATCCCACCTCCTCCGCCAATTTGGCAAAACCTCATATTATGGCGTAATATCCATCGCTTATGATGGGTATAAAGTGTCTAACCACACACGTCGGCCACACTTCCCCACCATCACTATGCGTCATCTGCGCTTGCCTGAGCTTCGCTGCCTTCCCGCTTCGCCCGCCTCATCGCTTCGGTGATCGCCATCGTCTCGACCGCGACACGGGTGACGCGGGTGATCAGGTCGATGACGTGATCTTTGTAATCGGCAAAGCGGTAGGTATTGAACTTGGCGGCGACGGTCGGGTCGCGGGGTTTCTTTTCCTTGTACTGGTCCAACATCCATTCAAGTCCTGAGCGGTTGCCCAGCTTGTAAACCCAGACCTCGGGCGGGATGCCGGATAGGGTGGTTTCACTGTCCAGCTCAATCTGGCCCACGTCTTTGCTGGCCTTGAGCTTGGGCTTAGGCGTCAGCCCGGCAGAGGCGGCATCGGTGTCCTCGGTATCGGTGCGGGTCAGCGGCCGAGGCTCGACGCCTTCATAACCCATATGCAGGTCCAGAAAGGTCTGCCCCCAATCGCGCCACTTGGCAAAATCGGGGTAGAAGGGGATGCGGGCGAAGAGGTGCTTGAGACCTATACGAGGTTCACCACCACGGCGAACGACCTGGTGAGGCCAGTGAAGCCTGACGGTATGTCAGCCATTCTGCATCCCGATGACTATGAGCAATGGCTGGAAGGTGGTGCTCGTGAGGCGCATGATCTCTTGCGGCCCTATCCGGCTGAGGCGATGAGATTGATCACAAGCGGTGAGGACGACCGGCAGGATGAAGTTGTCGCCCAGTGAGAGTGACGCTACGTCAGACGTCCATTTCAAGGTTGGTAAAACGGTTAAAAATATACTCGTAAGCTACTATTTTACCTTGCGTAATACCGTCCTCCAGCCTCTCATCTTTGATATACCCATCAAGAAACGCCCCCGCATCGCGAGGGGCGTTTTCGTGTGTCGGTGGACCAGCGATCCTGACATAGCGTTTCGCAAACATCCAAGGCGCGGGTCTTTCGCGAAACGCCTTATTTTTCCGGGATCAATCCGCGCGGGCTGAACCTCAGCACGAGCAGGAGCACGACACCCATCGTCAGCAGGCGCATATGTGCGGCCGATTCAAGCAGATGCGTCTTCAGCCAATAGCCATCCGCCATGCCCGACGTGATAAGGTCCATCAACAGCCTGCCCATCGGCTCGACCTGGACCCACAGGAACCAGATCAGGAAACCGCCCAGCACGGCGCCGAAATTGTTGCCCGATCCGCCGACGATCACCATCACCCAGATCAGGAAGGTAAAGCGCAGCGGCTGATAGCTGCTAGGCGTCAACTGCCCGTCCAGGGTGGTCATCATCGCGCCCGCGATGCCGCATATCGCGCTACCAAGGATAAAGACCTGCAAGTGACGTTTTTTCACATCCTTGCCCATCGCCTCGGCCGCAACCTCGTTGTCGCGGATCGCGCGCAGCATTCGGCCCCAGGGGCTGTCCAGCGCCTTTTGCGCGAGCCACAGAAGGACCAGCAGAACGACCAGAAAGAGACAGGCATAGAGCAGCTTGACATAGATCGTCGACGCCTCGACCGGATCGAACCCGATTGCGGCGACGCGCTCCACAAAGCCAGGATCGTTCTGCAGATCGATCTCGAACGGAACGGGGCGCGGCACGCCGATCACGTTCTTGACGCCGCGCGACAGCCAATCCTCGTTCTTCATCACGGCAATGATGATCTCGGCAATGCCCAGCGTCGCAATCGCCAGATAGTCCGACCGCAGACCCAGCGCCGTCTTGCCGATCAGCCATGCGGCGCCTGCGGCGAAAAGCCCGCCAACGGGCCAAGCCAGCAGCACCGGAAGGCCGAGACCGCCCAGATACCCTGTCGCCGCCGGATCAATCGCCTCGATCGCACCCACCCCCGGATCCAGAACGGCGCGGTAGATGAAAAATCCCGCGACCAGCAACGCGATCATCGCAACACTGCGCAGCCAGCCCGCACGCATCGCGCGATACAGCAGCACCGCAGCCACGATCGTCGCCGCCCCCAGCACCAGCGCCAGCAACACGCGCAGGCCGCCCGCGGCCCATGCCTCGGTCGTCGGCGGCATCGAGATCAGAACCGTCGCCAGCCCGCCGAGCGCCACGAAGCCCATGACGCCGATATTGAACAGCCCGGCAAAGCCCCATTGCAGGTTCACCCCCAATGCCATGATCGCCGAAATCAGCCCCATGTTGAGGATCAACATCGCCGCGTTCCAGCTTTGCAGGACACCGGTCAGCAGGATCAGCACGCCGACGATGGCGAAGAGGCCGGTGTTTTTAACCATGTCGCTCATACTGACTGCCCCTTGAACAATCCCGTTGGCTTGAACAGCAGCACGATCAGCAGGATGACGAAACTGACCGCGAACTTGTAATCAGTGCTCAGGAGTTGCACCAACCCGTCCGGCGCAAGGCTTTCGGGCATCATGTAGCCCAGCACCTTTTTCCACGCATAGGTGATCGTCACCTCCGAGAAAGCGATTACGAAACCGCCCGCGATAGCGCCCAGCGGGCTGCCAAGGCCACCCACGATTGCGCTGGCGAAGATCGGCAAAAGCAACTGGAAATATGTGAACGGCTTGAAGGATTTATCCAGCCCGTAAAGCACTCCCGCGATGGTCGCCAACGCCGCCACGATGATCCAGGTCAACATCACGACACGCTCGGGGTTGACCCCAGACAATAGCGCCAGATCCTCGTTGTCGGAATAGGCGCGCATGGATTTGCCCGCCCGCGTGCGGTTCAGGAACCAGAACAGCAGCGCGACGACGACAACCGCAGTGATCACGGTTATGATTTGGGTGGACTTGATCGCCAGGCCCTCATCGAGGCCCGTCATTTCCTTGAACGTGCGGGCGGAAACCAAAAACCGCTCGCCATCAAGAAACCGCTGGTCGTCGGGGCCGATGATAAAGCGGACGATGCCGTTCATGATGAACATCACGCCCATCGACACGATGACGAGGATCACCGGCTTGGCCTTCTTCTCGCGGTAGAACTGGTAAACGGCGCGATCCGTGACCAGCAGCAAGACAATCGTGCCCAGGATCCCGACAGGTAGCGCCAACAGCGCGGTCGGCAGCGGCCCCAGGCTGACGCCCAGTGACTGCAGCCACCACGTGACCAGCACCGTGACCATCGCGCCGAAAGCCATCGTGTCGCCATGGGCAAAGTTCGAAAACCGCAAGATGCCGTAAACCAGCGTCACGCCCAGCGCGCCGAGCGCCAACTGGCTGCCATAGGCGACGCCGGGAACCAGCACGTAGTTGGAAAGCGCGATGAACGCGTTGAGAAAATCCATCAGATTGAGCCCACTTCGATACGGCAAGTTCCATAGCCGGAATAAGAGCTTACCTCGCCAGAAAAAATTGCCGGTAAGACGCTGATTTGTGCATGCGCCACGGTGGGATCCTCCCTGTCCGCGACGGTGAAGAGCATACAACTGCCGTGGATAACACCACTTGTGAAAAAGACGCGCGCGTTGCTTGGAAACCCATGCTTCGCGATTATGGCCGGCCATGGTTCGGCGTTCGGCAAAGAATTGGTCCAGAACTCCGCAATCGAGACCTCATCGGCAAAACGAACCCGGACATCTGCCGTGAGTTCAGGGCGAGCATCGCAGGCACCATCGGGACTGCACAAAAGCGGTATGACGCATGTGATAACGGTCAGCATCCGCTTACCCTCCGAGAAAACTCTTGCGCACATCCTCGTCCGCCAGCAGATCCTTGCCGGTGCCGGTATAGGCATTGGCCCCCTGCACCAGCACATATCCCTTGTCGGCAATCTCCAGCGCCTGGCGCGCGTTCTGCTCGACCATCAGGATCGGGATGCCGGTGCGCGCCACCTCGATGATGCGGTCGAACAGCTCGTCCATGACGATGGGACTGACGCCCGCCGTCGGCTCGTCCAGCATCAGGACCTTGGGCTGCGTCATCAGCGCCCGGCCGACGGCAACCTGCTGGCGCTGCCCGCCAGACAGCTCGCCCGCGGCCTGATTGCGCTTGTCGCGCAGGATCGGAAACAGATCATAGATCTGCTCCATCGTGCCGCGGAAATCGTCGGTGCGGATGAATGCGCCCATCTCCAGATTCTCCTCCACGGTCATGGAAGCGAAGATGTTGTTCGTCTGCGGTACGAATCCCATGCCCTTGCGCACCCGGTCCTGCGGCGACAGCGCGGTGATATCCTCGCCGTCCAGCCGCACATGCCCGGCGCGCAGATCCAGCATGCCGAATACCGCTTTCATCGCCGTCGACTTGCCCGCGCCGTTCGGGCCGACGATCACGGCGATCTCGCCCTTTTCAGCAGCAATGGTGCAGTCGTGCAGGATGTCCGGGCCGCTGCCATAGCCCCCCGTCATGCCCTCGCCGATCAGGAACGGGCCACCCGGGGCCGCCAAGGCATGGCCGCCCCGCTTGACCGGATGCGACGTGCTGCCGCCGCGCGGATTGGCAATGGAGGCATCCTTGTTGCCCCGATCACCATAGGGATCGCTGCTCATGCTTCTTCTTGCTCCAAATATCCCGGGCAAGCGCCCCCATGCCAACGGCCGACAAGAAGCCTCATGCGCTCACCGCATCGCGGTTCTTCAGGCCCGTCCCCAGATACGCCTCGACCACCTGTTCGTTGGCCTTGATCTGCTCCAGCGTTCCGGTCGCCAGAACGCGGCCCTCGGCCATGCAAATCACCGGATCGCACAGGCGCGCTATGAAATCCATGTCATGCTCGATCACCACAAAGGTATAGCCGCGTTCCTTGTTCAGGCGCAGGATCGCGTCGCCGATGACGTTCAGAAGGGTCCGGTTCACGCCCGCGCCCACCTCGTCCAGAAAGACGATGCGCGCATCCACCATCATGGTGCGTCCCAGCTCCAGCAGCTTTTTCTGCCCGCCCGAGATTTGCCCGGCCTTCTGCTCGGCCAGATGCTCGATGGTCAGGAATTCCAGCACCTCGTCGGCGCGGGCCGCAAGCGCGCGCTCTTCATCCGCGATCCGCTTGCGCCCGAACCACGTGTTCCACAGCCGCTCGCCCGACTGGCCTCCCGGAACCATCATCAGGTTCTCGCGGCAGCTCATCGAATGAAATTCATGGGCAATCTGAAAGGTACGCAAGACGCCCTTGTGGAACAGATCATGCGGCGGCAGCCCGGTGATGTCCTCCCCCCCCATCGTGACACGGCCCGATGTTGGTTTGTGCACACCCGCGATCACGTTGAACAGCGTCGTCTTGCCCGCGCCGTTCGGCCCGATCAGCCCGGTGATGGAGCCCTCGTCAAACGACAGGCTGGCGCCATCGACCGCGTGAAAGCCCCCAAAATGCTTGTGGAGATCCTCGACAACGATCATCCATCTTCTCCCTGTGGTCCCCCTGTCCGTGCAAATGCATCGCGGGCGGTTTTATGGTTTGCGCTGCCGGGCGACCGGCATATCGTCCGAGCGCACGCGCAGATCCTGTCTTTATAGAATCTCACAAGGACGGCGCAACAGTCCGATAGTCCGGACCCGGCACAGCCAATGTGACGCTGCCGGCCCGAAATGCATCGCGGGCCGGCAAACCTCGCTTTCCCGATGGATCAGCGGTAGCCGACCCCCACCATCTTGCCGTCCTTCATCTCGATCTCTCGATAGTTGCCCGCGCTTTCGCCGCCGCCGATGAACTCAACCGCTGACGCGCCGGTATAATCCACGTCGCCGCCATCCTTCAGGATCTGCAACGCGCGGCCCAGATCGCCGGGCATGATCTCTTCGCCCGGTGCGTTGGCCACATCCATCACCTTGTCCTTATAGACGTTGGGATCTGTCGAGCCTGCGGCCTGCATCGCCAGCAGGATCAGCGCCGCCGCGTCATAGCTTTCCGGAGCGAACGCGCCGGTCGCATCAAAGCCTGCTTCCTTGCCCATTTCCTGGAACTTGACCGGGCCATCGCCCTCCGCGCTTGGATGCTGGCCAAAGGAGCCTTCGGTTTGCTCGGCGAAATTCTTCTCCAGCGCCTCGGACACCATGCCATCGGGATACATGAACGTATCGAACGCGCCCGAATCAAGCGCGCCGTTGATGATGCCCGCGCCGCCCTGATCAATATATCCCGCCACGACCAGCACTTCGCCGCCCGCAGATGCCAGCGCACCCACCTCCGCGGAATAGTCGGCCTTGCCGTCCTCGTGCGAGGCGTTCATCGTGACGGTGCCGCCGGACTCGGTGAACGCGGCCTCAAAGCTGTCGGCAAGCCCCTTGCCGTAATCGTTGTTGGTGTAGCTGACGGCGACTTCCGTGATGCCGCGATCGTTCAGGATATCGGCCATCACCTGACCCTGGCGCGCGTCCGATGGCGACGTGCGGAAGAACAGGCCGTTATCCTCGACGGTGCTCAGCGCCGGCGATGTCGCGGAGGGCGAAATCATGACGACGCCGTTGGGAATGGCCGCGTTCTGCAGGACCGCGCCCGTCTCGCCCGAGCACATGCCGCCGATGATCCCCTTGACCCCGTCAGAGGTGATCAGGCGTTCGGCCGAGGCCACGGCGAGGCTGGCATCGATGCAGCCGGTGTCACCTTCGACCGAGCTGACGGTCTGACCATCTAGGAAATTGCCGGACTCGTTAACCTGCGCGATGGCAAGGTTCGCCCCGGCGGCCATGTCACCCGAAATGGATTCCAGCGGGCCCGTAAACCCCAGCAGAATCCCCAGCTTGACGTCCTCGGAATGGGCCATTCCCGCCGTTAGTGCGGCGGCTGCGCTGGCCATAAGAAGTTTTTTCATTTTTCTTCTCCCTTTGAGTGAACTTGACTTCACCCCGGAGCCTAAGGCCCCATTTTGAAAAAGAAAAGATTCTTTTCCTCGCTAGGCAAAGCCGCATCGCAGGCAATCATGCGGCCACATAGGCGCTGCTGCCTGCCACGGCCTGCCCCCTGAGCGGCCAGCGCATCTGAGCGGATGTCTCTACCGCGCAGGGGCGCCGGGCGCGGAGCCGCTCCTGAGCGGCATCCGGCGCCTCTGCGGCCGCGATCATCAGGCGCAGCGCGGCCATGCCGGACCGGCCGCACCCGCCCGGGCAATGGAACAGAACGCGCCCGCCACCGCGCAGCGCCGACAATGCCACAGGCTCGGCCGGGTTCCGGTTGGGCGCGGCCTCGATGTCGGGCACCGCGTGATCAAGGGGGGCGGCACATGCACCCAACGTATGTCCAGCAGCATGACGTCGTGGCCCAGATTGGCGGCTCCGCCGGCTGCCAGTTCGGCAGACGTCGCCATGCTGATCACCATTGCCGGGCGCCAATCATCGAAATGTGCCGGATCGGCGCCATAGTCGCCCCCCGATCCCGGCAAGGGCGCGATCGCCAGGATGCCGCGCAGGACCAGCAGCGCGTGAATGACGAACCCGGTCATCCCCCGCCATCCTACAGACTGCCTGCGGCGAATGTGTCGCACGCGCATGTCTGCCCGCCGTCAGTCCTTCGCAATCCTTTGGCGCCGTAGCTCGTAGACGTCATGCTGCCAATCGCGGCTTGCCTTTGCCCTTCGTGCCCGGCTCGACCTGCTCGCCTGCGTTGTCCCTCTCTATCAGGGCGTCGTGCAGCGCCCGGACGGCGGCGTCCGCATCCTCGCGGGTGATGGCGAACTGAATGTCGACGTTGCGCGGCCCCTGCTGCACGGCGACCGGCGTGATATCGGCACGCTCCAGCGCGGCAAGTCCGCGCGCGAGGGCGTTCAGCCCGCTCAGATTGCGCCCGATGGCAGCCACGACCGAAAGCCCGCGGGTCGTGACGGATGCCGTGGGATACTCGGTGATCAGATCGTTTTCGACCCGCTTGAGCAGTTTTGGCGATGCATCGACATAGTGCGTGATCGAGTTGGCGTTCGACGTCTTGGCGACGATATCGACCTTGTGCCGGGTCAGCACCTGAAGGATCGTCGCGTCATACCCTTTGACACCGACCATGTCCTGCTCGAACACCTCAAGTGCAAAGACATCGAGCGCCGCCAGGATTTCCACCTGCGGGGACTGCGCCGGGGCGTCGTCGATGAGGGTGCCGGGATCGGTTGGTTCAAACGCGTTAGTGATGCGCAGCGGGATGCCCGCCTGACGCAATGTCTTGGCCGCCGAAGGGTGGATCGCTTCCATGCCCATGTTCGACAGCTGGTCCGCGACGTCGTAGTTCGTGCGGCCCAGCTTTTTGACGTTTTCCAGCCCGACCTTTTTCGGGTCGGCGGAGGAGAGATGGAATTCCTTGTGGATGATCGCCTCGGCAGCGCCGCTTTGGGCGGCGAGGCGGCTGAACGTGACCTCGGAATAGCCGCGATCGTAGAGCGTCATCAGGTTTTCGGAACATTGCGCATAGCCGGTCACGATCGGCAATTCGCGGGTGCAATCGACATCGCGGAACGCCTGGCTGATCCGCTGATCCAGTGTGACCTCGCGGTCGTCGCGCCAGCCGCTCAGATCAATGAGGCGCGCGTTCACCCCTGCGCTTCGCAACAGCAACGTCGTCACATGGGCCGAATGGCTCTCTCCGAGGCCCGACAGCAGCTCGCGGATAATGCCCATGTGCTGGCTCAGACGGAAATGCCCATAGGAACACAGGCGTTGCAGGTCGATCAGGCAAGACCGGGCGCCCTCGATCCGCTCGCGCACGAAATCATCCGCCGCCCGAATATCGCCCGGCGCCTCCAGAACCTGGCGGTGCGCGTCATTCATCGCCTGTGCCACGCGGCTCAGAGCGTCGGACCAGCCATGAGCGTTTTCGGCATTGGCGAAATGGGCGTAGACGCCCGGCTCGCCGGTTTTCTTGTGCTCCAGCAGCATGTCGGTGATGCCGCCATAGGCCGACACGACGAAGATGCGGCCATAAGGATCGCCGCCGTCGTTCAGCAGCAAGGGCTGCAACAGGTCTGCCGAACGGCTCATGGACGTGCCGCCGATCTTTTCAACGGTATGGGTATCTTTGCTCATATATGTCCGCCCCCGCAAAAACCGGGGCGCCTCATTTCTTTTGAATGCGCGACATGCCGATGGCAGAGCGCGCGGTTGCGCGCCCCCTGCCATCGGCGATTTGGGATCGACGGGGTTGAGTTCCCGTTCAGTCGGCAGCGGCGTAAGAGCCGTCCGCCTGATGGACCTCGTTGCCGGTCACAGGGGGGTTGAAACAGCAGGCCATCACCAATTCCTCCTCGGCGCGCAGGATATGCTTGTCGTGCTGATCCAGCGCATACATGACGCCGGGGCGGATCTCATGCGTCTCACCAGTGGCAAGATCGGTGATCGAGCCGGTGCCCGACATGCAATAGACGCTCTCGAAGTGGTTCTTGTAGTGAAACGTATGTTCCGAACCGGCCTCCAGAGTGGTGATGTGGAACGAAAACCCCATTCCGTCACTAGCCAGCAACATCCGCACGGATGTCCACTGTGCATCATGCACGTCCTTGTCAGTATTTTTCAGGTCTTTGATATCACGAACGATCATGATTTCACTCCGCTGCGATTTTGGTTTCGACGCAGGCACGCGCCGCGTCGGCGAGCGTATCCAGCCCTGCCGTGAACTGCTTCATCGGCGTGGTCAGCGGCGCCAGCACCTTGACGACCTCGTCCTCGGCGCCGGACGTCTCGATGACCAGCCCGCGCACAAACGCCTCGGCGCAGATTGCGCCCGCCAGATCGCCGCTGCCGACATCGACGCCCTGCATCATGCCGCGCCCCTTCAGCCGCGCACCGGGAATCATGTCGGCGATGCGCTGCAAGCCGTCGGTCAGGACAGCGGCTTTTTCCGCGATCTCGTCCTTGAACCCATCATCAGACCAGAATTTTTCCAAGGCGACCCTTGCGGTCACGAACGCATGGGTGTTGCCCCGGAACGTGCCGTTATGTTCGGCGGGCGTCCAGACATCCAGTTCGGGCTTCACCAGCGTCAGCGCGAAGGGCAAGCCAAACCCGGACAGCGATTTCGCCATCGGGATCATGTCCGGTTCGACATCCATACCGTCGAAACTGAAGAAGCTCCCGGCGCGGCCGATCCCTGCCTGAATGTCGTCGACGATCAGCTTGGCGCCGTGCTTCTTGGCCAGCCTTGCGATCCCCACGACCCATTCGCGCGACGCGGCAGTCAGACCGCCCTCGCCCTGAACCAGTTCCAGCACGAAGGCCGCAGGCGCGTCGATCCCGCTGGAGCCGTTGTCGAGCATGGCCTCGGCCATTGCCAGCGTATCCACATCCTCGCCCAGCGATCCTTCGTAAGGCAGATGAGTCACGCCGTTGAGCGGCAGGCCCGCGCCGCCGCGCTTGCCCGAATTGCCGGTCAGCGACAGCGCGCCGAGGGTCATTCCGTGAAAGCCGTTGGTAAAGGAAATCACGTTGGTGCGGCCCGTCACCTTGCGCGCCAGCTTGATCGCGGCCTCGACCGCATTGGCGCCCGTGGGGCCGGTCATCATCACCTTGTGGTCCATGCCGCGCGGGGCCAACACCAGCCGCTCGAACGTCTCAAGGAAGGCGGCCTTGGGGCCGGTATACATGTCCAGCGCGTGGGTGATGCCGTCATCGGCGATATGCGCCATCAGCGCGGCCTTCATATCAGGGTCGTTGTGGCCATAGTTCAGAGACGAACAGCCCGACAGAAAATCGGTATAGCTGTTGCCCTCGGCATCAAGCAGGGTCGAGCCTATGGCGCGGTCAAACACCGCGTCAAAGCTGCGGCAATAGCTGCGCACCTGGGATTCGCGGCGCTCAAAGATGGTCTTGTCGGCTGAAGTCTCAGTCGTCATAACAGGTTCCTCTTCTTTTGTGGGTATTCGGTCCGGCATCAGGCGCGGCGTTCAGGCCACCGCCCCCAGCTCGTCGGACTCGGGCAGCTGGATCGTCACCATGTGCTCGGTGTCCTGCTCGCCCTTGAAATGGGTGTCTTTTTCGAAATGGGCCTCATGGTCCAGTTCGCCGTCCTGCGCGTCCGCGAAGCTGCGAAACAGCGCCCAGCTTGCGTCGTTGTCCTTGGTGATCGTGGTCTGCATCCGGGTCACGCCCTGGCATTCGTCGCGCGCCAGCAATTGCTCCAGCATCCGCGAGGCCAGGCCCAGACCGCGCGCTTTTTGCGAGACGGCGACCTGCCAGACAAAGAACGATTCCGCATCATTGGGCAGGACATAGCCGGAAATCCAGCCGACCGGCGTGCCGTCCAGTTCGGCCAGGATGCAGGTATCGCGGAAATGATCGCACTGGATCAGGTTGCAATACATAGAATTCTCGTCGAGCGGCTTGCACGCCGCGATCAACTCCCAAATAGCCGCGCCGTCCTCGGCGTCGGGTTTGCGGAACTGAACGTCATCGTGACGCGACTTGATCTGGTGGATATCGACCACGGGCTACCTCGGCTTCTGCTTCGTTCAGGTGAATAGATATACGAACCTTCATCATAAAATCAATTAGGCTAAGCAATAATATTCCAACTGTTTTTTATCGTTATATTACCTATACTTGATATCTCATTAACGCAGACACCAGTGCGACACCGCGCTTTTTACATATCCTTTAGTTTGTTAGGCTAACTAAAAAATTACCTTGCGAACCAGAGCTTGAATCTGTAGTTTACCTCTGTGATCTGGTGCAGGAGAGTGTGTGGATCGGACCGACATTTCCCTCATCGCCCTGCGCCGAATCCTGCGGGCCACCGAACTCTACGGCCGCACGCTGGCCCGGACGGCGGGACTGACCCCGGTGCAGGTTCGCGTGCTGCAAATCGTGCTGAGCCGTGACAGCGTCACGCCAAAGGAGATATCAAAGCAGTTGGGCGTCAGCCCGGCTACGGTCTCCACCTTGCTCGACAGGCTCGCCGCCAAGTCAATGATCGAGCGCCAGCGCTCGGATGTCGACCGGCGCCAGACCAACATCGTGCTGACCGACACCGGGCGGGGCACGATCGAAGGCGTGCCAGACCCCCTTCAGCAGAAATATGTCGACGAGTTCGAGGCGTTGGAAGATTGGGAGCAGGCAATGATCGTGGCCGCGCTGGAACGGGTGGTATCCATGCTGAATGCGTCGGCCTTGGACGCATCGCCCCTGCTCGACATGGGAGAGATACATCGGGCCCAATCGCCAGACCTGCCGCTTCCTGACTGATATTTCAAAAGCGCGTTCTGCGCCGGAATGGATCGGGCAGCATAGGGCGGTTTTCTCGAACCTATACGATGATCATGACCACGGCGAATGAGTCGGTAACTCCCGTGCATCCGGACCGTATCCCCGGTCATCCTGCGGCCTGGTGATTATGAGCAATAGCTACATGGCAGCGGCAAAGACGCGCGACAGGATAATGGGCTACAGATCAAAGCCGGGCTACATTATATTGACCGTATTCAGGTTGGTTGCACAGTTACAATAATCCATATACGTTATTGTTTTCGCTAACCTCGATCAGTTGTCCAGCCTCTCACCCTTTCCCTACCCAACACTTTGTGACGACAGGAAGGCCCGGCGTGCAAATGTTTGCGTCCGGTCCATAGCGACGCTCCCGGTTTCAAACCTGACTCTGCCTGGCTGGCAAGGTTTGCGACATGACAGGGCATGACGCATGTCGAGCGCACCACTCGCGAGACTTCGGGTGAGCAGATAATCAAAATGGTCCGCAACCACCCTGCCCACTCGGCCTGGAAGACGCGCGCGCGTTCGACATGGCATCTTCAGGATGTTCGTGAATGACAACGAGATGCGTGACATCGCGATGACCAACAGGGCGACGCGCAGGCACGCCACTGGACATTTCTCACGACGGGCGCGGAGGGTGGCGCCAACAGGTCGAAGCGCAGAAGACTACGGCGGCTCAGAGCCTTGCAGACAAGGCGATCCTCTCAGAGCGTTCGCGAATGCCCTGCAATGGATCGTCCATACACGGCCACAGCCCGGCGCCACCTCGGCGATAGTCGAAATTCCGGAAATCCGGCGAGGCGCCGCCCGGCGTTGCAATTGAATGACGCGCGGCGCGATCGCGCGGAACCGGGCGTAGAAGTGAAACGTCACGCCGTGCTTGCGCGTCATGAGGTTGGCGGTCTTAAGATCGACCTTGTCGACCAGATCGACATCGCCCGAGGCGGCGGCTGTCATGCGCGCGTTGGTGCCGAGGAGCGCCGGCCGGCGCCACCCACCCACATGCGCGACCTCGCTGTTCCAATTGTTCTCAAAGCGCGACAGATCGGCCGAGACGCCCGGCTTGAAGCTGTTGAGGCGGTAAGGCCCGGTACTCCAGACGCATCATCCGGCCTGTCACACCGACTGCATGAGCAGCGCTTTGCCAGCCCAGCGATCGTCCTCGACGGCGTTGGCGAGGACATGGGCCACATCGCCCCGTGCCGCCTTTCCCTGGGCGTCCACTGCGTCTCCGAACACCATGTCACGGGAGCCATCATCATCCGTCAGGTTGACAGGCCGAACAATGGCATACCCCATACCGGACGCCTTCAGATGCTCATCCGCCTCATGTTTGGCCATAAGGTAGTGGCCTAGGTCGCTATCAGGATCGGGATTGTCCGCCCCGACGGAGCTGAGCATCACAAACCGCGCCACGCCCGCCTTGACGGCCAGATCAATCAGCTTTTTCGCACCGTCGCGATCAACCTTGTCGGTCATCTCGGCGCTTGTATCGCCGCCCGATCCAGCCGCAAAGATTACAGCGTCACAACCGGAACAAACCCCATCCTGCAAGTTCGTCAGATCGCCTTTGCGCAGCTCGATGTCCGTTGGCAAGGTCGACGTATCAGACGTCTCGCGCACCAATGCGATGGGCGAATGGCCCTTGCTCTTCAATTCATCGACCACTCTCAGGCCGGTTTTGCCGGTCGCTCCGGCGACGAGGATTTTCATTTTCGATCTCCTATTTTTCTGAAAAATGTCAGGGTGGCAAGGACATCGCGCCGCGATCCCCTTGCCGACCTTCTTCACAGTAGTGCGAGCAACTTTCGGGCCGCCTCTTCGGATGAGGCCGGGTTCTGACCGGTTACCAGCTTGCCATCGACCACGACGAAGGACGTCCAGTCGTCGCCTTTCTTGTAGTTGCCGCCTTTTGCCTTGAGCATGTCCTCGACCAGAAACGGTACGACATCGGCAAGGCCGACGCCCTCTTCCTCGGTATTGGTGAAGCCGGTGACGCTCTTGCCCGACACGAGCGGCGCACCCCCCGCCCCTTTGGTGTGCTTGAAAACAGCGGGCGCGTGACAGACCGCGCCGACGGGTCGGTCGCTGGCGGCAAATGCCTCGATCAGCTTCGCACTGTCCGCGCTTTCAGACAGGTCCCACAGGGGTCCGTGTCCGCCGGGATAAAAGACGGCGTCGAACTCGGCTGCCGATACGTCGGCAAGCATCTCGGTATTGGCCAGATCCTTCTGCGCCGCATCATCCCCCTTGAAGCGCTTGGTCGCCTCGGTCTGGGCATCGTCGCTGTCGCTTGTCGGGTCCAGCGGGGGCTGGCCGCCCTTGGGCGAGGCCAACGTTATTTCTGCGCCCGCATCCTTGAAGACGTAATAGGGCGCAGCGAACTCCTCGAGCCAGAAGCCCGTCTTGTTGCCTGTGTCGCCGAGCTTGTCGTGCGACGTGAGAACCATGAGAATTTTCATTGAAAGTGCCTTTGCAAATCGTGTTTCAGTCGCTCAGCTTGACGACGCGTTTGCCGAAAGCCTTGCCATTGAGCAGACCAACAAATGCCTGCGGTGCTTGTTCCAGGCCGTCGATCACCTCTTCGCGATACTGGATTTTGCCCTGGCTCACCCATTCGCCCATCTGGTCGGCGAATTCGGGGTAAAGGTGGCCGAAATCGTTGAAGACGATAAAGCCGCGCAGGGTCATTCGCTTGCGCAGGATGGTTCCCATCAGCAGGCTCAGGCGATCGGGGCCGTCAGGCAGTGACGTAGCGTTATATTGCGAGATGAGGCCGCAAACCGGAATGCGGGCCGAGGTATTGAGCAGCGGCAAGACGGCATCGAAGACCGCGCCGCCGACATTCTCGTAGTAGATATCGATGCCATCTGGCACCGCGTCCTTCAGAGCGTCCGGAAAGCCATCGGCCTTGTAGTCGATGCAGGCGTCGAAGCCCATATTATCGACGACATGGCCGCATTTCTCGGGCCCGCCCGCGATGCCAACAACGTGGCACCCCAGGATCTTGCCGATCTGGCCTACCGTAGCACCCACCGGGCCGCTGGCCGCCGCAACCACGAGGGTTTCGCCCTCCTTGGGCTGGCCGATCTGGGTCAGGCCCGACCAGGCGGTGAGCCCCGGCATGCCGAGAACGCCCAGCGCCCAAGACGGATTGTCGGGATTCTTGCCCAGGTTGATTACGCCCTCGCCACTCGACAGAGCATAATCCTGCCAGCCGCCAAAGGCCGAAACCCAGTCACCGGCCTCGAACCCCTCAATGTTCGAGGTGATCACCTCGGCAACCGTGCCGCCAACCATGACCTCGCCGATCTCGACCGGATCGGCATAAGAGGGCGCATCGCTCATCCTGCCGCGCATATAGGGGTCAAGCGATAGATACACGTTGCGCAACAGCATCTGGTCCTTGCCAGCTTGGGGGCGCGGCTCGGTCTCCAGGCGCAGGGTATTATCATCCGGCTCGCCCTCGGGGCGCT
This sequence comes from Roseovarius maritimus, assembly GCF_043355895.2. Classification (NCBI taxonomy): domain Bacteria; kingdom Pseudomonadati; phylum Pseudomonadota; class Alphaproteobacteria; order Rhodobacterales; family Roseobacteraceae; genus Roseovarius; species Roseovarius maritimus. The sequence goes on from NZ_JBHFPF020000002.1 coordinate 226,716, forward strand.
CGGCCAGCACGAATTTTCGGTTCTGGGTATCGGATTGTGTCATGGCTTGTCTCCTTTTTCCGCCGGCCCGTGGTACGGCGGGTCTTGGATCAACGCGGCGGCGGCCATTTGGCTCCATGATCGCCGCAACGTCAGGGGTGCGATCATCTGCGCCAGTTGAAAACCCTCGGCTTTGGCACGCTTCCCGTTCGGCTCGCTTATGCAAACGATCTTTTCTCGCTGAACTTTCCGGACGAATTCGAGGGGCCCGAGGCCTTGCGCATCCGCACATTCGGCAAGCAGATCGGCCAGCTCAACGCGCCGATAACCGAAGGTGATCGGCTATAACCTGCTGTTTCAAATTGGCGTCGATGCCTTTTCAGGCAAGAACCGCATTCGCGTTCCCCGGCTCCCCGAGGGCAGCATCATGATTTATCGGTCCTGCCGTCATTTACCGTGAAACAGGCGCCCGGTACGCGCCGGAAGCCTGGATCGCAGCGCCCCGGCCGGTCACTCCATTTCGCGCAGGCCCTGCGTGCCATGTTCCGACAGGCACTCGCCATGATCGCGCAAGACTTCAAGGACGCGGCAATCTGCCACCGCCCCGCCGGAGCATTCCGCAATCATGCGCTTCAACTCCTTGCGCAGGGCATTGAGGCGCACGATCCGCGCCTCGACCGCCTTCAACTGCTTTTGCGCAATGGCATCGACATGGGCGCAGGCATGGTCAGGGGTGTCCGAAAGGTCGATCAACTCTCGTATCGCCCCCAGAGAAAATCCCAAATCGCGCGCGTGACGGATAAAGGACAGCCGGTCCAGCGCAGCCCCGTCATAGCGGCGCTGCCCGCCTGCGGTGCGCCCCGGCTCGGGCATCAGGCCGATCTGCTCGTAATAGCGGATCGTCTGCACCTTGCTGCCGGTCCGCTTTGCCATTGCTCCAATCGTCAGCATGATCCCTCCAAATTCTACGAAGATAGTAGGTTTTACGCGCAATACCGGCAATGGTACGGGTGCATTTTTCGCGCGAGCAAAGAATTTGAAACTCCCCTTGAACCTAAAGCGGCTGTAGCTCTTACATTGCCTGCCATGGCACAGACAAGGCGTGGACAGACGACATGAACACCATTTCCCCCGATCCGATCGAGTGGCGCGTGACAGGCATGGATTGCGGCGCGTGCGCCGCCAAGGTGCGCGGCGCGGTTGAGCGCTTGCCGGGTGTCAGCGAGGTGGACGTCGCCCTCATGGCCGAACGGCTGCGCCTGCGGCTGGATGCGGATCAGACCTCGGCGACGCAAGTCGAAAAGGCGGTGCGGGGGCTGGGCTTCGGCATCGCGGCAAAGGGCGCCGCGCCGGAAAAGCCGAAGGGCGGATTCATTCTGCCGGATAGCGCCGAGGCGGCGCTGCAGCCCGGCGCGCCCGAGGGGGAGGCGCCACGCGCGGCTTCGTGGTACCAGACCGGCAAGGGCCGGATGCTGATCGGCACCGGCGCCTTGCTGGCGCTGGCCTGGAGTGTCGAGCTCATCATCGGCGGTGCCGCCGCGCATTGGGCCTTCGTGGTGGCGACGCTTCTTGGCGTCGCGCCGATTGCCAGAAAAGCTGCCTTGATGGCGCGCTCAGGTATGCCTTTTACCATCGAAATGCTGATGAGCATTGCCGCGCTCGGCGCACTTGTCATCGGTGCGGCGGGCGAAGCGGCTTTGGTCGTCTTCCTCTTCGCCGTCGGCGAGATGCTGGAAGGGCTGGCCGCGGGCAAGGCCCGCGACGGCATCCGCGCCTTGGCCGATCTGGTGCCAAAGACGGCGCGCGTGGTCGTCGGCCCTCGCATCCGTGAGGTACCGGCCCAGCAGCTGGTCATCGGGCAGATCGTGCAGGTCCGGCCCGGCGACCGCGTGCCAGCGGATGGCACCGTGGCCAGTGGCACCTCGGGCGTGGATGAGAGCCCCGTCACGGGCGAGAGCGTGCCCGTGCTGAAAGAGCCGGGTGCCGAGGTCTTTGCCGGGTCGATCAACGCCGAGGCCGAGCTGCGCGTCCGCGTCAGCCGCGCCGCCGAGGACAACACCATCGCCCGGATCGTCCGCCTCGTGGAAGAGGCCGAAAGCACACGCGCGCCCACCGAGCGCTTCATCGAACGCTTCAGCCGCTGGTATATGCCTGCTGTCGTCGGCGCCGCTGCGCTGGTCGCGGTGCTGCCGCCGCTGGTGGCCGGCGGCCTGTGGGAGACGTGGATCTACCGCGGCCTCGCGCTCCTGCTGATCGGTTGCCCCTGCGCGCTGGTGATCTCGGTTCCGGCCTCGATCGCCTCCGCGCTCTCAACCGGCGCGCGGCACGGATTGCTCGTGAAAGGCGGCGCGGTGATCGAGAGCGCGGCGCGCACCGATCTGGTGGCATTTGACAAGACCGGCACGCTGACCGAAGGCCGCCCGCAAGTCACCGAGATCGTCGCGCTATCGGGGAGCGAGCGGGATGTGCTGCGCATCGCCGCCGCCGTCGAAACAGGGGCCAGCCATCCCTTGGGCAAGGCCATCACCGACCGCGCCGAGGCGGACGGCGTCGACTGGCCCGAGATCCGCGATGCCGGGGCCATCCCCGGCAAGGGCGCCTTCGCCGTGCTGGACAGCACGCGCTGGACTGTCGGCGCACCGCGCCTTGCGGTGGAGGCAGGCGTCATGTCCGGCGATGGCAGCGCGCAGGCCGAGGCGCTGGAGGCCGAGGGCAAGACCGTGGTCGCCGTCTTTTCCTCGGACCGCCTTCTGGGCCTTCTGGCGCTGCGCGACGAGCCGCGCGGCGATGCCGCAGCCGCCGTTTCGGAACTGGCGCAGATGGGTGTGACCAGCATCATGCTGACCGGCGACAACGCCCGGACCGGCGCGGCCCTTGGCCAGCAGATCGGGCTGCAGCATCAGGCGGGCCTTTTGCCGCAGGACAAGGTGGACGCCCTCAAGGAGTTGATCGCGGGCCACCATGTCATGATGGTCGGCGACGGCATCAATGACGCGCCGGCGCTGGCCACCGCGCATGTCGGCATCGCGATGGGCTCGGGCACGGACGTAGCGCTGGAGACGGCGGATGGCGCGCTCCTGCGCAACAGGGTGGCAGATGTCGTCGCCATGCTGCGCCTATCGCGCGCGACCATGGCCAATATCCGGCAAAACGTCCTCATCGCGCTGGGTCTGAAAGGCGTATTTCTGGTCACTACCGTGCTGGGCGTGACGGGGCTTTGGATTGCGATCCTTGCCGATACCGGGGCGACTGTGCTGGTCACGCTGAACGCGCTGCGCCTGCTGGGCTTCCATCCGGACCGGCGCCGGGCGCGCGGGGGCGGATGACCCCTTGTGTCAGTTGCAATATCGCGACTGCACATCAAGACCCTGCATCTCGGTATAGGGCGGGAGGTCTTCGGGATAGCGCAGCTTTTCGAAGAAACCAAGCGGCCGTCCGGTGACCCGACTGCCATGCGCCCATACATCCTCGGGCGGGTCGACTTCCCAAGCGCGCCCTACCTCCAGACCCTCGTAAATCGAGGTCGGAAAATCCAGCCGGACGGATTGGCAGATCAGCTGATCCTTCACTCTGGCTTCGACAATTTCACCCTGCGGTGCGCCCACCAGATCCACCAGATGACCTGCCTTGGTATCGTAGCCGCGCGTCTCGAATGTCAGTGGATCGCGCAATTCAAAGATCTGTGTCTGCGCGCCAGGTCCGAACAGATCGTCCTCGCCCTGCCACTTGTCTCCGGCGGCGAATTTCACCCTGAATATGCCTGGGGGAACGAGAACCTTGAAGAAGGTGCCGCCCTCGATATAGGCGGCCAGGGCGGGGCTGTCGGTGCTGGCATCGATCAAGGTCAGGAAATAGTCCTGCCCCGGCGGCGTCTTGACCTGCAAAGGGAACACGGCCGGCAAGCCGGACCTGTTCCACATCAGCCCGGCCGCCTGCTCGGATCGGGGCTCCGTATTTTTCGCCGCACCAGCCGCTGGCGCAGACAGGCAAATAGCCATCAGTATCGCAGCAGCGGCCAGTCCTCCCCTGTGTATCAAATCCACCACATCAGCCCCATTCGCATCCAGTGTTATGAATTCAAATGCCGTTATGAAACCTAATGCCGAGAGCCGCGCGTTTAAAGGCACGGCCAGTTTTCGCCGCATCTGTCACGAAAATGGCGGCGCCGGGTTAGATTGATGCGGCCAACGCGCTAACCTGACCCATGTCGGTTCGGCGCCAGATCAGGCGCCCGGCCTGCCTGACCTGTGGAGTTGCGCCATGATCCCGGAACCGATGACCCGCCTGCATACACCGCTATGTGACATGCTGGGCTGTGATCTGCCCATTTTGTTGGCGGGAATGGGCGGTGTGGCGCGATGGGAATTGGCCGCCTCTGTTGCCAATGCGGGCGGCTTCGCGGCGCTCGGGATGGTGCGCGAAAGTCCCGCGTTGATCGCCGCCGAGATCACGGCGCTGCAGGCCGCCACGGACCGCCGGTTTGCGGTCAACCTGATCCCCGCCGCGACCGACCCCGCGCTGCTGGATGCCCAGATCGATCAGTGCCTCACGCTGGGCGTCGACGCCTTTTCGTTCTTTTGGGACGTGCGCGCCGAGGTGATCGCCAGGGTCAAATCCGAGGGCGCGCTGGTGCTGCACCAGGTTGGCAGCATGCGTCAGGCACGTCTGGCCGAACAGGCCGGCGCCGATGTCATCATCGCGCAAGGCATCGAGGCGGGTGGGCACGTGCATGGCCGCTGCGGATCTTTCGCACTGGCTGAGGCGATCCTGCAGGAGACGGCGCTGCCTGTCGTGGTGTCGGGCGGTATCTCGACGGGCAAAGGCCTTGCCTCGGCGCTGATGCTGGGGGCGCAAGGCGTGCAATGCGGCACTGCCTTTCTGGCGACGGACGAATCCTTCGCCCATACCTATCACAAGCAGCGCGTCGTCGAGGCAGAAGGCGAGGACACGGTTCTGACCGATATCTTTGTACTGAACTGGCCCAAGGGCGCTGCGGTGCGCGTGATTGGCAACAGCATCACCGACACGCTTGATGGTCAGCTGATTGGCCATGACCCGGACACCCTGCCCCGCGATACCATCGCGTGGGAAGACGGGCAGAACCGCTATCGCTACAGCACCGACTCGCCCCTGCGCACGACAACCGGCGATCTTGAGGCGATGCCGAATTACGCGGGCCAGGGCGCCGGTCTGATCCGGTCGATCCTGCCGGCGGGTCAGCGGGTTACGCAGATGGCGCAGGAAGCGATGACCTGCCTTGACAAGGGGGCGGTGCCCGCGCACCGGCAACGCATATGAGTGATAAAACCGATAAAAAGCGGGTATCTGGCACCTATGCCTCCCCGCCATGTCTGGCGCATGAGATCGATCCGGCCTATTTTGACCCCATGGCAGTCGATCCTGAACAGGCGCATGATGTGGCCCGCTGGCGCAAGTCCAAGCGGCAGGAACTGCTGGCTGCCCGCAAGGCGCTAAGCGTTGAGGATCTTAACGCTGTCTCGCAGCGGATCGCGAGTCGGGTGGCCAAGATCCTGCAGGACAAGTTCAACGGCGCCAAAGGCCTCACCTTCTCGGCCTATTGGCCTATCAAGGGCGAGCCCAATCTGCGCCCCCTGATGGAAGAACTGCACCACGAGGGCGTCCGGATTGCGCTGCCCGTGGTCGTTACCAAGGCCGCGCCGCTTGAATTCAGGCTCTGGACGCCCGACACGAAAATGGTGCGCGGCGATTGGAACATTCCCGTGCCGCCCGATGACGCGCCGGTGGCGCACCCGGTTATCGCCCTCGCGCCGCTCGTGGGCTGGGACCGCGAGGCTTACCGTCTGGGCTATGGCGGCGGGTATTTCGACCGGACCCTGGCCGCGCTCGACCCGCCTCCGTTCAAGATCGGGGTTGGATATGCCTCGGCAGAACTGGGGACGATTTTTCCGCAGCCGCATGATATCGCGATGGACATGATCGTGACGGAAAACACTACCTTCCCGGCGGGCCACTCCACCTAAGTACGCGGACCAACGGCGCCGCCACCCGAGAATGGGCGGCGGCGCCATGAGCCTTTCTGAGCCTCGCTCGACGTGCTCGGGCAGGTCCCTATTCCCCGACATCCGGGCGCGGATCGGAGACAAAGCCATCCGCGTTGGGCATTTCGACCTTCGCAAATGCCTCGGCGTCCATCACACTGTCCGGCTCGGTGCTGGTGATGCCGGCTTTGCCCAGCACATAGGCGCTGATTGCATAGACCTCGTCGGCGCTTAGCGATCCGGGTTCGGTCATTGGCATCGCCCGGTGCGTGTAGTCGAAGAACGTGCTGGCATAGGGCCAGTAGCTTTCGACCGTCTTGACCGGCGCGTCGGTGGCCAGCGTGCCGCGTCCGCCGATCAGCTGGGGCGCGCCCAGCTCTGCGATGCCCATCATGTCCGGGCCATGGCAGGCGGCGCAGATCGTCTCGTAGAGCTCCTCGCCCTCGGCATAGGTGCCGCTGCCATCCGGCAGGCCGCGCCCGTCCGGCATCACGTCGATATTGATCGCCGCGATCTCCTCCTCGGTGGCGGGCTGGCCGACGCCAAAGGCATTCTCGGCGGGCGCGATCTCGCCCACCTCCCCGGCGCTGGATTTCGGCACCTCCATCGGGGCGCGCTCGCCGGATTCCAGTGTCTCCGGCAGTTCGGCGAAACTGCGCGCGACGTCCTGCGCAAAAGCAGGCAAGGCCAGCGCCGAGACGGCGCAGATGAGTGTCAGGTTACGCGTGAACATTGTGCACCTCCCCGTCCGGCGCGATATGCCAGCTCTGGATTGCGTTGAGATGATAGACCGATTTCAGCCCGCGCACCTCGACCAGCTGTTCGAGGGTCGGCTGCACATAGCCCGTGTCGTCCACAGCGCGGCTTTGCAGCACGGCTTCCTCGCCCGTCCATGTCCATGGCAATCGGAACCGCGTGTGGCACTTGTCGAGCACGGGGCTGTCCAGCGTGGCCTCCTGCCATGTCTCGCCACCATCGGCCGAGACCTCGACTTTCGTGATCTTGCCGCGGCCGGACCATGCGATGCCCGTCACCTCGTAGAACCCCGCGCGCGGCAGCTTCATCGCGCCCGAAGGGAAGGTGATGACAGATTTCGCCTCCATCTCCAGCGAGAATTGGCGCGCGGTGCCATCCGGCATGAGGTCAGTATATTTCGACGTTTCCTCGCGGGTCATGAACGGCTTGTCGCTGACCTCCAGCCGGCGCAGCCACTTGATATGCGTGTTGCCCTCATAGCCGGGCAACAGCAGGCGCAGAGGGTAACCTTGTTCAGGGCGGATCGCCTCGCCGTTCTGGGCATAGGCCAGGATCGCGTCGTCCATTGCCTTGTCCAACGGGACCGAACGGGTCATCACCGCCGCGTCCGCACCTTCGGCGAGGATCCACGCGGCGCTGTCCTGCACGCCCGCCATCTCCAGCAGTGTCGACAGGCGCACGCCGGTCCATTCCGAGGTCGATGTCAGGCCATGCGTGCCCTGCACCGTCTTGAGCGTCGGCTTGGCCCATTCGGTCAGGCCGTTGCCCGAGCATTCGATGAAGTGGATCTTGCTGACCGAGGGCAGCCGTTTCAGATCATCCATGGTAAAACGCATCGGCTGATCGACCATGCCATGCAGGATGAGTTCGTGCGTCTGCGGGTCGATCGTGGGGATGCCCGCATGATGCCGCTCGAAATGCAGGCCCGAGGGGGTGATCATCCCCCGCCCCGAGGCGAGCGGCGTCATCGACCAGCTGGAGTCAATGCTGGCAGTTGGATAGCGCCAGCGCACTTCGTTCTCGAACTGCGAGCGCGAGCCATAGCCGCCGTCGTCGAGGATGAGGCGCCCCTGCTCCTTGGTCGGGTCGGGCTGCACGTCGTATTCGATTGCACCGGGAGGCGCCTCGGCCCGCGCGCGGCCACCGGCCAATGCGCTGCCGCCGAGGGCCACACCGCCCATCAGGAGGCCGCGACGCGTCAGGCCGTTGAACATGCCGTCCTTGCAGTCGCAGTCTTCGTCATCCTCAAGGGCCTGGCGCTCGATCTCGACCAGGCTTTCGGCCATGCGCTTTTCGGCGGGGCCATACAGAGATGCGGGAAATCTATCAGTTTCGGACATTGCAACCTCCAATGCAATTGCGCGACGTCAAGAGTCTACATGCTAGGGAGGGATCCGGTTCCCTGAACGAATGGCATGGAATCACACTGACGCCCTTGCCCGTTCCCAGAGGTGATCCTGGGCGGACTGCGACATGATAGCACAGGATGAACGACCTCCCGAGGCTCTTTGTCGAATGAGGGGTAGTGGCTGCGCCTATGGCCGCGCCGCGGTCACGCCTCCAGCTCGGCATCCCAGTAGAGGAAATCCAGCCAGCTATCATGCAGATATCCCGGGGGAAACTTTCGGCCCGTGTTGCGCAGCTCTTCGGCGCCGGGTGGGCGCGGCGGCTTGCGCAGCGACATGCCCGAGCGCGCGAGGCTCTTCGATCCCTTTGCAAGATTGCAGCGCGCGCAGGCCGCGACGACGTTTTCCCAACTGGTGCGCCCGCCACTGGCGCGCGGCACCACGTGATCAAAGGTCAGATCGCCTCGTGCGCCGCAATACTGGCAGCAGAACTCGTCCCGCAGAAAAAGATTGAAGCGCGTGAATGCCACGCGCTTCTGAGGTTTGACGAAGTCCTTCAGGACAATGACCGAGGGGATCCGTATCCTCGTACTGGGCGAGTGGACCACATGGTCATACTCGGCCACGATATCGACCCGGTCCAGCCAGACCGCCTTGATCGCATCCTGCCATGACCAGAGCGAAAGTGGATAGTAACTGAGCGGCCGGTAATCGGCGTTGAGAACCAGCGCCGGGTGCTGGCGCAGCGCCGATGGCGCGCGTACGAATTCGGTCCTGAAATCACCTTCCATTATCGTGATCGTCCCCGCCTGCGCTGATCCGTCCCGATGACTATATCTCGTATGCGGTGATCGGCAACCCTGCCGTTCATGGCGCATCTGGGTATGCCATCGCAAGATTGCGTGACAGGCGCATGACAGGGAACGGATTGATCGCAAGGGGCGTGGCCGGCGGGCCGGGATCCAGGCTGCGCGGAGCCGCCGGCATCACATGCTCAAAGCTGGGCCATGACCTCGTCCGAGGCTTCGAAATTGGTGGTGACGCGCTGCACGTCGTCGTCATCCTCCAGCGCATCGACCAGCTTCATCAGCTTTTGCATCGCGTCCAGGTCCATCTCGGTCGTTGTCACCGGACGCCAGGCCAGGCGGGTCGCTTCACTCTCGCCCAGCGCCGCCTCGAGCGCGGTGGAGACGTCATTGAGATCGGTATCGGCGCACCAGATCGTGTGACCATCCTCCGAGGATTCGACATCCTCGGCCCCCGCCTCGATCGCGGCCATCATCACGGTGTCGGCATCGCCTACATCGGCGCCATAGACGATCTCGCCCTTGCGCTCGAACATGAAGCCGACGCTACCCGTCTCGCCTAGGTTGCCACCATTCTTGGTGAAGGTGCTGCGCACGGTGCTGGCGGTGCGGTTGCGGTTGTCGGTCATCGCCTCGACAATGACGGCCACGCCATTGGGGCCGTAGCCCTCATAGCGGATTTCCTCGTAATCTTCGCTGTCGCCAGCCTGGGATTTCTTGATCGCGCGGTCGATCACGTCCTTGGGCACGGATTGCGTCTTGGCCTCCTTGACGGCCATGCGCAGGCGCGGGTTCTTCTCGGGGTCGGGATCGCCCATCTTGGCGGCAACGGTGATTTCCTTGCTCAGCTTGGAAAACAGCTTGGAGCGTGCGGCATCCTGCCGTCCCTTGCGGTGCTGGATGTTTGCCCATTTGGAATGGCCGGCCATGAATTACCTCTGAAAAGGATGATGTGGATTTTGCGCCTCTATAAGACACGAGGCGCCCTGCGCGCAAGCCGCGCCTAAAGCGGCCAGATGAACGGGATCAGGGCCGAGGCCACAAGGCCGACGCTCAGGTTCAGCGGCACTCCGATGCGCAAGAAATCGGTAAAGCGATAGCCGCCGGGGCCGTAGACCAACGTATTGGTCTGATAGCCGATGGGCGTCGCGAAACTGGCCGAGGCCGCGACCATGACCGCCACCACCAGCGGGCGCGGATCGATCCCCATCGCCTGCCCCAGCCCGATGGCGATGGGGGTGACGACGACGGCGACGGCATTGTTGCTGACCATCTCGGTCAGGATGGAGGTCATCAGGTAGACCGAATAGATCAGCAGAACGCCCGGCAGCAGCATCAGCGAGGGCGCGATACTGCCCACGATCAGCCCGACCGCGCCGCTTTCCTCCAGTGCGGCCCCGATGGCCAGCATGGCAAAAATCAGGGCCAGAAGCCGCCCATCGACGAATGAGAACGCCTCGTCTGCATCGATGCAGCGTGCCAGCAGCACGGCGGCGACAGCCACCACTGCCAGCGCAAGGATCGGCGCTACACCGAGGCCCGCCAATCCGACGATGGAGATCAGCGCGGCAATGGCGATCGGCGCATGGCCCCGGCGAAAGGCCCGCGCCGAGGGTTGCGAGACATCGACCATGTCCATCTCGGACGACAGGCGCCGGATATCCTCGGGCGCGCCTTCCAGCAGAAGGGTATCGCCCACCTTGACGATCAGGGTGTCCAGTTGGCGGCCAATATTCTGGTTCCGCCGGTGCACGGCCAGCGGATAGACACCATAGCGCCGCCGCAGCCGCAGCGAGCCAAGGCTGCGCCCCACCATTTTACAGCCCGGCGTGATCAGCACTTCGACGGTCGTTGTTTCGACCGCGCTGACCTGATCGACGCGGCGCAGGCTCTTGTTGTTCTGCAGGCTAAGAAGTTCGGTCATCTGGGTGCGCAGCACCACGCGGTCCCCGACTTCCAGCGCGACACCCGTCAGGTCCCGGCGCAGCGACTGGTCGCCGCGCACCACGTCGACCAGGCGCACGCCCTCACGCTTGAACAGTTGCACGCCGGTGACCTCGCGCCCGATCAGGTTGCTTTCGGGGGGGATCACCGCCTCGGTAAAGAACTTCATGCGGCTGCGATCCGACAGCATGTCGGCCATGCTGTCGCGATGCGGCAGCAACAGCGGCCCGATGAAACGCAGATAGATCATGCCCCAGGCGACCAGCACGATGGCCAGCGGCGTGATCTCGAAAATGCCGAAGGCCTCCATGCCGCGCGCCCGCGCCACACCGTCGACCAGGAGGTTCGTGGAGGTGCCGATCAGGGTCAGGGTGCCACCAAGAATCGCCGCATAGCTGAGTGGAATCAGCAGCCGCGAAGCCGGGATCTTCAACGTGCGGGCCAGTTGCACAAAAACCGGGATCATCACCACGACGACAGGCGTGTTGTTCATCACCGCCGAGCCGATGATCACCAGCCCCAGCAGCATCACCACCGCCAGCTTGGGATTGGTGCGCGCCTGCCTGTCGGCCAGCGATGTGAACGCTTCCAGCGCACCAGTGCGCACCAGTGCCCCCATAATGATGAACATGACCGCGATGGTCCAGGGCGCAGGGTTCGACAGCACCTCCAGTGCGGCGTCGTAGGGCAGCAGCCCCAGCACCAGCATCGCTGCCGCCCCGGACATCGCCACCACCTCGGTTGGATAGATCTCGCGAATGAAAAAGACGAACATCACCGCAACGACGCCGAGCGTCATGACAGCCTGCGTCGTTTGCGACACGTCGAAATATGCAATCACCGGGGGGATCTGCCTTTTACTGGTTCACACCATTTTCGCCGATGGGCCGCACCGGTGCAAGCGGCGACGTGCGGGACCGCGGCTGGACCAGAGCGATGCCGATCATCATGATGCCCAGCGCCAGCCAGACCCAGATGGCATAGCGCTCGTGCAGCAGCAGCATGGACCATATCACGCCAAATCCTGTCACCAGATAGCTGGCCTGCGCGGCAAAGACCGATCCCGCGCGGCCCACCAGCCAGACGTAGACGGCATAGACCAGCCCGTGTAGGGCCGCCGAGGCGGCCAGCGCCAGTTCGGGTGCACCAAAGCTGTCCAGCGGGTTGATCCACTGGCCCGTCAGCAGCGCCAGAGGCGCGGTGACGACCATGCCAAGCAGCGAGGCACCGAGGATCACCTGCATCGAATCCAGCCCCTGGATACCCCATTTCGCCACCAGGTTCCCCTCGGTCGCATAAAGCAGCGGCGCCATCAGGGCGACGGGGATGAAAACGGCCATCGCCTTTTCGGGCAGGCTGGCCTCAGGCCCGATCAGCAGCAGGATGCCGATGATGCCAAAGCTGAGGCCCATGACCCGCCGCCATGAAAAGGCTTCGTTGCCGAGCGCCAGCGCGATGGGCAGCGAGAAAAGCGGCACGCTCGCGATGATGATGGCCATGATCCCGCCCGGCAGCCGCGCCGCCGCGAGGTAGAAGAATATATCCGGCAGCACCGCGCCGCAGAGCGCCACAACCGCGTAAAGCCGCCAGTATTGGCGGCCCAGTTCCAGCGGCTTGCCGCGCACGGCGCAGATCGCGCCCAGAAGCGCGACGATCACCACCTCCTGCCAAAAGATCAGGCCAAGGGGCAGATGCCCGGTGCTGACAGCGATCTTGGACAGGGGCACGCTTAGCCCCCATCCCGCCCCCATCACCATCAGGATGGCATAGGGGCCAAGCTCGCGCCCGCTCACGGCCCTGCCGGGGCAAGGCGCCCGCCTTGGCGCACCATCTCGATCCGGGTGGCGCGGCCGGTGCGGTCGTCGGTTTCGACATAGACACCCGAGACGGTGACTTCCTCCATCGCAGGCGAGAACCGACCCTTGGGCATTCCGGTGACAAAGCGGCGCAGCGGCTCTTCCTTGTCCATGCCGATGACGCTGTTGTAATCGCCGCACATGCCCGCATCGCTCAGAAATGCGGTGCCGCCCGGCAGGATCTGCGCATCGGCGGTGGGCACATGGGTGTGCGTGCCCACAACCAGCGACGCGCGCCCGTCGCAGAAATGTCCGACACCCATCTTCTCACTTGTCGCCTCGCAATGAATGTCGATGATCGCGGCCTGAACGGCACCGCCCAGCACATGCGCACGCAAGGTGGCATCCAGCGCCGAGAACGGATCATCAAAGGCCCGTTTCATGAAGACCTGACCCAACACCTGCGCCACCAGAACCTTGCGCCCGCGCGCATCGGAAAAGACGCGCGCTCCGCGTCCCGGCGCGCTCTTGGCAAAGTTTATCGGCCGGATGATGCGCGGCTCGCACTCAATGGCGCGCAGCATGTCCTTTTGATCGAACGCATGATCGCCCAGCGTCACGCAATCCGCGCCCGCATCCAGAATACCCTTGGCATGCTCGCCGCTCAGGCCCATGCCGCCGGTCGCATTCTCGCCATTGACCACGACGAAATCGAGACCCCATTCCGCGCGCAACCCCGGTAGCATCTCTGCTATCGCCCGGCGGCCACCGCGCCCCATCACATCGCCAAGAAAGAGTAATTTCATGGGTCAAGTGTTAGGCTGCGCAAGGTGCACGCGCAAGAGCACATGATCGCGCGGACAGTGTGCGCCACAGGTGGCGGAACAGAGTATTTCCGCCAAGATGAAGCCATGGACGCGCAAGGTTTTTTCTTGGTGCCAAATACCCCCGCCGGAGGAAACAAAGACGGATCCGGCTCGGCCAAATCCGGCGGGTCGTTGATACGCTCGAAGCTGTCGCAGAAGACGCCTATGAGACACATGGAAAGACATTGAAGCGCGATGACGGCCGCTAGTTTGGCCCGCTGCGTCGGCATGTGCTGCCCAAACTCAGAAGGACTCCGATCGACCGGATCGACCAGCGCGACATCAAGCGAACGCTCCAGCGCGCAGCTTCTCTCACAGCCCTCCCAGGTCCGGTGGCCGGACCCGCTGTAATCGATGATGCGCTCCAGCTCCACCTCAGTCCGAGGGACGCGGGCAGTCGGCCCAACGAAGAAATTGTGCCGGTGCCTCGCAGTACCGCGCGGACCGTATCCCAAGCCAGACCGCTGTCTTGTACCAGCTTATAGAGAGATACCTGCATGCGCTCGAAGCCCGTCGGAAGAATGATTGGGCCCATGTCGAATTATTGGAGCTTACGATCCAGCTTTTCGACACACCGCAGTTCCGCTCGGGTCATGAGGTCCAATACGCTTTTTGCCCTTGTCGTCGCGGTGCTTGCGGCTGTCGTTGTTGGGCGGATTGGTCATCGAAGGCGTCACGTTCACCGACGGTGTCGCAGAAGCCGACGCGGATAACCGCGCCACTTGATCAAGCCGCATCACTCAAAATCTCGCATTTCTCTCGCAGTTACAATCAACAGCCTTTGGGGCCGTATGCATCGTCATGCCCACCTATCACTACAAGTCCCGGCGAGCGGACCGGATGGGCTCAAGAAGCTTGAGACAGAGAACCACCGGCTGACACGTGCTGTCTTGGATCTCACGCTTGAGAAGCTGATCCTGATCGGGACCGCAAAGGAAGATTCCTGAGCCCTTAACTTCGCCGCAGATTCATTGATCAGGTGCGGCAGGTTCTGGGCATACCAGCCCTCGACATATGCATTGATTGGAATTTGAGATCCTGTCAATATGATTGAACACACTGATAATGGGGGAAGTCATGAGAATACTATTCGCAGCCCTGATTATAGCGGGCGTATCTGTGACGCAGGTTTCTGCAGAGGAGCTTGACGTAAAGATAAATGGAGACCTCAGCAGCGTCACCGTCGAAACGTCGGGCGGACCGGTCGAAATCATTCGCAATCAGGACACTGATGCGACGATTGATCCGAGCTACGCCAAGACATCGCGCAAATGTCCCCCTTTTTGCATTCAGCCCATGCAGATCGCGCCCGGCGTGACCACTGTCGGCGAGATCGAAGTTCTGAAATTCGCCGAAAAAGGTGGCAAACTCATCGATGGCAGAACCTTGGACTGGCATCTCGATGGAACTATCCCGAGCGCAATCAATATGCCCTATACGGAAATGGCCAGCCGCCTCGACGAAATCGGCTGCACTGGCAGTGAGGGCAGTTGGGATTGCACGAGTGCAGAAGAGGTCCTGTTGTTCTGCAATGGCCCGTGGTGCGGCCAATCCCCAATGGCGATCAAGGCGATGCTCCGCGAAGGGTATCCGCCCGAAAAGATATTTTATTATCGCGGTGGCATGCAGGGGTGGAACAGCCTCGGCCTGACCGTCATCGAAGGTGAGATGTGATCGACACTGGCTGCGGAAGTTAGTCAATGAAATCCAAACTCCGCGCTCGAGACATTCCGGAGCGCAAAACCTGCTGACAGCAATGTCAGCCCGGCGCAGACTGCGCCGGGCATTCACTGGAATTGGCGGCCAGCTGGTATGACGCTTGTTATAGAATTATCGCCAAGGCTTTGGAGCGGTCTTTTGCAGCAATGACGCTCGACGTCCGCAATGGGCCAATGCGTGCTATCGTCGGCCTGCATCAACATCAGAGAGACGGGCCAAAAACCGCTTCATGACTGCAATAGCGTCTCGAAATGTTGCTTCACCAGTTCTAGAAAGCGGGAGGCCACCCTGGACGGGCGGCGCATCGCAGGCAGCAGAAGATCGTAGCGGAACGGCTGTTCAGGATCGAGCAGCCGCGTAGAGATCTTTCCTGCGGTCGCAAAATTCGTCGCGGTGACGGGTTCGACGATGGATAGTCCGGCACCGCTGGCGACCAGCTCGCAGATGGAAGCCGACAACTGAGCTTCGGCAATGATCCGCGGCCGCGCGTTTCGCGACGCAAAGAAAAGATCGGTCTCGGAGCGGGTCCCTATCTCGGCGCCGAGGGCGATGAAGGATTGCTGGTCGAAGTCTGACGGCGTGAGGCTGTCCTTGCGCTCAAGTTCGTGGCCCGGGGGCAGCACGGCAAGCATCGGCGCGGTGAAAATCGGTGTGCGTGTGACGGCGGGATGATCGTTATCAAGTGCGGCGAACCCAAGATCGAATTGCTGCGAGCTGAGATGTCGCAGCACAGCCTGTGAGCTGCGGGCGCGCAAGGATACAGTGATGCCCGGCTCTTCAGCGACAAACTGCGCAATCACGTCGGGCAGGAACTTGAGCGCGAGTGCGGGCATTCCGGCTATCAGCAAGCTGCCTTTACGAAAATCACGTATATCCTCAATGACGCGGGAAATTTCGGACATTCCGACGAAGGATCGCTCGACTTCCTCGTATAGTGCCAGTGCCTCGGACGTGGGGATGACCTGTCGCCCGCGCCGCTCGAAAAGTGCGAAGCCGGCGGCATTTTCTAGATCGGCAATCAGTTTGCTGATGGACGGCTGCGTCGTCGCCAAGACCTCTGCGGCCGAAGTGACCTTGCCGGTCTCGATAACGGCGCGAAAGGCTTCGATCTGACGGTGAGTGAGGCGAGGGAGCATTGCTAATGCATATCCAAATGGAATGTATAAAGCAAATATTACGATTATTATTATGCCTCCGCTTTAGCCATGATGACGGCGGAGGAGCCCTATGGATCGCAAGTTGCCTGATATCACAGTCATCGGAGGCGGCGTCGTCGGCCTTTCGGTCGCGCTCGGCCTGCTGCTGGCCGGACGGCGGGTGCGGGTGCTTGATGGAGCCGATATTGATGCGCGCGCATCGCAGGGCAATTTCGGATTGGTCTGGGGCCAGGGCAAGGGATGGAATTTCGCGCCCTATGCCCGGTGGACGAGTGATGCGCTGGCCGCTTGGCCTGAATTTTCGAAGCGTCTTGAAGATCTGTCAGGTATCGACGTCGCGCTCGATCAATGCGGTGGCTTTGAATTCTTTACCTGCGAAGAGGAGCTGCGCTCTTTCGCCCGTATCCTCATGGAGCAGCAACGGCATCTCGGCAACCGCTTCGCCCATGATGTGCTCCACGGTGACGATCTGCGCCGGGACATTCCCGGGATCGGGCCCGAGGTGGTCGGCGCTACATTTTCGCGAGCCGACGGGCATGTGAACCCGTTGCGTCTCTTGCGGGCTCTGCGGCGCGGCGTGTTGGCTGCAGGCGGCCACATCAGCGCTGGATCGCATGTGACAAGCGTCACCGCGCGCCCGGGTGGCGGCTTCGAGATTTCTGTTGCTGACCGCGCACCGCTGCACGCCGGAACGGTCGTTCTATGCGCCGGTCTGGGCACGGCCTCGCTCGCCTCGGATCTGGGGTTCGAGACGAAAGTCACGCCGCAGCGGGGCGAGCTGCTCATTACCGAAAAACTGGCGGATCGTCTGCCCTTTCTGTCCAGCACGATCCGGCAGGTCGACGAAGGGGGCCTCCAGATTGGCGGCACCAAGGCGGATGCGGGCTATGACGATGGCGAAACGCTGGACGTGATGGCGGGCCTGGCGCGACATGCCGTCTCCGTTTTCCCCGCCCTCGCCGATGTGCGTGTGATCAGGTCATGGGGGGCGCTGAGGGTCATGTCGCCGGACGGCTATCCCGTCTATGCGCGCTCTAACGCCTGCCCGGGCGCGTTTCTGGTTACCTGTCACAGCGGCATCACCCTTGCGCCGCTTCATGCGAATGTCCTGCCCGGCTGGATCGAAGGACGCGCTGATGCGCCAGAACTGGAGGCATTCGATGAACGTCGTTTCGCGCTTTCAAGCGCCGCCTGAGCCGGGCGCGCTGGTAGAGTTTGATTTTGAAGGCACGCCCGTCTCGGCGCCAGCCGGTGCATCTGTGGCTGCGGCCCTACTGGCGCATTCCGGCGCGCCAACCCGCCAGACGGCGGGGGGCGCCGCGCGCACGCCTTACTGCATGATGGGCGTCTGCTTCGATTGTCTGGTCGAGATCGACGGCAGGCCCAACGTGCAGGCCTGCATGACACCTGTCCGCGAGGGCATGATCGTGAAACGCCAGATCGGCCTGCGGAAGCTGGCGGAGGCGCGCGATGTCTGACGCTGACATCATCATCATTGGCGCAGGGCCAGCAGGCATGACGGCAGCCAGCATTGCTGCGCAGAACGGTCTGCGCGTATTGCTGCTTGATGAGCAGTCCCGGCCGGGTGGGCAGATTTTCCGCAACGTCTCACAGAGCGGCGACCGCCTCAATTGGCTCGGTAAGGATTACCGGGCAGGCGCAAGGCTTGTAGACGCGCTGGATCATCCGAACATCGACCATCGGCCGGGTGCCCGCCTCTGGCGGATCGAGGCCGGCCCCCGCGTGATCTGGTCCGATGGCGAGGCCAGCCATGTCGCCGTTGCGCCACATGTTCTTTTGGCCAGTGGCGCGCAAGAGCGGCCCGTGCCATTTCCCGGCTGGACGCTTCCGGGTGTCATGACCGCGGGGGCTGCGCAGATACTGATGAAGACGTCCGGGCTGCTGCCGCGAAACGCCGTTCTCGCGGGTTCTGGGCCTTTGCTTTATCTCGTGGCCGCGCAGATGATCAACGCGGGCCACGCGCCGCTGGCGCTGGTTGAAACGCAGGGCAAGCGGATGCTGCTGCGCGCGCTGCCGCACTTGCCGAAGGCGCTCTTCGGCGCAAGAACGCTGGCGAAGGGGCTCGGCCTTCTGGCCAGGATTCGCGCGGCGGGCGTGCCGCGCTACACGGACGCCTCATGCTTCAGCGCAAGCGCAGATGACGATGACAGGATTGAGTTCAGGTTTCGCAGGAAAGGGCGCACGGAGCGCATCGCCTGTGATCTTTTGCTGACGCATCAGGGCGTGATTCCATCAACCCACATGAGCCGATCTGCAGGAATTGCCCATGTCTGGAACCCGGCCCAGGTCGCGTTGCAACCTGTCTGCGACGCCTGGGGCCGGACCGATCGGCCGGGGGTTTACGTCGCCGGCGACGGCGCCGGGATCGGTGGCGCCGAGGCGGCCGAAGCGGCCGGTGAGATGGCCGCGCTGGACATATTGCGCAGCAGCGGGCGCATCAGCGAGGATGCGCGCAACCAAGGGTCGGCGCCCGCCCGCGCGACGCTCTTTCGTGCCCGTGCGATCCGGCCTTTTCTGGATGCCGCCTACAGGCCACCCGCCGAAATCCTGTCGCCGCCCGACGAGACCATCGTCTGCCGCTGCGAAGAACTGAGTGCAGGCGCCATACGGCAGGGCATCGCGGAAGGCGCGGCGGGGCCTCGCCAGATCAAGACAGCTCTGCGCGCCGGTATGGGCCCTTGCCAAGGGCGCATGTGCGAAGGCACCATACGCGGCATCGTTGCAGACGGTGACGCAACTGCAATGGCGCGGGTCGATCCGCCGCGGGCGCGCACACCGGTCACGCCGGTCCGCCTCGGAGAACTGGCCACCCTGAAAACCCGACTGGAGGAAAGCGCATGAGCGATCCCGCCGCATTGAAGGTCACCGACCTCTACAAGAGCTTTGGCGCACATGACGTCATCAAGGGCGTCTCGCTCGAAGCGCAAAAAGGCGAGGTGATCGCCATCCTCGGCGCGTCCGGTTCGGGCAAAAGCACGTTCCTGCGCTGTATCAATCTGCTTGAGACGCCCAATTCCGGCGAGGTTTGGCTGGCGGGCGAGCAGATGCGGATGACACGCAACCGCCGCGGCGAGACGGTGCCCGAAGATATCCGCCAGGTCGAGCGGATGCGTGCGCGGCTGGCCATGGTGTTTCAGGGCTTTAACCTCTGGTCGCACATGACGGTCATGGAAAATGTCCTTGAGGGACCGCTCTACGTGCAAAAGGCGCCCAAGCGTGATGCCCGCGACAAGGCGGCGGCGCTGCTGGAGAAGGTCGGTCTGTCGGACCGCGCCGACTATTACCCCGCGCACCTCTCAGGCGGTCAGCAGCAGCGCGTGGCAATCGCCCGCGCGCTGGCCATGGACCCCGATGTGATGCTGTTTGACGAGCCGACCTCGGCGCTCGATCCCGAGCTGGTCGGCGAAGTGCTGAGCGTGATGCGCGATCTGGCGGACGAGGGCCGCACGATGCTGGTTGTCACGCACGAAATGGGCTTTGCCCGCGACGTGTCGTCCAAAACCGTGTTCCTGCATCAGGGCGAGGTCTGCGAACAGGGCCCGCCGGCGCAACTCTTTTCCAACCCGGAGACGCCTGAATTCCAGGCGTTTCTGTCCCGCATGAACTGACCCAAACACCAAAAGAAAGGACTACCCCATGTTTCGCAGAACCCTAATGACCACCGCCGCGGCAGCCGCCCTTGGACTGATGGCGATCCCCGCCACCGCGCAGGAGACTTTGCGCATCGGCGTCGAGGGCGCCTATCCTCCGTTCTCGTCCAAGGAGGCGGATGGCACGCTCGTCGGCTTCGACATCGAGATCGCGCAGGCGCTGTGCGCCGAGATGCAGCGTGAATGCGAGCTGGTCGAGCAGGAATGGGATGGCATGATCCCGGCGCTCAAGGCCCGCAAGTTCGACGCCATCGTCGCATCGATGTCGATCACCGAAGAGCGCAAGCGCCAGATCGACTTCTCGGACAAGTATTACCAGACGCCCGCTCGTCTCGTCGCAGCGAAGGATGCCGGTTTCGAAGGCACGCCCGAGGGCCTCGCTGGCAAGCGTATCGGCGTTCAGCGCGGCGCAACGCATCAGTGCTACGCTGAAAAGATGTTCCCGGATGCCGAGATCGTTCTTTACGGAACGCAGGAAGAAGTCTTCCGCGACCTTTCGCTCGGCCGTATCGACGCACAGCTTTCGGACAGCCTGATCGCGCAGGAAGCATTCCTTACCAAGGAAGAAGGGGCCGATTATACCTTTCTCGGCGGCGATCACACCGATGTCGAATGCTACGGCGAAGGCGTCGGGATTGCCCTGCGGCAGGGCGAGGAAGACCTCAAGCAGGCACTGAGCGAGGCCATTCTGGCCATCCGCGAGGACGGCACCTATGCGGAAATCAACGACAAGTATTTTCCGTTCGATATCTACGGCGCCCGCCCCGAGGGTCAGTAAACCATTCGCCGGAGCGGGCCGCGCCGCTCCGGCCATTACCCCGAAGGACGCGCGATGGACCTGATACTGGAATATCGATCCCAACTGATCGACGGCACGCTGATGACGATACAACTCGCGCTGTCATCTTTGGCAATCGCGCTGGTCTTCGGCCTTCTGGGCGCCTGGGCCAAGCTTTCAGCCAGTCGCGCAGCACAGCGCATCGCGGGGCTTTACACGACCATCGTGCGCGGCGTACCGGATCTGGTGCTGATCCTGCTGGTCTTCTTCGGCGGTCAGGTGACGCTGAACAATATCGGCGCCGCGACGGGCCTTTGGGGCTATGTCGAGGTCAGCCAGTTCGCGGCCGGCGCCTGCACGATCGGCGTCATTTTCGGCGCCTATTTCACCGAAACGTTTCGCGGCGCCATCATGGCGATCCCGCGCGGCCAGATCGAGGCCGGTATCAGCTGCGGAATGCCCCGATCTTTGATCTTTCGCCACATCATCTGGCCGCAGATGGTGCGTTATGCCCTGCCCGGCTTTACCAACAACTGGCTGGTCCAGCTCAAGACGACGGCGCTGGTGTCGGTCATCGGACTGCAGGATCTGGTCTATAACGCCTTCACCGCTGGCCGCTCGACCGGGCAGCTCTTTACCTTCATGGCGGCCGCTTTCGTCATCTACCTTGCGCTGACCGGCATTTCGGATCTGGTCCTGCGGGCGGTCGAACGGCGCTATAGCCGCGGCGTGGTGAGGGCGTAGCCATGGAAACCTTGCTCAACTACATCCCCCTAGATATCGCGCTGATCGCCGAGAATTTCGATCGCTTTCTCTACGGCGTCTGGACCACGCTGAACCTCACCTTTCTGGCGCTGCTTCTGGGCGGGCTGATGGCGATCCCGATGGCGATCGCGCGCGCGTCCGGCCACCGTGTCTTCAACCCGCTCGTACAGACCTACACCTATGTTTTCCGCGGCACGCCGCTCTTGGTGCAGACCTATCTGATCTATTACGGCGTGGGCCAGTTCGCCGTGATCCGCGAAAGCTTCCTCTGGGATCCGATCCTGTCTTCGGCCTGGTGGTGCGCGCTGATCGCCTTCACGCTCAACACCGCGGCCTATACGACCGAGCTCCTGCGCGGCGCCATCGCCGACACGCCGAAAGGCGAGGTCGAGGCCGCCATCGCGACGGGCCATTCCTATCGCAGCCGCATGCGCCGCATCATCCTGCCCTCAGCCTTTCGCCGCGCGATCCCTGCCTATTCCAACGAGGTGATCTTCATGCTGCACGGCTCGGTCATCGCCAGCACCATCACGCTGCAGGATATCCTGGGCGTCGGGCGCTGGCTGAACGGGCGCTACTACCTGGCCTATGAGGGGTTCATTACGGCGGCAGTCCTCTATTTCCTGATTGTCCTGTGCATCGCATGGGCCTTCCGCTGGTTCGAGCGGCGATACCTGCGCCATCTCGCCACCCGAAAAACCACCTCTGCGCCCGTTGCCAACGTGGCGCCCTGAACCCGGGGAGACATCCATATGATCGAACGTCAAAAGACCGGCCCGAGGATGAGCCGCATCGTCAAACATCGCGGCACCGTTTACCTGTGCGGACAGGTCGGCAGCGGCGCAGGTGTGTTGATGAGCACTCTTTACTGGTTGAGCGAAGATCAGATGGCGCGGCGTCGGCCAAAGTAAATGGCCTACGCTGGTGCTTTGCTTTGTCGGTCACAAGATTGCAAAGAGCAAATATGACAGGCCATCAGACTGATGTGCCATCAGTCCATAAACACTGCGAGATGTCCTTCGGTCTTGACGCCTCGGCGTTCTGAAGACCGAGGCGTTCCATCGAAATGTGTGTCCGCAATGATGGGGCCGACCGTGGCACTGCCTGACGGCGACTTGCGAGCTGAGCGACTAGACGTTTGCCGTCGTCCGACATAACTTCTCAATTAGAAATGAACCATATGGGACAGAAAGGAGGAGCAATGCAGTTCATCCAGATGTTGGTGGAACTTTAATGTTCTGATGGTGGATCAGCTGGTAGATACGAAATCAGCATCTTTCGTCAATCGCCGCTTTCAGAATGAAAATTCTTCATTGACAGTACCCCCGCCGGAGGCCCCGCCATCTCAGTCCTCGACGTCTTCGGTTACGAGGCGATAGTCCAGCAACTCCTCGGGCAAGAGCACGTAGATATCATCCGGCCCGGTCGCCAGTGCCGGACGCATCAGGCGGATATCGACGCCCATGTCATGCAGGTATTCCATCACCTCGCCCTGCCCGCGCTGGATATCCTCGACCGCCAGAAAGGCGGGTAGCACGGTATTCTTGCCAAAATAATGCTGGTGCACGCCCACCTGGGCTCCGTCGGGCGCGCTGCGCGCCACGCCGGCCGCCAGCATGTAGGGACAGGCGGAAAAGCAGACATCGCCCGCCTCGACCTTCGTGTCGAGCGCGCCAGCGCGAATGCTGCGACCGATCTCCAGCGCATCGCGGACCGACCCGCCAGGGCTGTTCAGCACGACAAGTTCCAGCCCGGCCTCGGTCCCCAGCCGCTCGGCCAGACGCTCATCGTCGCCGGGGGCGATGGTGCCGGTCACGCGCAGCGCAGCGCCCTCGCGCAGAAATTCCAGCCGGCCGGGCATGTCGCCGGTGTTGCGGTAAGGCCGCTCAGGCGCGCCCGGCGCGCGTTTGGGCAACGGCATGTCGCGCGGGGCATAGCGGCGGATCTGATCACCCGGCGCAACCGGGCTGTCGACGCCCGGCGCGGTGGACGGCCAGCCAGGGCGCGGCAGCGCGCCCAGCACGTCAGAACCAGCCAGAAGCCCGGCCATGACCAGTTGCAGCCCCAGCACTGCATAGAGAACACGGCGCGCGTCCCAGCCGCGTTTTGCCTTTTCGATCATGGCGTGGCGGACCCGTTGCCGCCCGCCCTGCTGGGCGCCTGCACCGGGGCGCTATCGGCCCGCGCGACGGGCGGCACCGGATGGCGCACCTCGTCCATCTCGTGCAGGACCATCATCGCCGCGCGCAGCTCGGACAGGGTCAGCGTCTGCTCGATTCCAACGCCCTCTCGCCCTGACCGGATCGCCGCCTGGGTCACCATCAGGATAAAGACCAGAACCGCCGGCAGAAGGTCAATCGCGATGGCCCCTGCCCAGGATGGGGCGAAATTGCCAGCATAGCGGATCACCGCATCCGCCGTCGAGATCGGCGTATAGGTCGTCTCGCTCGGCGGCGGCATGGACACGACGGCATCGGCGGCACTGCGCAGCGTCGCCGCCCGCTGGCCCAAGACCTCAAGAACCGAGCTGATCGTGGTTTGCTGATCGCCGCGCGCCGCATCGCTACGCCCGTCCAGTTCGGGCAGCACGACAGAGGCTGCCAGATCCTGCGCCGCGCGAGATACAAGAGGCGCGACCGACAACTGCCGCAGTTGCGTGATCAGGCCCGCAAGGCGCACTGCCTCTTCGGAAAACTGGACCGAGCGGGGCTCGACCGGGCCCGGCTCGACCGTCAGCGCGCGCATCCGGCTGAGCGTCGCGTTCCCCTCGGCAAAGGCCGCCTCGACCAGCGGCTGCTGCGAGGCGATCTGCGCCTCAAGGCCGCGCAACTCGTCCGACTTCTGGCTGAGCACCCGAAAGACCGCGCCGCGGCCGGCTAGGCCCGAGAGATCCCCGCTGGCCTCCTGCGCGCTCAGATCCTCGAAGGACTGGCGGACGCGGGCCACGTCACGCTCCAGCCCCTGCGCCGAGACGGCGATATCATGCGCCTGCTCCAGAGAGGACTGGTAATCCTGCACCGTCTTGGCCAGATGCTGCTCGACCGCGGCCGAGCCTGCCAGCGCGGCGGCATTCAGCCATGAGGACATGGCGATGATCGCAAGCGAGCCGATCCCCATCGAAACCAGCAGACCGATGCGCGACGCCATGCTGCGCACCGAGGGCAAAAGCCGCATGAGATAGGACCAGAAGACGAAGATGCCCACCGAAACGGCAATGGAGTAGGACGCGGCGGCAAAGAAACTGAGCGCGCCATTGTCGTCCAAGAGCGACGACACCCCCAGATAGGTATAAATGCCCGAGGCCGTCGCCAAAACGCCCAGCGCCGCGCCCGTGATGGCATCGAGCCAGCGAACATGGCCCTCCAGCTCGGCGGCATAGCGCACGCCCTGTGCCTCGGCGCGGCTGATGCCCGGTTGCGGGGGCGGTGCTTTGGTCTCGCTCATGCGCGGCTCTCCTGCTTGGCTTCGGTCCAATATGGGGCCGCGTGTGCGATTGGCAAAGTGACGGCTGTGCTAGAGCGCAAAGAGACGACCCGGACCCCAGCCCTCCGCGCCCGACTTGGCAAGCCGCAGCATATGCCAAAGGAGCGCCTGGTTGGACGTGATGACCGGCAAGCCCGTCTGCGCCTCGACCTCTGCGATGATGGGAAAGGTTTGCAAATTCGTGCAACTGGCAAAGAGCGCGTCTATTCCCGGCGCCTTGGCCGCCTCCAGCAGCGCCGCGCGGGTCGAGGCCGGATCGATGCGCGCCACACGCCGGTCATCGCCTTCGGCAAAGCTGACCTCGTGCAGCGTCTCGACACCGTTCGCCGCGAGAAGCGCGCGCATCGGGGCGGTCACGCTGGCAACATAGGGTGTGACCATGCCGATGCGCCGCGCACCCACCTGTGACAGCGCGGCGATCACGGCGCTGATCGGATCGGTCACTGCCGCTTCGGGATACACCGATTGCACTTGGGCGGCCACCCGCGCCTGCCCGATGACCGTCGCGCCCGAGGTGCACGCATAGCCGATCACCTCCAGCCCCTGAGGCAGGAGGGCGGCGGCGACGGGCATAGCCGCATCCATCTGCGCCAGCGTATTAGGCGTGATCTGCGCGGCCACCGGGATGCGCGCATGCAAAAGCTGCACGTCGCGGCCCGCCAACATCTGCCGCGCCTCGAATTCCAGCGTCTCATCCGTGGCCAGCACGATCAGGCCCAGCCGCGCGCTGCCGCCCCCGGCGCCGTTGTTCAGAGCATAGTCCATCACGTCTCTCCCGGCCTGCTGAGCGTGCCGCCCGATACCGCCGCGCGCACGCCTGTTGTCGCGCTGCAAGATGTCGGCAACCCGCGCGTCACCCGCACGGCCAGATAGCCAAAGGCCTGCGCCTCAAGCATATCGCCATCAAGGCCGACCTCCTCGACCGGCGCCACCTCGCAATCGAGGGCGGCGCGCAGCATGTCCATCATCACCGGGTTGTGCCGCCCCCCGCCGCAGACCAGCAGACGCGCGGGCGGCTCGGGGCAATGCTCCATTCCACGCAGCACGGCAGCAGCCGACATGGCGGTCAGCGTTGCGGCGGCATCGGCATCGGGCAGTTCCTCGACAAGGTCGATCATGTCGGCAAAGGCGTCCCGGTCCAGCGATTTGGGCGGCATCTTCAGGAAATATCCCTCGTCGAGGAAAAGCTCCAGCGCGCCCTCGGCCACGGTGCCCGCTTTGGCCAGCCTGCCGCCCTCGTCATAGGGCACACCGCGCCGGGCCATCATCAGATCGTTGATCGGCGCATTGGCCGGCCCTGTATCAAAGGCCACCAGCGCGCCGGCATCCTCGGGGCGGCGCACAGAAGGATCGACCCATGTCAGGTTGCCGACCCCGCCCAGATTAAGGAAGGCAATGGGCGCATCCGCGCCGACATAGCGCGCGCAGGCATGGTGGAAAAACGGCGCTAGCGGCGCGCCCTGCCCGCCCAGGCGCATATCCGCGCTGCGAAAATCCCAGACCACCGGCAGGCCCAGCGCGTCCGCCAGCGCCGCCCCGTCGCCCAGCTGATGCGTGCCGCGCCCGCCCGGCTCATGCGCCAGCGTCTGGCCGTGAAAGCCGACGAGGGCGGCATTGAGGCCGCTGAGCGCCTCGATATGCGCCTGCATCACCACGGCCTCGGCCGCGTCCAGATCATCGCCCGGCCAGCGGCCCAGCGCGGCGCTCAGCACCGCCTGCTCGTCCGCGGTATAGGCGCGATAGCGGCTATCCCCGAAGCCGAAAATCGACGCGCCATCGGTTTCGACAAGCGCGGCATCGACGCCGTCCAGAGACGTGCCTGACATCGCCCCCAGCGCCCACATCCGTTCGGCCTTCAACATGCTCTTTTCCTTTGCCCGATGCGCACCTATACATGCCGCGCAAAGCAATCCGGGACAAGCGCCATGACCTATCACCCCAAATCCGAATTCCTGAACGTCATGGTCTCGCGCGGCTATCTGGCCGACTGCACCGACATGCAGGGCCTCGACGATCGGTTGATGGCGGGGGTGACCCCCTGCTACATCGGCTATGATGCCACGGCCAAGTCGCTGCATATCGGGCATCTGCTCAACATCATGATGCTGCGCTGGCTGCAAAAGACGGGCCACAAGCCGATCACTCTCATGGGCGGCGGCACGACCAAGGTGGGCGATCCCAGCTTCCGCGCGGAAGAACGGCCGCTGCTCACGAACGAGGTGATCGACGAGAATATCAACGGCATGCAGCAGGTCTTTGCGCAATACCTCAGCTACGGCGAGGGTACGACCGATGCGATCATGGTCAACAATGCCGAATGGCTCGACGGGCTGAATTACCTCGAATTCCTGCGCGATATCGGACGGCATTTCTCGGTCAACCGGATGCTCAGCTTCGAGAGCGTGAAGTCGCGCCTCGACCGCGAGCAATCGCTGAGCTTTCTCGAATTCAACTACATGATCTTGCAAGCCTATGATTTCCTTGAGCTGAACCGCCGCTATGGCTGTGCGCTGCAGATGGGCGGATCGGACCAGTGGGGCAATATCGTCAACGGCATCGACCTGACTCGCCGCGTGATCGAGGGCCATGTCTTTGGCCTGACCTCGCCGCTGTTGACCACGTCGGACGGCAAGAAGATGGGCAAATCCGAAGGTGGCGCCGTGTGGCTCAATGGCGAGATGTGCAGCCCCTATACGTTCTGGCAATTCTGGCGGAACACCACGGATGCCGATACCGGACGCTTCCTCAAGCTCTATACCGAGCTGCCGTTGGACGAATGCGAGCGTCTGGGCGCGCTGGGAGGCTCCGAGATCAACGCGGCCAAGGTGATTTTGGCCAATGAAGTCACGGGGCTACTGCACGGAGTTGAAGCGGCGAAAGCCGCCGAGGCAACCGCGCGCGAGGTCTTCGAGAAGGGCGGCGTCGGGGACGATCTGCCGACGCTGGTGCTGGAACCCGGCGAGGCGGCAGAGGGCGTGTCGATCGTGCAGTTGATCGTGCGCACGGGCCTCGCCAAGTCCGGCAAGGATGCCAAACGTCTGATCGCCGAGAGCGGCGCGCGGATGAACGATGCGCCACTGGAGGATGCAGGGCTGATGATCGGGACGGCGGATCTTGCCCAGCCGATCAAGCTGAGCGCGGGCAAGAAGCGTCATGCGCTGGTGAAGTTGGGCTGAATTGCTGGCGCCAGCGCCTCGGGCGGGCGCCGGGATGTAAGTATTTTTGCCAGGATGAAACTGGAGTGCTCAGCGGGTGGCGAGCGCGTCCTGCAGCACCGAGAGGACAGCATCCGGTGGCACATCCGAGGTGACGAAAGCCTCGCCAATACCGCGCGCAAGGATGAAGTGCAGGCGCCCGTCCTTGACCTTCTTGTCTTGGGCCATGAGATCGAGGAGCCCCTGTGCGTCCGGCAAATCCCCTTGGATATCAGCCAGATCGGTCTTCATCTTCATCTGGCGCAGATGGGCGTGCACACGGCTGGGCGTCTCCTGCGGGCAGAGGCCGAGACGGGCCGACAGCTCAAACGCCAGCGCGCAGCCGATGGCGACGCCCTCGCCATGGAGCAGGCGATCCGAATAGCCGGTGGCGGCCTCGAGCGCGTGGCAGAAGGTATGGCCGAGGTTCAAAAGCGCGCGGTCGCCCTGCTCGGTCTCGTCGCGGGCGACGATATCAGCCTTCATCTGGACCGACCGCGCAACGGCATGGATGCGCGCGTCCATATCGCCTGCGGCCATCGCAGAGGCATTCTGCTCCAGCCAGTCGAAGAAGGTGGCATCGCCCAGCAGGCCATACTTCACGACCTCGCCATAACCGGCGAGGAAGTCACGGCAATTCAGCGTTGCCAGCAAGTCCGTATCGGCCAGCACGAGGCTGGGCTGGTGAAAGGCGCCGATGAGATTCTTGCCCTTGGCCGAGTTGATGCCGGTCTTGCCCCCGACCGAACTGTCGACCTGCGCCAGAAGGCTGGTCGGGATCTGCACGAAACGCACGCCGCGCCGCAGGATCGCCCCCGAAAAGCCCACCAGGTCGCCGATCACACCGCCGCCGAGGGCGATGACGACATCATTCCGCTCGACCTGTGCGGCCAGCAGCCATTCAGTGACATGCTCCAGCTGCGTCCAGCATTTCGTGGCCTCCCCTGCAGGGAGGGCCAGCGCGGTCATCCCGATGCCTGCCTCGGCCAGCCCGGCGCGCAGCGCGTCCAGATGCAGCGCGCCCACGGCCTCATCGGTGACGACCGCCACGCGGGGGCGGCGCAGCAAAGGCGCAATGAGCGCGCCCGAGCGCGCGAGCAGGCCGGGGCCGACATGGACGTCATAGGCGCGGTCGCCCAGGGGGACGTGGACGATATGGCTCATTCGGGCTCCAGTATTCCGGGGCGGGCGGCAAGCGCCTCGATCACGCGGGTGGTCATTGTTTCGATCGTGTAGCCGGGGCGACTGACGACCTCGATATCGGCCTGGGCGTAGATAGGCACGCGAGCCTCGTAGAGGCTGCGCAGCGTTGCATGTGGATCGGGCGTGCGCAGCAGCGGGCGCGTGTCCTTGTTCTTGACCCGATTCCAGAGCAGCCCCAGATCCGCGTTGAGCCAGACTGACACGCCCTTCTGCGCGATGATCTCCCGGTTGCGCGGCTGCAGAAAGGCACCGCCTCCGGTGCTGAGGATGCTGCGCTCGCCCGACAGAAGGCGATCAATGACTTCCGTCTCGCGGCAACGAAAGAACGCCTCGCCATCACGCTCAAAAATCTCGGAGATGCTCATCGCGGCAGCCGTCTCGATCTCAGCGTCGGAATCACGGAAGGGCACGCCCAGCCGCGCCGCCAGCGCCTTGCCCACTGCCGTCTTGCCGGCCCCCATCATGCCGATCAGGACCACTGTCCGGCTCAAGGTTGACGGCCCTTTGCCTGCCACTGTCGGCACTCCCCCGCCCATTTGCAACAATCCGTGACTGAATGACGTGATCTTGCCCGAAAGGCCAGTTATAAGTTGGGCAAAACGGATCGAACCGCAGGCAGGCATATCGTGTTCAGACTTATCAAGTGGTTGTTTTATCTCGCTATCCTGGGCTTCATCGCCCTGGTGGGATACGCCTATCTGGGCCCGTTCTTTGGCGCGGATTTCACGCCAGAAGCGACCGAGATTCGTCAGGACATCCTGCTAGATGCACAGTAGCCCCGGACGCGCCGCCGCGATTGCGCTGGCGCTGATGCCCGGCGCGGGTCTGGCGCAGGAGGTCGCGCCGCTCTCGGCGATCGACTGGCTGAACCAGCCCGGCGCGGGGCAATCGACGCCGGGCCGCCCGATCAGCGAGCCGCCGGTCGCCGGCGAGGTGAATATCCCGAGCATCGAGATGACCCCCCTTGCCGACGCGACCAGCGGCGCTGTGGGCCTTTTGCCGCCCTCGGTCACGGGCCTGCCCGCCACGCTCTGGGCGCAGAGCGGCGCCGAAGACCTGACCGCCCTCTGGCGCAGTGCGACGCAGCAGCCCCCTCCGGCCATCACGGCCCTCTATCACTCGCTCTTGCTGGCCGAGGCCGAGCCGCCCCATGGGCGCGAGGGCGCTTATCTACGCACACGGGTCGACATGCTGCGCCGTTTCGGTGCGGTCGAGCCTGCCATGGAGCTGCTGGCCCGCGCCGGCCCCGAAACACCTGGCATCTTTCCCGCATGGTTCGATTTGGCCCTGCTGGCAGGCGCTGAGACCGAGGCCTGCACCGCGCTTCAGGGATCGCCGGGGTTGATGGCGGGCGATGCCGCGCGGATCTATTGCGCAGCGCTGACCGGCGATTGGGCGACGGCCGCGCTGATGTATGACACCGGCGCCGCCCTTGGCACGATCAAGGGCACCGAAAGTGCCCTTCTGGCACAGTTTCTGGACCCCGAGCTGGCCGAAGAGGCCCCCGTCCCGGTGCCCAGCAGCGCGCCCTCGCCTCTGGAATTTCGCCTGTTCGAGGGGATCGGCGCGCCCCTGCCGACGCGCGGGCTGCCGCTGGCCTTTGCGATGTCGGATCTGCGCGGCACCGTTGGCTGGAAGGCCGAGATCGAAGCTGCCGAGCGCCTCACGCGCGCGGGCGCGCTGGCGCCGAACCGGCTGATGGGGCTTTACACGCGGCAGGATGCCTCGGCCTCGGGCGGGGTCTGGGATCGGGTGAGCGCCATTCAGGGGCTGGAGACCGCCCTGGCGGCTGGCGATGCCGCGCGCATCGGCGCCGCACTGGATGACGCTTGGGGGCAAATGCGCAGCGAGGGGCTGGAAGTGCCTTTTGCAGAACTTTTTGCCGAGGGCGTGAAGGATGCGAACCTTCCCGCTCGGCTGGACGCGCTGGCGTTTCAGATGGCACTCTTGACGCCCGATTACGAGGCGGCGGCAGCTCGCGTCCCGGCCGGGCGGGCCATGAAGTTTCTGGCCGGTCTGGCCCAAGGCCGCCCCGATCCGGCCCTGGCCGAGCGCCCGGCCGAGAGCATGATCGCCGCCGCCTTTGGTCAGCCCCCCGAGGCCGCACCCGAACATGCCTACCTGATCCGGCAGGGCAAGCTGGGCGAGGCGATCCTGTCGGCCGCGCTGCAATTCGACCGCGCCGATAGCGATCCGGGCGAAATGGCAAGCGCCCTGCGCACCTTGCGGGCCGTCGGCCTCGAGGATGCGGCCCGGCGCGCGGCGTTGCAGGCGCTGATCTTAGGGACGCCCGCATGAGCAATGCGGGCCAATGGTGCGCCGCCTTTCTAGAGGCGCAGGCCGCCGAACAGGGCGCAGCGCGCAACACGCTTGAGGCTTATGCGCGCGATCTGTCCGATTTCACCGGCTGGCTGACGCGGGAGGGCCTTGCACCCGATACCGCCAGCCAGGCGGATATCGAGCGCTACCTCGTCGGGCTGGAGGCGCAAGGGCTGGCCAAATCCACCCGTGCGCGGCGGCTCTCGGCGGTCAAACAGCTCTACCGCTTTGCCTTCGAGGACCGGCTGCGCGCCGACAATCCGGCGATGCGCATCAAGGGGCCGGGCCGCGACGCGCGCCTGCCCAAGACGCTGAGCGAGGACGAGGTCGACCGCCTTCTGGAGGCCGCCCGCACCACCGGGCGCAATGCGCGTGACCGGTGCCGCAACACCTGCCTGATGGAACTGCTCTATGCCACCGGCATGCGGGTGACCGAGCTCGTGTCGCTGCCCATCGCTGCGGCGCGGGGCAATCCCCAGATGCTGATGATCCGTGGCAAGGGCGGCAAGGAGCGGATGGTCCCCCTGTCGCCACCCGCCCGCGCCGCGTTGCAGGAGTGGCTTGCCATGCTGGACGCGCAGGCCGAGGCGGACCGCGCCAGGGGCAAACCGCCCTCGCCCTATCTTTTCGCCTCGTCGGGCAAATCGGGGCACCTGACCCGGCATCGCTTCTATGCGCTGATCAAGGAACTGGCCGTCGAGGCGGGCGTCAGCCCGGCGTCCGTTACACCGCATACACTTCGACACGCCTTCGCGACACATCTGCTGGCCAACGGGGCGGATCTCATGGCGATCCAGGCCCTTCTGGGCCATGCCGATGTCGCCACGACCGAGATCTACACCCACGTGCTCGACGCGCGCCTCTCGGCCCTCGTATTGGAGCATCATCCTCTCTCCGAGACGGCCACACGCAAATCCTCTGCAAGCGCGGCGCCGGAAGGCGAGTAGCGCGGACCAAGCGGGGAACGCCGCAGGATCATTGCTATCTGACGGCCATGATCCCTTGATCGTGGCCGCGGCAAACCCCATAACCCCTGTGGCACAAAAGGACAAAGGCCCCAATGGACGCGATCACCACGACTTTCGACGCCGCCTTCTGGATCACAGCGGCGGCGATCCTGCTGCTTTTGGTCATGTCGGGGCTTTTCTCGGGCAGCGAGACCGCCCTGACCGCCGCCTCGCGGGGCAAGCTGCGCGCCCGCGCCGACAAGGGCGACAAGGGGGCCGAGCGCGCGCTCAGCATCACCGAGGATAACGAGCGACTGATCGGCAGCGTCCTTTTGGGCAACAACCTGGTCAACATCCTTGCCACATCGTTGGCCACGGCGCTCTTTACCCGGCTTTTCGGGGAATCGGGCGTCGCACTGGCGACGCTGGTGATGACGCTGCTGGTCCTGATCTTTGCCGAGGTGCTGCCCAAGACCTATGCCATCACCAATGCCGAGGTGGCGGCCAGCCGCGTCGCGCCGGGCATCACCATCGTCATCCGCATCTTTTCGCCCATCGTGTCCGCTGTCCGAGTGCTGGTGCGGCTGATCTTGCGCCTCGTCGGCGTCAAGACCGACCCTGACGGCCAGATCCTCGCCGTGCGCGAGGAGATCGCCGGCGCGCTCTATCTCGGTCATTCCGAGGGCGTCGTTGAGAAGGAGGACCGCGACCGCATTCTGGGCGCGCTCGACCTGGGCGAGCGTGCCGTCGAGGAGATCATGCGCCACCGTAGCCAGATCGAGATGATCGACGCGGAACTCGAGCCCGTGGCCATCCTTGACCAGTGCCTCAAATCGCCCCATACCCGCCTGCCCGTCTACCGCAGTGATCCCGATAACATCATCGGCATCGTCCACGCCAAGGACCTTCTGCGTGCCATGCACAAGCTGGCGCTGGGGGATGGTGGCAGCACCGATGCCTGGCGCGCCTTCGACATTACCTCGGTCGTGATGAAGCCCTATTTCGTGCCCGAGACGACGACGCTTGATGACCAGATGCGCCAGTTTCTACGGATGCGCACGCATTTCGCGCTTGTGGTGGATGAGTATGGCTCACTGCAAGGGCTGATCACGCTAGAGGATATCCTCGAGGAGATCGTGGGCGAGATCACCGACGAATTCGACGCCGATGCCGAGCACCCGATCCGCCGCAGCGAGGACGGCCAATACCTGGTGGACGGCGCCATGACGATCCGCGACCTGAACCGCGCGACCGATTGGTCGCTGCCCGATGATGCCGCCAACACCATCGCGGGCCTGGTGATCCATGAGGCGCAGATGATCCCCAAGGTGAACCAGGTGTTCAACTTCCACGGCTTTCGCTTCGAAGTCATGGCGCGCAAGGACAACCGCATCACACGGCTGAAGATCGGCAAGGTCTAGGCGGCGCACCTAGCCGACGGCAGCGTTGATCAGCAGAAAGATACTGCCCGAGAGGATTGCGGCGGCAGGCACCGTTATAATCCACGCCGCAAGGATGGTCATGAAATGCGCGCGCCGCACCAGCTTGCGGCGGCGCCGCTCTTCGGGCGCGAAAGAGGCGCGGTCCGGCATGGCGAGGCGCGCGTTGCGCATCCGCCGCTCGGCATCCCATTCGCGGAAAAACCCGACGCCAAAAACGCCTCCCACCGCGATATGGGTCGAACTGACAGGCAAGCCCAGCCAGCTGGCAAGGATCACGGTGATCGCCGCCGACAGTGCCACGCAATAGGCGCGCATCGGATTCAGCTTGGTGATCTGGCTGCCGACCATGCGGATCAGCTTGGGGCCGAACAGAAAGAGACCGAAAGAGATACCGAAGGCACCGATCACCATCACCCAGAACGGCAGGCTGACAGCATCGGTAAAGCTGCCCGATTGTGAGGCCTGAACGATGGCCGCGAGCGGGCCGACCGCATTGGCCACGTCATTGGCCCCATGCGCAAAGCTGAGCAGCGCCGCAGAGGCAACCAGTGGAATACCGAAAAGGACCTTGAGCGACTTGTTCCGGTTCTCCAGGCCCACGGACTGGCGGCGCGTCACCGGGATCATCAACAGCCAGATCGGCACACCGATTCCTGTCCCGATCAGCAGCGCCAGCGGAAAGGTGACGTCCAGCACCTGTTTCAGCCCCTTGAGCGAAAGATAGGTGGCAAAAGCGCCTGCCATGATTCCGACAAGGATGGGCACCCAGACGCGCGCCGCCGCGATCTTGTCGTCGCGGTAGATGATGCGCGACTTGATCAACCACAAGAACCCGGCGGCCACCGCGCCCCCCATCAGGGGCGAGATCACCCAACTGGCGGCGATAGCGCCCATGGTGGGCCAGTTCACGGCGGCAAAGCCGGCCGCCGCGATGCCCGCGCCCATCACGCCGCCCACTACCGAATGCGTGGTCGAGACCGGCGCGCCGATCCATGTGGCCAGGTTCACCCATAACGCCGCCGACAACAGCGCCGCCATCATCGCCCAGATAAAGATCGAAGCGGTGCCCATGGTTTCGGGCGCGATGATGCCCTTGGCGATGGTCGACACCACGTCGCCCCCGGCCAGAAGCGCGCCCGCGCTCTCGAAGATCACCGCAATGGCGATGGCGCCGCCCATGGTCAGCGCATTGGCGCCCACCGCCGGCCCCATGTTGTTGGCGACATCATTGGCGCCGATGTTCAGCGCCATGTAGGCGCCAAGGCAGGTGGCGATCACCACGATGGCGGCATTGCTGGTCTGCCCGAAGAACAGCATCGCCGCGATGCCCGCCATCAGGATAAAGACCAGCGCGATGCCGGGACCGACCATGGGCCGCGAGATATAGCTCGTTGCGACCTCGAGGTTGGAATATCTGGCCAGATCGCGGTCCAGCGTATCAAGATGGCGCGCGTCGCCCTGATCGTCGTTCATATCGGTCATCCCCTTGACTGGCTGCGACGAGTAGCGCCACACGGACGACAATGGCAACCCGTCCATGCGATATCGCGGCGGAAAAGGCGGGGATCAGGCCCTGAGCCGGGCGCCCTCGGGGTCGAATGGCGGCCGTCCCAGGATCACGGCGCGGTGCGGGAGGCCCAGCAGCATGACCTCGACCGTATCGCCGGGCATCGCGCCTTTCACATAGCCCAGCGCGAGGCTCATCCCGACCGAGTAGCCATAACTGCCCGATGTGACGCGCCCGATACCATGGCCGTCCTTGAAGATCGGCTCGCCGCCGGTCGCGTCTGCATTCGACGCTTCGGTGTCTTCTTCGTTCAACTGCATCAGCACCAATGTCTCGCGCGCGTCATTCTCCATGTGAGCGGCGGCGGCCGCCTTGTGCAGAAAGTCCTTTTCCATCTTGCAAAGCCCCGCCAGCCCTACCTCCTGCGGCCAGTATTCGGGGCTGTATTCGCGCCCCCAACTGCCATAGCCTTTCTCGATGCGCAGGCTCATCAACGCGCGGCTGCCCACCGGGCCTGCGCCGATTTCGCGGCCCGTCTCGATCAGCACGGTGTAAAGCTGCACCTGGTCCTCGGCGGCGCAATGCAACTCCCAGCCCAGATCGCCGGTAAAGCTGACGCGCAGGGCAAGGCAGCGCACGCCGCCCAGCTCGATCCAGGCTGAGCGCATGAACGGAAAATCCGCCGTTTCCAGCGAAGCGTTCGTCAGCCGCGCCAGCATCTCGCGCGATTTGGGGCCGGCGACGTTGAAGCCACAGACCGCCTCGGTCAGGCTCTCGAATGTCGTGCCCTCGGGCAGCGGCACCATATCGAAGAATCGCTTGTGATAGCGTTCGGCCATGCCCGAGCCGATGATCCAGAACTCATCCTCGCCGGTACGCGTCACGGTGAAATCCCCGGCGATGCCGCCCCTTACGGAGATCAGCGGCGTGAGGCAGGACCGGCCGACGGCCTTCGGCATGGTATTGGCGAAAACGGCGTTCAGCCAGTACTCGGCCCCCGGCCCCTTGCAGCGGTATTTGGCGAAGTTCGAGATGTCGATGATGCCCGCCGCCTCGCGCAGCATGCGGCACTCGGCGCCCACAGTTGCCCACCAGTTCTGGCGGGTGAAGCCTTTGGTCTCCGTCACGCCGGGCTGATCCGCAAACCATAGCGGATGCTCCCAGCCGTAGTTGAGGCCGAAGACGGCGCCCATCTTCTTTTGCATTTCATAGACGGGCCGCACGCGGCAGGGACGGCCTGCGCTGCGCTCCTCATAGGGGAAGTGGATCGCGAAACGGTTGGCGTATTGGTCGCGCACGCGGGCCTTGGTAAAGGCCTTGTCGGCCCAGTCGCCGAAGCGGGCCATGTCCCAGGCGAACATGTCGTAGCGCATCTCGCCTTCGACGATCCAGTCGGCCACCATCAGGCCCATGCCAGCCGATTGGCTGAAGCCGGGGATGATGCCGTTGCAGCAGAAATAGCCGCGTCGCTCCGGCACCGGGCCAAGGATCACATTGGCATCGGGCGACCAGATCATCGGGCCGTTGATGACCCGCTTGATCCCCGCCTCTCCCACGGCAGGCACGCGGTCGATCGCGCGCATCATGTTGTCTTCGATCCGGTCCAGATCATCGGCGAAAAGCTCATGTGCGAAGTCAAGCGGCGTGCCCTCCTCGGCCCAGAAGCGCATGTCCTTCTCATAGGCGCCGATCAGCAGGCCCTTGCCCTCCTGCCGCAGGTAATATTCGCCATCGCGGTCGGCAACGGAGGGCAGGCGCCGATCCAGCGCCGCGATTTCCGCGATGGTCTCGGTGACGAAATACTGATGTTCGGTCGGTTGCAGCGGCAGGGTGATGCCCGCCAGCGCGGCCACCTCGCGGCCCCATAGTCCGGCAGCATTGATGATCCAAGGAGTCCTGATATTGCCCTTGGGCGTCTCGACGATCCATGTGCCATCGGGTTGCTGCACCGTCGCACTCACGGGGGTGAAGCGGTGGATCTCGGCCCCCGCCGCACGCGCACCCGCGGCATAGGCGGCGGTCACGCCCGAGGGGTCCACGTTGCCACCATCCGGCTCCCACATGATGCAGCGGATGCCGTCGAAATTGACCAGCGGATGCAGGCGCTCGGCCTCGGCGCGGCTCACTTCGTGGAACTTCATGCCATAAAGCTGGGCCTTGGCCGCTTGCAGGCGCAGCTGATGCTCGCGCGCCTCGGTCTGCGCAAGGTAGAGCGAGCCGGGCTGGAACACACCGCAGCTTTGCCCCGTCTCGGCCTCGAGCCGGTTGTAGAGCGTCATGGTGTAATGCTGCAGCCGGCTGATATTGGCGCTGTCATGCAGCCCATGGATATTGGCCGCCGCGTGCCATGTGCTGCCCGAGGTCAGCTCGTCCCGCTCCAGCAGCACGACATCGCTCCAGCCCAGCTTGGTCAGATGATAGAGGATCGAGCATCCGATGACGCCGCCGCCGATCACGACGGCCTGTGCGTGGGTTTTCATGGGCGCTGCTCCTGACCTGCGATTCGCGCCCAACTTGGCGCGCATGAGGACCAGCCGATTGCCTTGCCGCGACGGTGCATGTCGCGGTGAGACAACCGCGCTCAGGTTTCGGTCACGCGCAAGCGCAGCCGCTCGCTGACGCTGTCCAGCAGGCGGGTGCGGTCCGGCTCGAACTCCATCGACTGCAGCGCGCGGCGCAGGGCCAGTTCGGCAAAGTCGAAGGCGGCTTTGCGCAGCCCCTCGTCCGGGTGGCGCATCAGACCTGCCAGCGTTGCCTGCAGGCGGTGCTGCACCTCGTAGACCTGCGCGCCGTCACGCGTGAGCGCCCCGAACCCGTCATCCAGCAATTCATCCGGCGATAGCGGCGGCACCCAGAGACGGTCCAGCTCGGGGCCGGTGCCCTCCTTGTCCGGATCCTCTTCGCCGTCCTCATGCGCCTCGCGCCGCGTGTCGGTGCTGGAATAGCTCGACAGGATGCGCCCCACGCGGGTGATGACGTCGATGGCCGTGCCCGGATCGTTGATGCCGGGCGACAGCGCCTTGGACGCGATCTCGCCCATCACCACGAGGCCAAAGCGCGGGTCCTGATCGTAGTCGCGCAAATCCTCGACATTGATATGGCCCAGCACCAGCGATTCGAATTCCTCGCGATCCTCCTCGGCCACCTCGCCCTCGACCCAGACCAGGGGCTCGTGCAGGAAGACGAAATAACCGATGGGGCTCGGCAGGTAGAGCTTGACCTCATAGCGCTCGGCCACGGCATTGAGGCCTTCGGGATAGATATGCTGGATATACCCGCTTTGATCCGACTCTATGGGCCGCGCCGCGTCGGGCACCTCCTCGGTCAGCGGATTGGCCCCGAGGCAGGGCGTGCGCAGGCGTTCCTGAAAGCGTGCTTTGGTAATATCCTCAACCTGACGCGTGGTGTGCAGAAGGCTGCCGAAGGTCTGCAAATGCAGCACCCACCGGATGAGCGACCAGATCACCCAAGCCAGCACCAGCACCGTCAGCCAGAACAGCACCAGCGCATGATCGTCGCCGAAAATCCCCATCTCCCGCAGGATGATGGCGACCAGCGCATAGACATAGGCCCCGATGAAGGCGGCCAGAGTCTTTTGCGTGACGCTGTCCTTCATGATCAGGCGGTGCACCCGCGGCGTCCATTGCGAGGCCGAGCTGCGATAGACCGATACCATTACCGTCATCGAAAAGATCGTGACCGACAGCATGGCCGACGCGATGATGTCCAGCAGGCGGTCTGCAGACGCGCCCGACATGCTGGAGGATAAATCTTCGGGGATGAACAGCTCGATCAGCTGCGTGACCCCCAGCGACAGCACCGACAGAAGGCCCATCGCCAAGACCCGCACCCAGAGTTTCTGCGCATAGACGCGCGCCTTGCGCCAGAGCGTCGCCGGGATGAGGAGAATGTTGTTCATACTTGCCAATACCCCGCCTGCGGTCGCGGTTCCAGTCCCACGCAGCGTGGGGCGCGCCCCGTGCCCGCGCCGCCCGGCGGGATTGCCCGATCCCGACAGATGATGTCGCAAGCGTGCATGCGGCGCGCGGCGCCGCACGCGCATGCTGAGCCCAAACGAGGGGAGTGATCTGATGAAAACCACAGCTCGGGCCGTGATCATTGGCGGCGGTGTCGTCGGATGCAGCGTTCTTTATCACCTGACGCGGGCGGGCTGGACCGATGTGATGCTGATCGAACGGTCCGAGCTGACCTCCGGCTCCACATGGCACGCGGCGGGCGGGTTTCATACCCTGAACGGCGATACCAACATGGCCGCGCTGCAGGGCTACACCATCCGCCTCTACAAGGAGTTGGAGGAGATCACCGGCATGTCCTGCGGCCTGCACCATGTCGGGGGCGTCACTCTGGCCGACAATCAGGACCGCCTTGACATGCTGCTGGCCGAGCGGGCCAAGCATCGCTACATGGGCCTCGACACCCATATCGTGACGCCTGACGAGATCGCGAAGATCGCACCGGTGACGAATGTCGACGGCATCTTGGGCGGGCTCTACGACCCGCTCGACGGGCATCTGGACCCGTCCGGCACCACCCATGCCTATGCCAAGGCGGCCCGCATGGGCGGCGCTGCGATCGAGACGCATTGCATGATGCACGAAACGCGCCAGCGCCCCGACGGCACATGGGATGTGGTCACCGACAAGGGCACGGTGCACACCGAGCATGTCGTGAACGCAGGCGGCCTCTGGGCGCGGGAGGTGGGGGCAATGGCGGGCATTTACCTGCCGCTGCACCCGATGGAGCATCAGTATATCGTGACGGATGACGTACCCGAGATTGTGGAGCGGATTGAAGAGCATCCCCATGTCATGGACCCCGCCGGCGAAAGTTACCTGCGACAGGAGGGCCGCGGCCTTTGCATCGGCTTCTACGAGCAGCCCTGCAAGCCCTGGGCCGTGGATGGCACGCCCTGGGATTTCGGGCATGAGCTGCTCCCGGACAACCTCGACAAGATCGAGGACAGCATCGAGTTTGCCTATCGCCGCTTCCCGGCCTTGGGCCGCGCGGGGGTCAAATCGGTCATCCATGGCCCTTTCACCTTCGCCCCCGATGGCAACCCACTGGTCGGGCCGGTGCCGGGAATGCGCGGCTATTGGTCGGCCTCCGGCGTCATGGCCGGATTTTCCCAAGGCGGCGGCGTCGGCCTGATGCTGGCACAATGGATGACCGAAGGCGAATGCGAGCGCGACGTGAGCGCGATGGATGTGGCGCGCTTCGGCGACTGGATCACGCCCGGCTACACCCGCCCCAAGATAATCGAGAACTACCAGAAACGCTTTTCCGTCAGCTATCCGAACGAGGAGTTGCCCGCCGCCCGCCCCTGCCGCACGACCCCCATGTATGACATCTTCGACGGCCGTGGCGCGATCTGGGGTGCGCAATTCGGGCTGGAGGTTGCCAATTACTTCGCCGAGGGCGATGAGCCGCGGTACGAGACGCCCAGCTTTCGCCGCTCGAACGCCTTTGCCGCGACGGCGCGCGAGGTTGCCGCCGTGCGCGGCGGCGTCGGCATCAACGAGCTGCAGAATTTTGGCAAATACCTGGTGACGGGGCCGAATGCGCGCGCTTGGCTGGACCGGATCATGGCGGGCCGCATCCCGCAGCCGGGCCGGATGAGCCTGACGCCCATGCTCTCGCCCAAGGGGCGCCTGCTGGGTGATTTTACCGTCTCATGCCTCTCGGACGCGGCGTTCCAGCTGACCGCGTCCTACGGCGCGCAAGCGATCCACATGCGCTGGTTCCGGCAGAACGGGCGCGACGGAGTGCACCTGGAGAATGTCAGCGACCGCCTGACCGGCTTCCAGATCGCGGGACCAAAGGCGCGCGAAGTTCTGATGGCCGCAAGCCGCGATCCCTTGGGCGATATGCGCTTCATGGATCTGCGCCACGGCACCGTCGGCATGGCCGATTGCCTGATCCAGCGCGTCAGCTATACCGGCGATCTGGGCTACGAGATCTATTGCGATCCGATGGCCCAGCGCAGCCTATGGCAAACGCTGCAAGAGGCGGGCGCGCCGCACGACATGCACCCCTTCGGGATGCGGGCGATGATGTCCCTGCGGCTCGACAAATTCTTCGGCGCGTGGGGCTCGGAATTCTCGCCTGACTACACACCGGGCGAGACGGGGATGGACCGGTTCATTCACTGGACCAAGGATACCGATTTCATTGGCCGCGCCGCGGCCGAGGCAGAAAAGGCCCGGGGCGCGGAGCGCCAGCTGGTCGCCTTCGCGGTGGAGGCGCAGGATGCCGATGCGCATGGCTACGAGCCGATCTGGCTGGACGACGAGGTGCGCGGCTTTGTCACCTCGGGCGGTTATTCGCACCATGCGGGCCAGTCCGTCGCTCTGGGCCTGATTCCCCGGAACGCGGAAGGCACGGCCCAGATCGAAATCCTCGGGCAGATGTGCAAGGCCACCCGCCTCAACCAGCCGCTTTTCGATGCGGACGGCGCGCGAATGCGGGGGTAGCCCAAGGACGTCCAAGACTTTTGCCAATACCACTGGCGCCTTATCCGCGCGGCCTGATCCTGAGCCAGATGCCATCCTTGCCGCGCACCGTCAGATGCGCGACCGGCATTGCGGGGCGCTCTGGCACCGCCTCGAATCGATAGGCGCGCACCAACATCGCCAGCAGCAGCACGCCCTCGATCATCGCAAACCCCGCGCCGGGGCAGACGCGCTGCCCGGCGGAAAAGGGAATGAACGCCTCGCGCAGGCATTTGCGGCCCTCTTCGGTCGCGTAGCGTGCAGGGTTGAAAGCGTCCGGCGCGTCCCAGATCCGCTCGTGCCGGTGCAGGTGCCATGGGCTGAGCACGATCTGGCTGCCGCGGGCGATGGCCCGGTCGCGGAAGGTTTCGGGGCAGCGCGCCTCGCGCACCATCATCGGCACGGGCGGATAGAGGCGCAGGGTCTCGCGAAAGACGTCGCGCGTCAGCGTCAGCTTGGACATATGCGAGAATTCGGGTGCGCCGGTGCCGAACGCCTCCTCCGCCTCGGCAGCCACCTTCTTCTGCCACTCCGGGTATAATGCCAGAAGGTAGAGCGCCCAGCCGAGGGCCGAGGCGCTGGTCTCGTGTCCGGCGAGGAAGAAGATGGCGACCTGGTCGACCATCTCCTCGGTGTCAAAGCGCGCGCCCGTCTGCGGATCCGCTGTCGTGATGATCTTCGTCGCCAGATCCTCGGGCGCGGTGCCGGCGCTGATTTCAGCCATCCGGGCCGCCGTCAGTTGCCGGATGAGGCCGCGTATCACGCCAGCGGTCCGGCGCGTCGCACGATTATGCGGGCGCGGCATCCATTTGGGTAGCGGGATCAGCGCGGCAAGGTTAACCACCGGTTGCGAGCGTT
Source organism: Roseovarius maritimus (assembly GCF_043355895.2). Classification (NCBI taxonomy): domain Bacteria; kingdom Pseudomonadati; phylum Pseudomonadota; class Alphaproteobacteria; order Rhodobacterales; family Roseobacteraceae; genus Roseovarius; species Roseovarius maritimus. The sequence continues at coordinate 269,781 of NZ_JBHFPF020000002.1, forward strand.
GATGGGCCCGAAATTCGTCGAACACACGCGCCGCCACCTCGTTTTCAATCGGGATGGAAAACAGCGTGCGAAAGATCACATCTGCGGCGACATGGCTTGCCTCCCCCTCGATATCGCGGGGCGTGCCATCGGCCAGCGCGCCAAGGCGGCGAACAGCGCTTTGCCCGGCCTCCAGCATCGCCGGAAAGACATGGCGCAGGCGCCCGCCCTCGAAGGCCGGATCGATGATACGGCGCTGACGCTTCCACACCTCGCCATTGGTGACGAAGACCGAATTGCCAAGGAGCGGCGTCAGCCCCTCGCGCACGCGGTTCGATTTCGGGAAATCATCAGGTCGGCCCTTCAGTACCAGATCGACCAGATCGGGCTGATTGCAGAGGTAGGATCGGAAGAACGGCGTGCGAAACTCGGCCATCCAGGCGCGATAGAGGCGCGCCGGCTGGGCCGAGAGGATGTCGGCCCGAAAAAGACGCATGTACCGCCACAGCGAGACGCTCTCAGGCCGCGCCGGGGGTTTGGGCGGCAGGCTCATGCAGGCGTTTCGGCAGATTGGGAGGTGTATTTGTTGACCGGCGCCTCGATCCGGCTGGCCGAGGGCGCGCGGCCCGCATAGCGCGCGCCAAGGGTCTGCGGCCCGGCGGTAATGCGGAAATAGTCGTAGTCTCCGGGACGGTCGAAAGCGCAAAGATACTGGAAATGCAGGCGAAAGAACTTCCACCGCAGCTCGCGCCAGCGCATCGGGCTAAGCGTTTGAGTGAAGGCCGCCGAGATCACCAGCGGCCAGCGGCGGCGCGGCGGCGCGACACCCGAAACGGCCACGGGATCACAAAGCGCAAAGGCGCAGCCATCGCCCGGCGCGGTCACATCCACCCATGTCAGCGCGCGCGACGTGCTGAGATAGGCCAGATCCGCGCGCAGGCGGTGCGCGCCCGGCAGGAAGGACACCATCGGCACTACTTGGCCGAGCGACAAAAAGGACAGCGCAGGGCCGTCCTTCGGCACGCGGCCCGCGCGGATCAGATCGGCCAGAATCGAGACGCCAAGATGGGCGCCCGAGGAGTGGCCGACGACCAGCACCTCGTCCACGTCGCTGGTGAGGGCCGCAGCGATCTCGTCCCCGAACTCGGCCATTCGCGCCTCGAGGGCGGGTGGATTGGCGCCGCCATGGCGCGCGGCATAGGCGTAGTCATGCATGAGGTAGTAAGCGTAGAACTTGCCATCCTTGCGCTTGAACCAGCTGAGCACGGCCCAGGCGACAACTCCCATTGCGCCGTAATGGACGAGATCGAGCAGAACCATGCGTGCGGCAAAGACCGTGCCCTCGGCCCCAAGGGGGATCTGCGCGGCCACGCGTGTCAGACCCTGCCCCGCCCAATGCCCCAGAATGAGCGCGATCGCGAGTTGCACCAGCAGGAACCCCACCGGATAGAGGGCGGCGATCACCGGCCCCTTGCGCAGACGCATCAACCGAAAGAGCGCGCCGCTTGCGATGTAGGCCCAGGCGGTACGGACGAGTTGCATGTAGGTGGCGGGGATCGTCTGGCTCATCGAGGCCCGCACGATATCGGACCAGACCAGCACGTCGACCTCGGCGCTGACGTCCCGTCCCTCCATATGGCCTGCCACGCTCCAGCCATAGCGCCCGCCGGGCCGGGATTTCCGCGCGCTCAGCGTCAGATCATAGCCCGAGATCGCGGCCTGATCGGCCCCTTCCTTGCGGTAAAGCTCACGGTAGCGGCGCGGATGGATGGGGTCATAGCCAGGGATATAGAAGACGCGCCGCCGCACTACGCGGCGCGCGGTGACATCGGCATTGGGTGAGTGCGAAATACTCATGCGCGGGGCGTCCGGATCTGACCTTTGCGCGCCATGCTAGGCCAGGAACGGGGCAAGAGTAAGGCCGCGCGGCTATCCCAATGCGGCCAGCGCCGGAAATGTCTCGAGCAGCCAGAAGGCAAAGGCAGAAAACCCCCCGGTCACCATCATCAGACCGATCGTCCACAGGAGCAGGCCCATGATCCGCTCGATTCGCGCCATGTGACGCTTCATCCAGCCCATGACGCCCGTAAGACGGGGCAGAAAGGCCGCAACGAGGATGAAGGGCACGCCCAGCCCGATCGCGTAGACGGCCAGCAGCGCGGTGCCGCGCGCCACCGAAGACTCGCCCGCCGCAAGGCTGAGGATCGCGCCCAGTTGCGGGCCGATGCAGGGTGTCCAGCCGAAGGCGAAGGCAAGGCCGAGGATATAGGCGCCGAATGCGCTGCCGCCGCGGTCGCCCGCATCCATGCGCATCTCGCGGTCAAGAAACCCTATGCGGATAATACCGAGGAAATGGAGGCCAAAGATCATAACCAGAACGCCCGCAATACTGCTGAGCGTCGACTGGTATTGTAGGAAGGCCAACCCCAGCGCCGAGGCCGCGGCGCCCAGAAGCAGGAATATGGTTGAAAGGCCAAGGACGAAGAAGAGCGCGGGCACGATGGCCCGGCGGCGATTTACGCCCCCCTCCTGTGTCAGGTCGGGCAGGGTCACACCGCTCATATAGGCCAGGTAAGGTGGCACAATGGGTAGCACGCAGGGGCTGAGGAAAGACAGCGTCCCTGCCAGCAGCGCCACGATCATCGCGGGGATGAGGCCCGCGTCCATGATTTCTATTCCGAACATGGGGCTGGCTTAGCGCATCGCCGCAGCGACGTCACGCGGCACCTTGTCACAAGTCTGTGGACAGCCGGACAGCAGCGAGGCAAAAGGGCCGCATGGAAGAGATCGACGCCATCGGGCTGCTGTGCCCCCTGCCCGTCCTCAAGCTGCGCAAGCGCCTTGCTGGTCTGCGCGCGGGCGACGAATTGCGCCTGCTCTGCGATGACCCGGCGGCGGCGGTGGACGTGCCGCATTTCTGCGCCGAGGCGGGCCACATACTGGTTTCGGTCGAAGAGCGCGGCAAGGTCAGCGCCTATGTTTTGCGCAAGGGGCATCGCGCGGGCCAATAGGGCAGCGCATCCCGGCGGCTGGCGCGGATTTGGCTGCCCGTCGGCCAGTTTGAGTATTTTCACCAGGATGAAGCAGGGCGGCCCGCGCCGGTCGTGCGGGGGTGTTCAATAGCAGAAGGCGCGGCCAATACCGGCCGCGCCTTCTGGCGTTCTTGGAATGTGCAGTGCCGCAGCTTAGCGGCCCAGTGACCACCAGCCTTTGCGCTTGGGCTTGGCCGGCTCTTCGCCCGACTGCTCGGGCGCGGGCGCCGGCTTGGCCTGAGCGACCGGCGCTGGCTGTGGCTCGGGCTGAGGCTCTGGCTCCGGCGCAGGCGTCGGCTCATCCGCTGTCACCGGGGCCGCTTCGGCCTCGGGCGCAGGAGCGGGCGGCGCTGCCACTTCGGGTGCCACATCGGCGACCGGCTGCGCGGGAGCCTCGTCAGCCTTCTTGGCGCGCGGCTTGCGGGCACGCTTGGGCTTGGGCGCGGCCTCAGCCTCGGCCGTTGGCGCAGCGTCCTCTGCGGCTGCCTCGGCGATGTCGGCCTTCTTGGCGCGGGGGGCGCGGGTGCGTTTTGGCTTTGCAGCGGGCTCCTCGGCGGTCTCGGGTTGGTCGGCCGTCTCTGTAGTCTCTGACGCTTCCGCGCCCTCATCAGCCTTCCCGGCGGATTTCGAGCTGCGGCTGCGCGAGCGCGACCGGCTGCTGCTCTTCGCGGGTTTGCTGTCCGCTTCGGCCTCGGCAGTCACCTCGGCGCTGTCGGCATCCTCATCGGCGCCGTTGTCGCCATTACCATTCTCGCCGTTGCCGTTATCGCCATTGCCGTTATCGCCATCCTCGCGCGAACGCGACGATTTGCTCCGGCGCCGACGGCGACGGCGTTTCTTCGGTTTGTCGTCATCGTCCTCACCATTGCTGTCATCGCCGCTGCGGCGACTTTGCTGGCGGGTGTCCCCGTCATCCTCGTCCTCGTCCGAGGGCAGCTCGTCCGGATCCGCCTCGGTCTCGCTGTCGATATCGTCCATCAGCGAGCTGTCGACCGACACCACGCGCGTCACCTGTTCGGGCACGGCGCGGGTCGCCGTCTTGAACTTCTCGAGGGCAAAATCGGGACTGATCAGCGAAGGATCCCCTTCGATCCGCACCGACAGGCCATAGCGCACCTCGATCTGGGCGATATGCTCGCGCTTCTGGTTCATCAGGAAGTTGGCGATGCCCACCGGCGCGCGTACCAGCACCTCGAGCGAGCGGCCCTTGGTGCCCTCTTCCTCGATTTGACGCAGGATGTTGAGCGCGAGGTTGTCATCCGAGCGGATGAGGCCCGTGCCGTGGCACGAGGGGCATGGCTGCGTTGTCGCCTCGATCATGCCGGGGCGCAGACGCTGGCGGCTCATCTCCATCAGGCCGAAGCCCGAAATGCGGCTGACCTGGATGCGCGCGCGGTCGGTCTTCAGCTTGTCCTTCATGCGCTTCTCGACGGCAGCGTTGTTCTTGCGCTCGTCCATGTCGATGAAGTCGATGACGATGAGGCCCGCAAGATCGCGCAGGCGCAGCTGGCGCGCGACCTCCTCGGCGGCCTCAAGATTGGTCTTGAGCGCGGTTTCCTCGATCGAGCCTTCCTTGGTGGCGCGGCCGGAATTGACGTCAACGGCGACAAGCGCTTCGGTCACGCCGATCACGATATAGCCGCCGGATTTCAACTGCACCGTCGGGTTGAACATCGAGTTCAGGTAACTCTCGACTTGGAAGCGCGCAAAGAGCGGCATCGTGTCGACGTAATGCTTCACGTTCTTGGCGTGAGACGGCATGATCATCTTCATGAAGTCCTTGGCGATGCGGTAGCCGCGATCGCCCTCGACCAGAACCTCGTCAATCTCACGATTGTAAAGGTCGCGGATCGAGCGTTTGATCAGGTCGCCCTCTTCGTAAATCTTCGCGGGGGCGATGGATTTCAGCGTCAGCTCGCGGATCTGCTCCCACATGCGCTGCAGGTATTCGTAATCGCGCTTGATCTCGGACTTGGTGCGCTTGGCCCCTGCGGTTCGCACGATCAGGCCCGCGCCCTTGGGCACGTCGATCTCGGTCGCGATCTCCTTCAGCTTCTTGCGGTCGACGGCATTGGTGATCTTGCGGCTGATTCCGCCACCGCGCGCCGTGTTGGGCATCAGGACGCAATAGCGGCCCGCGAGCGACAGGTACGTGGTCAACGCCGCGCCCTTGTTGCCGCGCTCTTCCTTGACGACCTGCACCAGCAGGATCTGGCGGACCTTGATGACTTCCTGGATCTTGTATTTGCGCGGACGCGGCTTGCGCGGCGGGCGGATGTCATCTTGGCTGTCCTCATCGGCGACGACCTCGATGTCGTCGTCCTTTTCGGCGGCGTCGTCGATGCTGTCATCCGAGTCGTCGCCCTTGCGCGAGCGGCGCGTGCGGGACGAGCGGCGCGATTTACGCGGCGCGTCCTCATCCGAGGCGTCCTGGGTCGCGTCGTCATTGTCGCCAGCGCCCTCACCGGACTCGCCATTCGGCTCTTCGACGGGGGTTTCGGACACGCGGTCCATGGGGGACGAGCCTTCCTCGTCCTCGCTGAAGTCGATCGTCTCCATACCCGAAACATCGGCGCTGGTGACCGCGTCGCCATCGTCCGCGCGGGCCGCCTTGGACCGGCTGCGGCCACCGCGCGAGCGGCTCTTTGGTTTGGCGCGCTCTTCTTCCTCGGCCTCCTGGGCCGCGGCATAGGCACGCTCTTCCTCCATCAGCGCCTCGCGGTCGGCGACGGGGATCTGGTAGTAATCGGGGTGAATTTCCGAGAAGGCGAGGAAGCCGTGGCGATTTCCACCGTAGTCGATGAAGGCCGCCTGAAGCGACGGCTCGACCCGGGTTACCTTGGCGAGATAGATATTTCCGGCGAGTTGCCGTTTGTTCTCGGATTCGAAATCAAATTCTTCGACTTTGTTTCCGTCGACCACCACAACGCGAGTCTCCTCGGCGTGGGTGGCATCGATAAGCATTTTCTTGGCCATGTTTTCCGTTCGCATCCGCGCACGCGCACCTGCCCGGGTGGGGCGGCGTCGTGAAGGGGATGTCTGATTGTGGCGAAGTCAGGCGCGCAAGCGAGGGCGCCATGCTGGCCCCCCGGCGGAATGTGATCCTGTGTTGCGCGCGTCATCGCGTTTCTTCTCCGGCGCCGTTTGGGGCGCCCATGATGTATCCGAAGCGGTCCCGAGGGATTGTCCGGCGTTAATGCGGCCCTTTGCAAAAAGAGCCTGATCGGTCTGCGCCAACATGCCGGCCTTGTGTGCCATGGCGGTGTCGGGCGCAGCGAAACTCAAAAGGAAGGGCGCGGCGTTTTGCGCGCACTCCATCCCCACACCCTAAAGCGCGGAGGGGTTCAATGACAATGGGCAAAATGTCCGGAGCCGAAACGGGCGCCTCTGCGGGCGCCCCCGATGCTAAAGGTAATCCGAGCGCTGCAGCGCGTATTTCGCCATCTTCTCATTCAGCGTGCGGCGCGGCAGGCAAAGCTCGTCCATCACTGCCGCAATGCTCCCCTTGTGGCGGCGCATGGTGTTGTCGATCAGCATCCGCTCGAACGCTTCGACATATTCCTTGAGAGGCTTGCCCTCGGTCGTCATCACCGGCTGCATGTCCTGATGATCGCTCATCAGCAGCGACACGATGGTACCCGAGCCACGCCGAGATTGCAGCACCGCCCGCTCGGCCACGTTGAAGAGCTGGCGCACATTGCCCGGCCAAGGTGCCTGCAGCAGCTGCGCCGCCTCTTGAGCGCTGACCTGCGGCGCATCGCAACCGTAGTCATCCGCAAACTGATCGGAAAAGCGGGTGAAAAGCGTCAGGATATCCTCGCCGCGCTGGCGCAAAGGCGGCACTGTAATCCTGAGGGCCGCAAGGCGGTAGAAAAGATCGGGGCGCAGCGCATCCTCGGATGTCTTGCCCTCGTCCTGCAGGTTCGAGATGGCGACGATACGCGTCTCCGGCGGCGTGCCCTCCTCATTGGCCCATGTCAGCAGACGGGCTTGCAAGCCGTCGCTGAGCGCTTCGATATCCTCCAGCACCAATGTGCCGCCGCGCGCCTCCTCGACGGCCGGCAGGCGGCTGTCCTCGGGGTTCATCGGGCCGAAAAGGCGTTTCGCGAGTTGATCCTGCTCATATGCAGCGCAGGAGACCAGAACGAATTTCTTGCCCGCGCGCGCGCCGACGGCGTGCAGCGCATGGGCGACCAGCGTCTTGCCAGTGCCGGTCTCGCCGTCGATCAGGACATGGCCATCAGCCTGACCAAGATCGAGGATATCCTCCTTGAGCCGCTCCATTACCGGGGACGAGCCGATCAGCTTCTTCATCAGTTGCCCGCCGTCCGACAGCTCGCGCCGCAGCGCGCGGTTGTCCAGCGTCAGGCGGCGCGAATGGGTCGCCTTCTTGGCCAGCTCGGTCATCCGGTCGGGGTTGAACGGCTTTTCCAGAAAATCATAGGCGCCGACGCGCATCGCCTCGACCGCCATCGGCACGTCGCCATGCCCGGTGATCATGATCACCGGCAGGGTGCTGTCGGTGCCCATCAGCTTTTTCAGGAACTGCATCCCGTCCATGCCGGGCATACGGATATCGGTCACCACGATGCCGGGATAATCCGGCCCCAGCGCCTTCAACGCGTCCTCGGCGCAGGCAAACGTTTCGGTGTCATAGCCCGACAGCGCCAGCCATTGGCTGATTGATTGGCGCATATCCTTTTCATCGTCGACAATCGCAATCTTCATCGCATTGGCCATTATATCGGTCACTCCGCTGCACGCGTCTCTTCTGTCAATATAGGGAGGCGCATCTCAAATACAGCACCGCCCGCTGCCGCATCGCGCGCGGTCAGCCGTCCGCCTAGGTCGTTGACGATCCCCGAGGAAATGGCAAGCCCCAGTCCCACGCCCTCGCCCGGCTGCTTGGTGGTGTGGAAAGGCTCGAAGAGGTTTTCGAGATCCTTGATGCCGGTGCCGTTGTCGCGAACGGTCAGCACGGCCATCGACCCCGCGGCCAGAACGATATCGATCTGCGCGTCGTCCACAGCCTGCGTCGCGTCCAGCGCATTGCGCAAAAGATTGATCATCACCTGCTCGATGCGCACCCGGTCGCCCATCACCATCACCGGCTCATCCGGTAGCGTGCGGTTGATCGTGACGCGTCTCTGACGCAGCTGCGGCTCCATCATCGACAGCGCTGAGGCCAGCGCATCCCCTATGTTTACAGGTTCGAACGTATCGCCCGAATGGCGCGCGTAGGATTTCAGCTGCCGGGTGATCGCGCCCATCCGCTCGATCAGATCGTCAATCCGCTGGAACGACGATAGCGTCTCGTCCGGCCGGTTGCGCGTCAGCAGCAGGCGCGCGCCCGCCAGATAGGTCTTCATCGCTGCCAGCGGCTGATTGAGCTCGTGACTGACGGCGGCCGACATCTCGCCCAGCGCCGCCAGTTTCGACGATTGCGCCAGCGTCTGTTCGGCCACGGCAAGGTTCTCCTGCACGCGCTCGCGTTCGGCGATTTCTCGCTGCAGCCGCAGGTTCAATGCGCGAAGCTCTGCCGACTCGCGCTGAAAGAGCGCCATGCGCACAGCCGTCTTGCGACTGAGGAAATAGAATGCCATCGCCAGAAGAATCGCGAAGGCCATGATTTCCAGCGCGAGAAAGCCGTTCACCTTTTCGCGCACCGAGTCGAAGGTGGTGAAATTGGCGATGCGCCAGCCGCGAAACGCCACGCGCCCCTCGACGCGCATCACCGCCTCGCCGCTGACATAGGCATCGGCGGGCAAGAGCGTCCAGTCGGCAGTGGCCTGAATGGCGCGCTCGAACGCGCTGCTGACGGGCTGCTCGGCCAGCGCCTCGGCCTCGGTCACACCGCGCCAGCGCGGCTCGGTCGACAGGATGATACGGCCCTCGGAATCGGTCACGATGACAGCATCGGTAATGCCCGCCCAGGCGCGCTCGTATTTGTGCAGATCGACGGCCACCATGATGACGCCGATCAGCGCACCCTGGCTCTCGACCCGGCGCGAATAGTAGAAATCGAACCGGCCCGTTTCGTGCTGGATCAGCGTGAATACCGTATCCTTGGAGCGGGTCGCATCGACATAGTACGGCTTGGTGCGGTGCGATTCGCCCAAGGATTCGCGATCTGTCGAGGCAACGGTTCGCCCGTCATTGTCCAGCAAGGTCAGAGACGCGGCGCCAATCTCGTCCACGAAGGAAATCAGTCGCTGCGTCGATTGCGAATAGTTGTTGGAATTGAGTGCCGAAATCAGCGCCGGGTCGCGCGCCAAGAGCTGCGGCACGATGGCGTTCTGACGTAGCTCGCTCAGCAGGTTGCCGGAGTAGAGCACAAGACGCAACTCGGCCCGGTTGCGCGTGTTCTGGGTGAAGCGGTCCGTCAACAGGCGGTTGGTCACATAGACCGTCGCAATCGCAATCGCCGTCAACACGATCAGCGCGATGCGCACGCGCCAACTGGTCATGCGTGTATCGTCCTCCGCACGCGGCCGCGCCGGCTTGGGGCTGCCCTTGACAGGGGAGCGCGAGGGATCGGTTTTGCTCATCTCAACACGCTACGGCGGCAACGGTGCCGCCTCAAGCCCTTCGCATGCCCGGCGCCCGTTTCAGGCGTTTTCCAGCTGCCTCACCAGCCCGGTGAACATCGCCGCCCCGTCCGTGCCGCCATGCGCGGGCTCGGCCATCCGCTCGGGGTGGGGCATCATGCCCAGCACGCGGCGGTTTGCCGACAGGATGCCCGCGATGTCGTCAGCCGAGCCATTGGGGTTATCGACATAGCGAAACGCGATGCGGTCCTCGTCGGCCAGCGCCTTTAGTGTATCGGTATCGGCGTGGTAATTGCCGTCATGATGGGCGATCGGGACGGTGATCGTCTGGCCTGCCTCGTAGCCACAGGTAAAGGGGCTGTCGGCGGTGGTCACGGTCAGGGGCACGGGGCGGCAGATATATTTCAGCCCTGCATTGCGCAGCAACGTGCCCGGCAAAACGCGCGTCTCCGTCAGGATCTGAAAGCCGTTGCAAACGCCGAGCACGTAACCGCCCTTGTCCGCATGCGCCTTGACCGACCGGCAAATAGGCGAATTGGCCGCGATGGCGCCGCAGCGCAGGTAATCGCCAAACGAAAAACCGCCGGGCACGGCGATGATGTCGATACCAGCCGGCATCGACGTGTCCTTGTGCCAGACCATGGTCACCCTGGCCCCTGCCCGCTCGAACGCCACGGCCAGATCCCGGTCACAGTTGGAGCCGGGGAATACGACGACGGCAGCGTGCATCAGAGGATCTCCACCCGATAACTTTCAATCACGGTATTGGCCAGAAGGCGCTCGCACATGTCGTTGATGGTCGACTCGTCGGTGCCATCGGCCAGATCCAGTTCGATCACCTTGCCTTGGCGCACCGAATTGACGCCCTCAAAGCCGAGGCTGCCCAGCGCGTGGCGCACGGCCTCGCCCTGCGGGTCGAGAACGCCCGTTTTGAGCATGATGTAAACGCGGGCTTTCATCGGCGGAATCCTCGGGTCTTGGGGTAGATGATCGGGGGCGGAAAATCAGGCATGGTCACTCGCAGGAATGGTGTTTTCAGTTGATCAGGGTAGGCCGCGCCATGGGCGTCGCGCCCTTGGGCAGCACGCCAAGGCGCTTGGCGACTTCGGTATAGGCATCCGTCAGGCTGCCCAGATCGCGGCGGAACACGTCCTTGTCCAGCTTTTGACCTGTCTCGATATCCCACAGACGGCAGCTGTCGGGGCTGATCTCGTCGGCGACGATGAGGCGCTGGAAATCGCCGTCATAGACGCGGCCGATCTCGATCTTGAAGTCGATCAGCTTGATCCCGACGCCATACATGACACCGGCCATGAAGTCATTGACGCGCAGCGCGAGGCTGAGCATGTCGTCCAGATCCTGCTGGCTGGCCCAGCCGAAGGCGGCGATATGCTCTTCGGTGACCAGCGGATCGCCCAACTTGTCATCCTTGAGGCAATACTCGACGATCGGGCGCGGCAATTGTGCCCCCTCTTCCAGACCCAGACGCTTGGCCATAGTGCCGGCAGCGTAGTTGCGCACGATCACTTCCAGCGGGATGATCTCGACCGCGCGGACCAGCTGTTCGCGCATGTTGAGGCGCTTCAGGAAGTGCGTCGGCACGCCGATATTGTTCAGCCCGGTCATGAAATATTCGCTCAGGATGTTGTTCAGTACACCCTTGCCTTCGATCACGGCCTTCTTCTCGGCGTTGAACGCGGTGGCGTCATCCTTGAAATACTGGACAATCGTGCCCGGCTCGGGGCCCTCATAGAGGGTCTTGGCCTTGCCTTCGTAAATCTTCTTGCGACGTGCCATGATCTGCCTACCCTTGCCAATGGGGATACATCCCCGCGCTGTCATGGCCCTGTATGTAGAACAAGGCCCGCCCTGCCGCAAGCGGGCACGCCTCGCCCTTGCGGTCAGGCCGTCATGCGGCCATATCTGAAAGGACGCAGACCGCGCCATTGCCAAAAAGAAGGGACACCGCCGATGAACACTTTCAAGGACCGCGAAAACGCATTCGAGAACAAATACGCCCATGACGAAGAGATGAAGTTCAAGGCCGAGGCGCGCTGCAACAAGCTGCTGGGCCAGTGGGCCGCCGATCTTCTGGGCAAAAGCGGCGATGAGGTCGACGCCTACGTGCGCGAGGTCATCAAGGCCGATTTCGAGGAAGCCGGGTTCGAGGACGTGATCCGCAAGGTCGCGGGCGACTTGGGCGACAAGGCCGATCCCGACACCGTGCGCGCCAAGCGTGCCGAGCTTATGGCCGCCGCCAAGGCGCAGCTGGTCGCGGAAAACTGAGGCTTTCGCGCGCCGCACATTATAAATGCGCGATATGAGTTTGCGGCGCGCGCCCGGCCATGAGACATGAGCCATGATTTACCAGCCTGCCCGGTTCGGGCGCCACACCGCATTTGGATGATTTGATGAGCAACGCACTTTCCCGGATGATGTCGCAGCGCGACTGGATTCTGGCCGATGGGGCCACGGGCACCAACCTTTTCAATATGGGGCTGGAATCGGGCGATGCGCCCGAATTCTGGAATGAGACCCATCCGGACCGGATCACAAGGCTCTACAAGATGGCCGTCGATGCGGGGAGCGACCTCTTCCTGACCAACAGCTTTGGCGGCAACGCGTCGCGCCTCAAGCTGCACGGTGCGCAGAAGCGCGCGCGCGAATTGTCGCGCATGGCGGCCGAAATCGGGCGCGAAGTGGCCGATACTGCGGGCCGCGACGTGATCGTTGCAGGCTCGGTCGGGCCGACGGGTGAAATCATGGCGCCGATGGGCACGCTGACCCATGAGATCGCGGTCGAGATGTTCCACGAGCAGGCCGAGGGCCTGAAAGAAGGCGGCGCGGACGTGCTGTGGCTGGAAACAATCTCGGCCCCAGAGGAATACAAGGCCGCCGCCGAAGCGTTTCGGCTGGCGGACATGCCTTGGTGCGGCACGATGAGCTTTGATACCGCGGGCCGCACGATGATGGGCATGACCTCCTCCGACATGGCGGACATGGTTGAGACACTGGATTACAAGCCGCTGGCCTATGGCGCGAATTGCGGCGTCGGCGCGTCCGACCTCTTGCGCACCGTGCTGGGTTTCGTCGCCCAAGGCAGCGAGCGGCCGATCATCGCCAAGGGCAATGCGGGCATCCCGAAATTCGTCGATGGCCATATCCACTATGACGGCACGCCCGAATTGATGGCCGAATATGCCTGCCTCGCGCGCGATGCCGGCGCCACCATCATCGGCGGCTGCTGTGGGACCATGCCCGAGCATCTGTCGAAGATGCGCGAGGCGCTGGACACGCGCGAGCGCGGCCCGCGCCCGACGCTGGACCAAATCACCGAAACGCTGGGCGGATTCTCTTCGACGGTGGACGGCACCGGCGACGATGCCCCCACCCCGCGCCGCACACGCCGCCGCGGCGGCTGATCGGCGCGCTAGCTCAACTTTCTGTCCCTAAAAAAACGCGGAGGGCTTTTCCAAAAGCCTTCCGCGCGTTCAAAACAGCGATAGCTGGTCGCCCGTTCGCGCGGGTAGCCTGAAAAGATCGCAGCGCAAATCCGGCAGCTTGCGCGCATAGTCATAGCGGCGCAGCGCCGCGTCAAATCGCTGAGCGATCATCTGGGCATAGGGCCCGGTGCCCCGCATCCGCGTGCCGAATGTGCTGTCATAATCCTTGCCGCCCTGCATATCCCTGACATGCCCCATGACCCGCGCCGCCCGATCCGGGTACTGCGCCTCCAGCCATTCGCGAAAGAGCGGCGCCACCTCCAGCGGCAGGCGCAGCATGATCCAGCTGGCGGCAATCGCGCCCGCATCGCGCCCCGCCTTGAGCAGCGATTCGACCTCGTGGTCCGTCAGGCCCGGAATGATGGGCGAGGTCATGATCCGCGTCTCGATGCCCGCGTCGCTTAGCGCGCGGATGATCGCCAGCCGCCGCTGCGGCGCGGGCGCACGCGGCTCCAGCTTGCGCGACAGCTCCGCATCCAGCGTCGTGACCGAGATGCCGACGCGCACCAGCCCCTTACGTGCCATATCGCTCAGGATGTCGATATCGCGCTCGATCAGCATGCCCTTGGTGACGATGGCGACCGGATGGCGGAAATCGCGCAGCACCTTGAGGCAGGCGCGCATGATTTCGTGCTTTTTCTCGATCGGCTGATAGGGGTCCGTATTGGTCCCGATGGCAATGGTGCGCGGGGTATAGGCACGGTGCCGCAGCTCGCGCGCCAGAACCTCTGGCGCCTCGGGCCGCGCAATAAGCCGCGTCTCGAAATCGAGACCCGCAGACAGGCCCAGCCAGGCATGGGTGGGCCGGGCAAAGCAATAGATGCAGCCATGCTCGCACCCGCGATAGGGATTGATCGAGCGATCGAACGGCAGATCGGGCGAGCGGTTATAGCTGACCATCCGGCGCGGCACCTCGATGGTCGTCGAGGTGCGCAGCGGCGCCTCCTCCTGCACCTCCCAGCCATCCGCCTCGAAATGGCGCGCATGCCGCTCGAACCGGCCCGCATCGTTCGAGACGGCGCCGCGTGCGCGCCGCTCCATACCGAAAGGAAATGTCTGATGCTGGCCCATGCGTCAACATTTAGAACAAAAAGTGAACAAATGCAAGAACACCATAATCAACATGCATATTTCGGCTCTTCCCGCGACGAATTGAACCCTGTAGGTCGGTCCAGAGGCGGCCAGTGTCGTAATTCGCCAAGTGTCACGGGCCCGAATTGACGAAATGTGGCGCAAGCAAACACCCGGGGGGCCAATGGCCCTTCCACTGCAGGGGGATCCCATCATGTCCGAAGACCAAGACGACATCATCCTGGCGGATCTGGACGACGACGAACTTGTCCAGCAGATGTTCGACGACCTCTATGACGGTCTGAAGGAAGAGATCGAAGAGGGTGTCAACATTCTGCTTGAGCGCGGCTGGACTCCCTACGACATCCTGACCAAGGCGCTTGTCGGCGGGATGACCATCGTCGGCAAGGATTTCCGCGACGGGATCCTCTTCGTTCCCGAAGTTCTGCTGGCCGCCAATGCGATGAAGGGCGGAATGCATATCCTCAAGCCGCTTCTGGTCGAGACGGGCGCGCCCCGCGTCGGCAAGATGGTGATCGGCACGGTCAAGGGCGACATCCACGACATCGGCAAGAACCTCGTCTCGATGATGATGGAAGGCGCCGGGTTCGAAGTGGTCGATCTGGGCATCAACAATCCGGTCGAGAACTACCTCAACGCGCTTGAGACCGAAGGCCCCGATATCCTCGGCATGTCAGCCCTTCTGACCACGACCATGCCCTACATGAAGGTCGTCATCGACACGATGGTCGAGCAGGGAATTCGCGACGATTACATCGTCCTCGTCGGCGGCGCACCCCTCAACGAGGAATTCGGCAAGGCCATCGGCGCCGATGCCTATTGCCGCGATGCCGCCGTGGCGGTCGAGACGGCCAAGGACTTCGTGGCGCGCAAGCACAACCAGGCGGCAACGGCCTAAGCGTTGCCCGTCCCTGAAAGTCACTAAAATGGCCGGGCCCATCGCGGATCCGGCCTCTTTTCTCTGAGCTACTGCCGCACCGTCATCGCGCGGCTCCTGCGCACCTTGCAAGCGGCATGTCCGCGCCGAGATCCGGCCGCGCATCCCCACCATCCGACCAAGTCCCTCCTTTGAATGAGCTTTCCCACGCGCCTATATTCACAGAAGACCCCGACGGAGCCGAATACGCCATGTCCGACCTGTCCCAGCGCACCCTGCCCCCCGATCATGAGCTGACCGAAACCGGCCTCGCGGCGCCGCAGGCAGGAAGCATCCTGATCATCGCCTGCGGCGCACTCGCGCGCGAAATCCTCGCCCTGATTCGTCTGAACGGGTGGGATCACATGAGCCTCGCCTGCCTTCCGGCCAAGCTCCATCTCTACCCCGAGAAGATCACCGAAGCAGTCGAAGCCGCGACCCTCAAGCATCGCACACAGTTTGACCGGATCTTCGTCGCATATGCCGATTGCGGCACCGGCGGACTCCTTCAGGACAAATGCGACGAACTGGGTGTCGAGATGATCGCCGGCCCTCACTGCTACAGCTTCTTCGAGGGCAACGACGCCTTCGGTCGCCATGAGGACGAAATCACCGCCTTCTACCTCACCGATTTCCTGGTCAAACAGTTCGACGCTTTCGTCTGGCGCCCCATGGGCCTGGACCGCCACCCCGAGCTCCGGGACATGATCTTTGGAAATTACACCAAGCTTGTCTATCAGGCCCAGACCGAAGATCCGGCACTCTATGCCAAGGCCGAGGAATGCGCCGCGCGATTGGGCCTCGCCTTCGAGTATCGCCATACCGGCTATGGCGATCTGCAGACGGCTCTGGCGGGGGCCGCAAAGACATAGGCGCGCCGCTCATGCAGCGCGCCTCTGTTTAATCCGGGCGAAAGCACTCAAAAATTCCACCGGGTCGCACGGCGCAGGGATCGCCTCAGGCGTTGGCTTCGCGGATCTTCTCCGCCGCTTCCTTGTTGTAGGTCACGCCGTTCTGCTCGAACAGAGTGTCAAGCTCGCCCGACAGCGTCATCTCGGTGATGATGTCGCAGCCGCCGACGAACTCGCCCTTGACGTAAAGCTGCGGGATCGTAGGCCAGTCGGAGTAATCCTTGATCCCCTGGCGGATCGCTTCATCCTCGAGCACGTTCACATCGCTATAGTCGATGCCCATGAAGTTCAGCACTCCTGCCACGCGGCTGGAGAAACCGCATTGCGGCATTTCCTTTGTGCCTTTCATGAACAGCACCACATCGGATGCTTTGACGGTTTCATCGATTCGGGTCTTGGCGTCGCTCATCTCGTATCCTTCCGGTGGTTTTCGGGTGGCACTGCGCGGGCACTCAGCCCGGTGCGCGGGTTGTCAGGGCCAAGGCGTGCAATTCCCCTGCGGGGCCATCCATCTTGCCCTTCAGCGCGGCATAGACGGCGCGCTGCTGCTGAACGCGGTTCATTCCTGCAAAAGAGGGGTCGACCACCTCGGCGGCGAAATGGGCGCCGTCATCGCCCTGCACGCTGACCTGCGCATCGGGGAATGCCTCGCGGATCATCGCTTCGATATCGGTGGCAAGTATGGCCATCTGCGCGCTCCTCGATCTGCCGCCGCACTCGCGGCCTTTCGGACAGGATGTAGAGCCCCGCCCGCACGAGTGCAAGATGCAACCCTGCTCAGATGTCGCGCCCCCGCTGCAGCAGAAGCTGGAGCAGGCTGCGCTGCGGCAGGTCGCTGTCACCGCCCCCGAAGATCAGCGGCCCACTGGCATAGGATACGCCATAACTCTGCGCCAGTGTCACCACCTGCGCCAGCCCCGATATCAGCTGCGTCTTGTCCAGCCCCTTGATGGGCCGCACGAAAAGCGACCAGATCAATCCGTCGGCAATGGCATAGCGCCCGTCGAGCGCGGTATCGAAATTGGCCTGCATCATGCGCTGGAAGTCGTCAGTGCCGAGGTTATCGGCGCTGCGGATGGGTACCATCACGCGCAGACGGCCCGCGGCGCTGTCAGTCACCAACAGGACGATCTGGCCCTCGATGCTCAGCCGCCAGCCATTGCCATGCGCAACCGCGCCGGGATCAAGCGCACGGACCAGCAGCCCGAGGCGCGCGTCGCTGAGATCTGTGGGGAGGTCGCCGCAGGGCATCGCCGCGCGTGGCATGGCCTCTGCTGACGCAGGACCTCCCTGCGTTGCGCTGCCTTGCTGTGCGACCTGCCCCTGGCCCTGACCCTCGCCCGCATAGCCGGCGCCGATCGAGACCATGACAAGCGCGGTGCAAACACACACCATTAGAACTCGAAACATTGTCACTCCACCACTCGTCACACTCCAAACTGACATCACTCCCGTGCGTCGATCAACTCGCTGTGTAAAATTTTACTCAAACATGTCGGATCGGCCACGCGGCAGAGGCCGCTTGCAAGCGTTTGGCGGGCGCTGCATCCTGCGGGCGGCGCATAACTTCGCGCGGGGAAGTCACGGACGGGCGGCATGACTGAAATCACATGGGGCCTCGTGTCGACCATCAAGGCGCCCGCCGAGAACATCCTTGCGTTTGCCGCGCATCACCTGGAGCTTGGCGCACATCGCCTGCATATCTACCTCGACGAGGATTGCCCCAAGGCGCGACGCGCCCTGCGCGCCGATCAGCGCTGCACTGTCACGGTTACCGATGACGCCTATTGGGCCAAGCGGCGCCAGCGCCCGGCCAAGCATCAGGCCCGGCAGAGCGCCAATGCCACCCGCGCCTACCGCCGGGGCCCCGGCGTTGACTGGCTGGGTCACATCGACGTGGACGAATTCCTGATGCCGGGCGATGTGCCACTGGCACGTCAGCTTGCCGCCCTGCCCGCAAATACGCGCACGGCACGCATCCGGCCTGTCGAGGCGCTGGCCCAGCCGGGCGGTGGCGCGCCCCAATGGTTCAAGGCCTGCCATCCGCGCCAGCAGCCACGCAACCGCCAGACGCAGGAGATCTATCCCAGCTACGGTGCGCTATTGAATGGCGGGTTTCTCAGCCATGTCGCGGGCAAGATTTTCGTGCGCACCGGATTTGACGATGTCAGCCTGCGCATCCACAACGCATTCGGCGCGTCGGGTCGGATGCCCAATGATGTCGATCTCAACGATACACTCCTATGTCATCTGCACGCGCCCAGTTGGCAAGCATGGCAGCATGCCTACCGATACCGCCTGAACGCCGGATCCTATCGTCCGGACCTTCAGGGCGCGCCCAGTATACCCATCACGATGCACGCGCTCTTTACTGCGATCGAAACCGAGGGCGGCGAAGAGGCGTTGCGCCATTTCTACCAGGAGGTCTGCATCGCCACACCCGAGCTTCGCGCGCGGCTGGAGGCACACGGGCTTCTGCACCGGATCGACCTCGATCTGGAGGGCGCGCGCGCCCGCGTGTTCCCCGGCCAATGCTGACGCCCGCAGCCCTTCGCGCA
Source organism: Roseovarius maritimus (assembly GCF_043355895.2). Classification (NCBI taxonomy): domain Bacteria; kingdom Pseudomonadati; phylum Pseudomonadota; class Alphaproteobacteria; order Rhodobacterales; family Roseobacteraceae; genus Roseovarius; species Roseovarius maritimus. The sequence goes on from NZ_JBHFPF020000002.1 coordinate 288,320, forward strand.
AATTATAGCAAAGAAGGCAACAATCAGCGCCAAATACCGCCCATTGACCGCGAAACGGCACGGCCGATTGACCATTCCCCCAATCTTGGGATAAATGCGCGTCAAGGGTCCACATATGTGGAGAACCACGGGGCCGTACGGGCCCGGACCCGATCAGACGTGCGGGCCAAGTTGTGTCCGTAAGCTACGGATATACATGACTAAATTTTCCGACTTAAATCTGAACCCGAAGGTCCTAAAGGCCATCGACGAGGCTGGCTACACCAGCCCCACCCCCATTCAGGCCGGCGCGATTCCCCCCGCGCTGGAAGGGCGCGACGTTTTGGGCATCGCCCAGACCGGCACCGGCAAGACGGCCAGCTTCACGCTGCCCATGCTGTCGCTGCTGGCCCGTGGTCGCGCTCGCGCGCGCATGCCGCGCAGCCTCGTGCTTTGCCCGACGCGCGAATTGGCCGCGCAGGTGGCCGAGAATTTCGACACCTATTCCAAGCATCTGAAACTGACCAAGGCGCTGCTGATCGGCGGCGTCAGCTTCAAGGAGCAGGACAAGCTGATCGACAAGGGCGTTGACGTGCTGATCGCGACTCCCGGCCGCCTTCTGGACCATTTCGAGCGCGGCAAACTCTTGCTAACCGGCGTGCAGATCATGGTCGTAGACGAGGCGGACCGGATGCTGGACATGGGCTTCATTCCCGATATCGAGCGCATTTTTTCACTCACGCCCTTCACGCGCCAGACGTTCTTCTTCAGCGCCACGATGGCGCCCGAGATCGAGCGGATCACCAACACCTTCCTCAGCAACCCCGAGCGGGTCGAGGTCGCCCGGCAAGCCACCGCCAGCGAGACGATCGAGCAGGGCGTCGTGATGTTCAAAGGCTCGCGCCGCGACCGAGAGGCGAGCGAAAAGCGCAAGGTGCTGCGCATGATGATCGACGGCGAGGGCGACAAATGCACCAACGCCATCGTCTTCTGCAATCGCAAGATCGACGTCGATACAGTCGCCAAATCGCTCAAGAAATATGGCTATGATGCCGCGCCCATCCATGGCGACCTGGACCAGAGCCAGCGCACGCGCACGCTTGATGGCTTCCGCGCAGGCGATCTGCGCATTCTCGTCGCGTCGGACGTGGCCGCGCGCGGCCTCGACGTGCCGGCGGTCAGCCATGTCTTCAACTTCGATGTGCCCTCGCATCCCGAGGATTATGTCCACCGCATCGGACGTACCGGCCGCGCGGGCCGCGACGGCAAGGCGATGATGATCTGCGTGCCCAAGGACGAAAAGAACATGGCCGCGATCGAGGCGCTGATCCAGAAGGACATCCCGCGCCTGCCCAATCCGTTGGGCCATGCAGAGGATGCCGCGCCAGCACAGGACGCGCCTGATACCGCCGCCGACGAGAGCAAACCTGCCAAGCCGCGCCGCACCCGCAGCCGCCGCAAACCGGGCGACGCGCCGCGCGATCAGGCCGACACGCCCAAGGATGCAGCCCCGGAGCAGCCCGCCAAGGCAGATAGCCCGCAGCCCGAGGCCAAGCAGCCAGATACCAAGCAGCTCGAGCCGCGCAGTGACGCCAAGCAGGACGAGCCCGCTCAGGACGCTCAGCAGGAGAGCAAATCTTCTCGCTCGCGCAGCCGTGGCGGGCGTGGCCGCTCGGGCAATGGCAATGGCGGCGACAACAAGGTCGTCGGCATGGGCGATCATTTGCCCAGCTTCATCGCTCTCAGCTTTGAGGATCGCCGCGCGGGTTGATCCACCTCAGTACCGGACATGCAAAACGCCCCGGCCATGATGATGGCCGGGGCGTTTTCGTATTCAGCATCTGCCTCTGCGATCAGGTCAGGCGACTCACAATCACGGTGATTTCCGGCTTCTTGCCGATTTCGTTGCTGGCCGACTGGCGCGTGATGCGGCGCAGCTCGTCGTCCAGCTTGTCCTCATCGGCCAGCGTCTTCTTGGCCGCACGGTTCAGGAACTGCGCCAGATCCTCTTCCAGCACGTCCACCAGTGGAGCGTTGGAGGTGCCCGTCTCGGGCAGGCCCTTGATCTCGCACCAGGGATCGCCAAGGCTCTCGTTATCCTCGTCGAGGATCACGTTGACCGTGACATGCCCGTTCAGCGCCATGCGGATCCGGTCGCGCACAACCCCGTCCAGCGCGCCGATCCGTACCGTGCCGTCCAGATAGGTGCGGCCTGTCTCGATATGTTCGGCAGGGCCGGGCGATTTGGCGGTCAGATCGATCATCATGCCATTGACCGCAAGAACGCCGCGTACGCCCTTGGCATTGCAAATCTTTACATGCTCCCGCAGATGGCGGTGTTCACCATGCATCGGCACTACGATCTGCGGCTTGATCAAGTCATGCATTGCCTCGATATCGGGGAGGTTGGCATGGCCCGACACGTGATAGCGGCCGGAATCATCATCCACCACATCAACGCCCATTTCCGAGAACTGGTTCATGATGCGAATGACGCCGCGCTCATTGCCCGGGATCGTCTTGGACGAGAAGAGGAACAGATCCCCCTCTTTCAGCGTCACGCCCTGATACTTGCCATTCGCCAGCTGCGCGGATGCGGCGCGCCGCTCGCCCTGGCTACCGGTGACGATCAGCATCACGTTGTCGCGCGGCAGGTTCTTGACCTCTTCTGGGCTGACCGTGGACGGAAAGTTCTTCAGCACGCCCGTCTCGACAGCCGCTTCGATCATGCGGCGCATCGCGCGCCCCATCAGGCAGACGCTGCGCCCGGCCCGCTCGCCCGCCTCGGCCAGTGTCAGCACGCGCGCCACGTTGCTGGCAAAGGTGGTCGCGGCGACCATGCCCTTGGCCGAGGCCACCAGCTTCTCGATCTCGGGGCCGACGGTGGATTCAGAGCGCCCCTCATGCTGGCTGAACACGTTGGTGGAATCGCACATCAGCGCCAGAACACCGTCCTTGCCGATCTCTTCGAACATCGCGTGATCAAAGGGCTCGCCCACGCCGGGGCTGGTGTCGATCTTGAAATCCCCGGTATGCACGATGCGCCCCTTGGGCGTGTCGATCACGAGGGCCGAGCTTTCGGGGATGGAGTGCGAAATCGGTACGAACCCCACGGTAAAGGGTCCGCTTTTGACTGTCTCGGGCCAGGGCTGCACCACCTTGACCGATTTTTCGGGATGCCCATGCTCGGCCAGCTTGCGCCGTGCGATATTGGCGGTGAAGGCGCGCGCATAGACCGGCGCGCCCAGTTGCGCGTAGTAATGCGCGATTGCGCCCACATGGTCCTCGTGGGCGTGGGTGACGTAGATCGCCTCCAGGTCGTTCTTGCGCTTTTGCAGCCACGAGATGTCGGGCAGGATCAGGTCCACGCCGGGGCTGCCATCCATATCGGGGAATGTCACGCCCAGATCGACGAGAATCAGCTTTTCCTTGCCGGGTTTTCCATAGCCGTAGACATAGGCGTTCATACCGATTTCGCCCGCCCCGCCGAGGGGCAGATAGATTACACGTTCATTGCTCATGAGGCATCAGCCTTTCTTGTTGTAGTCGTGGATCACGGTCAGGCCGTGCATCGTCAGATCATCTTCAATTTCATCGAACAGATCGGCGCCCTGAGCAAAGAGCGGTGCAAGGCCGCCCGTTCCGATCACTTTCATCGGGCGCGCATACTCGGCCCGGATCTTGTCACAAAGGCCCTTCACAAGGCCGATATAGCCCCAGTAGACCCCCGACTGCATGCAGTCGACAGTATTGGTGCCGATCACGCGCGGCGGAGTCGTCACATCCACATGCGGCAGGGCCGCGGCGGCCATGTGCAGCGCTTCGAGGCTGAGGTTGACGCCCGGCGCGATGACCCCGCCCACATAGGCGCCATCCTCGGCCACTACGTCGCAGGTGGTGGCGGTGCCGAAGTCCACTACGATCAGATCACCCCCATGCCGCGAATAGGCGCCCGCCGTGTTCACCAGCCGGTCCGGCCCCACCAGCGTGCCCGCATCGACGCGCGGCTGCACAGGCAGCGCGCAATCGGGCTTGCCCACCACGATCGGCCGGCAGCCAAAGAAACGGTCCGCAAAGACGCGCAGGTTGAACACCACGCGCGGCACCGTCGAGGAAATGATCACATCGGTAATGTCCACCTCGATGCCGTAATGCTTCACAAGGGTCGAATACCAGGTGAAATAGGCATCCGCCGTGCGCGCATGATGGGTGGACGTGCGCAACGTGCACAGAAATTCCGTCCCGTCCCAGATGGAAAAGACCGTATTGGTATTCCCGCAATCAATCGCCAACAGCATCACGCCGCCCCCTGCGCAAAGAAAACATCCGCAGCCGGAATGACCCGGCGACCGCCCGGCGTAGATAGAACCAGTTGGCCATCCGCGTCCACCGTCTCGAAAATGCCGCGCGTCTCCCCTTGCATGGTGCGTGCGATCACCTCCTGGCCCAGCCGCGCGGCTCGCGCCAGCCACGCGTCCCGAATGGGCGCAAACCCTTCGGCGACGAACTCGGCCTCGCGCCGTGCATAGGCGGCGGCCAGATGGCCCAGCAGTGCCTCGGGCGGCACGTCAACTCCCGCACCGTCCCGCAAGGACACAGGCGCCACTGCCGCATCGCCCCGAGGCGGCGTCTCGGCCAGGTTGACGCCAAAGCCGATCACCAGATGCTCCATCCGCTCCGCGCTGCTGGCCCCTTCCAGCAATATCCCGGCCAACTTGCCCCCCGACAGCAGTACGTCATTGGGCCATTTCAGCGCCAGATCGACATGGGGCGCCAGTGCGCTCAGTGCGTCATGCAGCGCCAGCGCCGCCACGAAGGACCGCAACGCCGCCCGCCCCGGCGCGCCCTCGGGCCTCAGCACCAGGGAGGCCGCGAAATTTCCGGCGGGATCGGCCCATGCACGCCCTCGCCTGCCACGCCCGGCCACCTGCCGCTGCGCAAAGATCCAGGTCGGCCCCGCCAGGGTCCGCGCAAGACGGAGCCCCTCGGCATTGGTGCTATCCACCTCGCCCAGCATGCGGCGCGCATACTCTTCTGGCCAATCCGGATCTTTCATCGTTCTTCAAATACTCCCGCGCAGAGCGTGCTCAGACCGAAGGTCTGTAAAAACAAAAGCGACGCGCCGTGGCGCGTCACCTTGATTGCACATATGGGGCAATCCGCTCAGTTGACCAGCGTCGCCGCCGCTGCCTGCGCGGCCCCTTCGATGCCGAAAAGGTTGATCCCCGGCAGCCAGGCCAGCCCGATGATCGCCGCCGACACCATGAGGAAACCCCAAAGCACGGCCGATCCCGGCGGGTCCAGCGTCTCGCCCTCTTCGCCGAAATACATGTAGTAGACGATGCGCAGGTAGTAAAACGCCCCAATCACCGATCCGACGACGCCCAGCACAGCCAGCCAGACAAGCCCGCCCTCATAGGCCGCGCGCAGCACGTAGAACTTACCGAAGAACCCGACCAGCGGCGGCACACCCGCCAAGGAGAACAGCAGCACCAGCATCGCGAGCGCCCGGCCCGGATGGGCCTTGGAATAGAGGTTCAGACTGCGGATATCCGTCGTCGGAAGGCCATCCTTCTGCATCGAGAGGACAAAAGCAAAGGTGCCGACGTTCATCGTGACATAGATCGCCATGTAGATCAGCATCGCCTGCACGCCGAACTCGGTCCCCGAGGCGAGGCCCATCAGCGCAAAGCCCATATGGGCGATGGACGAATAGGCCAACAGGCGCTTGATATCCGTCTGCCCGATCGCGGCAAAGCTGCCCCAGAAGATCGACAGCACGCTCAGCACGGCGATGATCTGCTGCCAGTCGGGGATGATCCCCCCGAAGGCATCGAACACGACCCGCGCGAAAAGGGCCATCGCGGCCACCTTGGGCGCCGTGGCGAAGAAGGCGGTGACCGGCGTTGGCGAGCCTTCATAGACGTCGGGCGTCCACATGTGGAACGGCACGGCGCTGACCTTGAAAGCAAGGCCCGACATGACGAAGACGAGGCCCAAGAGCAGACCCAGAGGCGCACGGCCCTCGGCGGCATCGATGATGCCCGCAAATCCGGTTGTGCCCGCATAACCATAGACCAGCGACGCGCCATAAAGCAGCATCCCCGAGCTGAGCGCGCCCAGCACGAAATACTTGAGGCCCGCCTCGGTCGACTTGGCACTGTCACGGCGCAGGGAGGCGACGACATAAAGGGCCAGCGATTGCAGCTCGAGCCCCATATAGAGCGACATCAGATCCCCGGCGCTGACCATCATCATCATGCCGACAGTGCCAAGCGCGATGAGGATCGGATATTCGAACCGCAGTATGCCGCGCCGCGCCATGTAATCCTGCCCCATCACCATCACCGCAGCGGCGCTGATCAGGATCATGATCTTGGCAAAGCGCGAGAACCCGTCGTCGATGAACATGCCCGAGAAGGCCACATGCGTGCCGGATCCGGTCGTGCCGATCCAGAAGGCCATCGCGACGAAGAGCGCGGCGGTTAGCCAGATCAGGACGCCAGCGGCCTTGTCTTTGATCGTGTAGACCGCCCCCAGAAGGGCCAGCATCGCGTAGACCGCGATGACGATCTCGGGCAGGATAATATTCAGATCAGCCTGGATCATCTGGGCCTCCTCAATGCGCGGCTTCGGCGGTCTGGACGGCGGCGCGTCCATCTGCCAGCGCGGTGTCATATTGCGAAATCAGCGCCTCGGTCGAAGGGCCGATGATATCGGTGACCAGCGACGGGTAGACGCCCAGAAGCAGGGTCATCACCACCAGCGGCGCAAAGATCGCCCGCTCGCGGCCGGTCATGTCGCTGATCGACTTGAGGCTTTCCTTGATCAGATCGCCCAGCACCACCCTGCGATAGAGCCAGAGTGCATAGGCCGCCGAAAGGATCACGCCCGAGGTGGCGACCAGCGCGACCCATGTGTTGACCTGGAACACCCCGATCAGCGTCAGGAATTCGCCCACAAAGCCCGAGGTGCCCGGCAGGCCGACATTGGCCATGGTGAAAAAGAGGAAGATCAGCGCATAGGCCGGCATCCGGTTCACAAGGCCGCCATAGGCGTCGATCTCGCGCGTGTGCATCCGGTCATAGATCACGCCAACGCAGAGAAAGAGCGCCCCCGAGATGAAGCCGTGCGACAGCATCTGAAAGATCGCACCGTCGATGCCCTGCTGGTTGGCCGCGAAGATGCCCATCGTCACATAGCCCATATGTGCAACCGACGAATAGGCGATCAGCTTTTTCATGTCCGCCTGCGCCAGCGCAACGAGAGACGTGTAGACGATCGCAATCGCCGACATCCACAGCACCAGCGGCGTCATGACTTCGGAGCCGATGGGGAACATCGGCAGGCTGAACCGCAGGAAGCCATAGCCGCCCATTTTCAGCAGGATCGCGGCCAGCACGACCGAGCCTGCGGTCGGCGCCTGAACGTGCGCATCGGGCAGCCAGGTATGCACCGGCCACATCGGCATCTTGACCGCAAAGCTGGCAAAGAAGGCGATGAACATCAGCGTCTGCATGCCGCCCACGACGGAGAAGCCGAGCACGTTGAATGTTTCGGCATCGAAGGCGTGCCGCATCAGCGTGGGAATATCCGTGGTGCCGGCATCCGAGAACATGGCAACCATCGCGACCAGCATCAGGACCGACCCGAGGAACGTGTAGAGGAAGAACTTGAACGCGGCGTAAATACGCTCCTTGCCGCCCCAGATGCCGATGATCAGGAACATCGGGATCAGGCCCGCCTCGAAGAAGAGGTAGAACAGCACCAGGTCCAGCGCCATGAACACGCCCAGCATCAACGTCTCGAGGATGAGGAACGCGACCATGTATTCCTTGACCCGCGTCTTGACGTTCCACGATGCGGCGATGGTCAGCGGCATCATGAAGGTGGTCAGCATCACGAAGAGGACGCTGATCCCGTCAACCCCCATCTTGTATTGCAGGCCCAGCAGCCATTCACGCTCTTCCACGAACTGAAAGCCGGTATTGGACGGGTCGAAATCGAGCAGGATGAAAAGCGAGACGACAAATGTCACGACGGTCGCGGCCAATGCCACCCATTTGGCGTTGCGCTGTGCTGCCGCGTCCTCGCCCCGCAGAAAGATAGCCAGGATGGCCGCCGCGATGAGGGGGATGAACGTGGTGATCGACAGAACGTTTTCCATCAGTTTGCCCCTCCGGTGAACGTCATCCATGTGACGAGGACCGCGATCCCGATCACCATGGCGAAGGCGTAGGTAAAGATATAGCCGGACTGCGCGCGCCCCGCGAGGCGGGTAAAGAAGGGCACGATACCCATCGCCAGCCCGTTGATGCCGCCGTCGATGACGCCGCCGTCACCGCGCTTCCATAGGAAGCCGCCCAGTTTCTTGGCAGGCTGAACGAAGATCACGTCGTAAATTTCGTCGAAATACCATTTGTTCAGCAGGAAGTTGTAGAGCGGACGCTGCGCAGCCACCCATTTGCCGGGAGTCGCCGGGCTCCAGATGTAGAACCACATTGCGATGAGAAAGCCGATGGCCATGGCGATGAACGGGCTGACCTTGACCCAGACCGGCGCGTGATGCGCGTCGTCGATCACGGTGTTGTTCGCACCCATGTAGATCGCGCCCTCGGGCGCGATGCCGGGAACGACGCCGCCGGGCGCCTCCGCCTCGGCATGGGCCTCGCCCGCCTCGGTGGCCTCGCCTTCGGGAATATCGGCGGTCACCGCATCGGCTGCGGCGGCGACATCACCCTCGGCCAGCTCTTCGGTGGCTGCCACGGCGCCCTCACCGTGGGTGCCCTCGCCCTCGCTCGCCTCGGCGTGATTCGCCGGGATGCCGAAGAAGCGGTTGATCTGCGCGTGATCGCCAAAGAAGCTGCCATACCAGATCATGCCCGCAAAGATCGAGCCGATGGCCAGCACGCCCAGTGGGACCAGCATGACCATGGGCGATTCATGCGCGTTCTGATGCGTGTGCTTGTCGCCGCGCGCGGTGCCGAAGAAGGTCAGGAACATCAGGCGCCAGCTGTAGAAGCTGGTCATCAGTGCGGCAATCACCAGCATCCAGAACGCATAGCCGCCTGCCGTGCCAGCCCATGCACTCTCGATCACCGCGTCCTTGCTGAGGAAGCCGGCAAAGCCGATATGCGTCAGCGGAATGCCCACGCCGGTGATGGCCAGCGTGCCGATCATCATGGCCCAGAACGTGTAGGGCAGTTTCTTGCGAAGGCCGCCATAGTTCCGCATGTCCTGCTCGTGATGCATCCCGTGGATGACCGAGCCGGCGCCAAGGAAGAGCATTGCCTTGAAGAAGGCATGAGTCAGCAGGTGGAACATCGCCACCGAATAGGCACCAACGCCAGCCGCGACGAACATGTAACCCAGCTGGCTCATGGTCGAATAGGCGATCACACGCTTGATATCGTTCTGCACAAGGCCGATCGTCGCCGCGACGAATGCCGTGGTCGCGCCGATAAACGTCACGAAAAGCAGCGCCTCGGGCGCATATTCCATGATCGGGCTCATGCGGCAGATCAGGAAAACGCCCGCGGTCACCATCGTTGCCGCGTGGATCAGAGCCGAGACAGGCGTCGGGCCTTCCATCGCGTCGGGCAGCCATGTGTGCAGGCCAAGCTGCGCGGATTTGCCCATCGCTCCGATGAAGAGGAGGAAGGCGATCAGGTTGGCCGCGTTCCAGTCCGTCCAGAGAAAGCGCAGGTTCGTCTCGGCCAGTTGCGGCGCGGCGGCGAACACATCGTCAAAGCGGATCGAGTCGGTCAGCAGGAATAGCGCCATGATCCCCAGCGCAAACCCGAAATCGCCAACGCGGTTGACGACGAAAGCCTTGATCGCGGCGGCATTGGCCGAAGGCTTGCGGTAGTAGAAGCCGATCAGCAGGTACGAGGCAAGGCCCACACCCTCCCAGCCGAAGAACATCTGCGCCAGATTGTCTGCGGTCACCAGCATCAGCATCGCGAAGGTGAAGAGCGACAGGTAGGCAAAGAAGCGGGGGCGATAGCTCTCGCTGTCCTTGAAATTATGGTCATGGGCCATGTAGCCCATCGAATAAAGGTGCACGAGCGCCGAAACCGAGGTGACGACAATCAGCATGATCGCGGTCAGCCGGTCCATCCGGATCGACCAGCTGGTATCTAGGAGGCCCGACTGGATCCAGTCGAGGATATGGATCTGCTGCGTCGTGCCGTCATGGCCGATGAAGACCACCCAGCTGAGCGCGCAGGCAAGGAAGAGGAGCGCGGTCGAAACCCACTGCGCGCCCTTGTCTCCGATGATGCGCCAGCCGAAGCCCGAGATGATCGCGCCCACCAGAGGGGCAAAGAGAATGATCTTTTCCATGATCTCAGCCCTTCATCACGTTGACGTCTTCGACCGCGATCGTGCCGCGGTTGCGGAAGAAGCAGACCAGGATCGCAAGGCCGATCGCGGCCTCGGCGGCGGCGACGGTCAGGACCAGAAGGGTGAACACCTGCCCCGCCAGATCGCCGGCAAAGCTGGAGAAGGCAACGAGATTGATGTTCACGGCCAGCAGCATCAGCTCGATCGACATGAGCAGGATGATGACGTTCTTGCGGTTCAGGAAGAGCCCGAAGATGCCGATGACGAACAGCGTCGCCGCCACCGTCAGGTAATGTTCAATTCCGATCATGTCTGTCCCTCAGTCTTTCCTGTCGCGCGCCTCTGGCTGGGCGCCTTGGCGGCTGACTAGCCGATCAGAGAATATCCGCCAAAGATGATGATCAGCACCACCACGAGCACGACAATCGTATTTCTGGACATGCGTTTCATCCTTGGTTTGTGACGAGGCCCGCAGGCCCCGTATTGATTGATGGGGCGGGCGCCTAGAGGCCCTGCCCCGGTTTGACGTCCTTCAACTCCATCGCCTTTTTGGGATCGCGCCACATCTGGTGCAGCACGTTCTGCCGCTTGATGTCGACGCGGTGGCGCAGCGTCAGAACGATGGCCCCGATCATGGCGACCAGCAGGATCAGCCCCGCCAGCTGGAAGAGAAGGAAATACTTGTCATAAAGCAGCAGACCCAGCGCGGCCGTGTTATGCACATCCACCGGCGCCGGTGCGGCAGCGGCGGCCTCGGCCCCGGCCGAGACTTCCCACGCACCAAAGGCGATGCCGAACTGCATCAGAAGGATCACGGCGATCAGCAGCGCAAGCGGCATGTACTTGGCCATCTCGGCCTTCAGCTCGGCGAAATCCACGTCCAGCATCATCACGACGAAGAGGAACAGCACCGCGACCGCGCCGACATAGACGATGACCAGCAGCATGGCGACGAATTCGGCGCCCAGCAGCACGAAAAGGCCCGCAGAGCTGATGAAACTGAGGATCAGCCAGAGCACCGAATGCACCGGGTTGCGGCTGATGACGGTAAAGAGGCCACCGGTCAGCGCCGAAATTGCAAAAAGATAGAAGGCAAATGCCATAGCGGTCATGTGTCTTTTCCTTCCTCGTTGTCCCCGTCCAGCACTTCGCGGGCAAGATCCATCGCGCGGGTGGTGGCCGGAACGCCGGCGAACATCGACATGGTTGCGATGGTTTCGGCAATCTCGGCTTTGGTCGCGCCTGCCTCGAGGGCGTGGCGCACGGTGAGGCGCACCGCCGTATCAGCCTGCGCGCCCTGCATGGTCAGCCCTGCCAGCGTCAGCAGCAGGCGCGTCTTGGCATCAAGCCCATCGGGGTTCAAGCCCTTGCCGAAGGTCATCTCCATCAGATCCCGCGGCATGGTCTGCCACATCGCCTCGAAGGCCTTGGGCGAGAACGCTTCCATCGCTGGATTCATGGCCTTGGCCATGTCCTGCATCTGGCGCATCATCTGCTCGAAGGGGTTTTTCGCGTCGCTCATCTGTAGGGCGCATCCAGTTCGAGGTTGCGGGCAATCTCGGCCTCCCAGCGGTCGCCATTCTCCAGCAGCTTGTCCTTGTCGTAGAACAGCTCTTCGCGGGTTTCGGTCGAGAATTCGAAATTGGGACCTTCGACGATGGCATCGACGGGGCATGCCTCCTGACAGAAACCGCAATAGATGCATTTCGTCATGTCGATGTCGTAGCGCGTGGTGCGGCGGCTTCCATCGTCGCGCGGCTCGGCGTCGATGGTGATGGCTTGCGCCGGGCAGATCGCCTCGCAGAGCTTGCAGGCGATGCAGCGCTCTTCGCCATTGGGATAACGGCGCAGCGCATGCTCGCCCCGAAAGCGCGGCGATAGATAACCCTTTTCATGCGGGTAGTTCAGCGTAGCCTTGGGCGCGAAGAAATACTTGAGCCCCAGCCCCAGCCCTTTCCACACATCGCTCAGCAGAAAGTAACCGGCTGCGCGTCCATAGTCGATATTCGCCATTTCGTCAGCTCCTTGTTGTCGCTTCGGCCTGAGTCTCGGTCTTCAGCCGCGTCTTACCCTCATTGACCGCGCCATTCCAGCGGGTCTCCCGTCCCACTGCCTTAGCTCCCCATCGCGAAGCGGGCCCAGAACGCGCCCAGAACTTCGAACTTCGCGAGGAAGGCGATGATCACCACCCAAGCGAGGCTCAGCGGCAGGAATACCTTCCAGCCGATGCGCATCAACTGGTCATAGCGGTAGCGCGGCGTGATCGCCTTGACCATCGCGAAGAGGAAGAAGAAGAACGCCATCTTGCCGACCATCCACAGCACGCCGTCGGGCAGGCCAGGGATCGGCGACAGCCAGCCGCCGAAAAACAGCAGCGAGGTCAGCGCGCACATCAGGAAGATCGCGATATACTCGCCGGCCATGAAGAGAAGGAAGGGCGTCGCGGAATATTCGACCTGGTAGCCGGCGACCAGTTCCGACTCGGCCTCGGGCAGATCGAAGGGCGGGCGGTTCGTCTCGGCCAGGCAGGAGATGAAGAAAAGGAAGACCATCGGCAGATGCGGCAGCCAGTACCAGCCGAAGAAGCCGTATTTCGTATCCTGCGCCGCGACGATCTCGCCAAAATTGAGGCTGCCGGTCGAGATGATGACACCGACGATGATCAGGCCGAGACTGACCTCATACGAGATCATCTGCGCCGCCGAGCGGAGCGAGCCGAGGAACGGATACTTTGAGTTCGACGCCCAGCCGCCCATGATCACGCCGTAAACCTCCAGCGAGGAGACGGCGAAGACGTAGAGAATGGCCACGTTGATATCCGACAGCACCCAGCCATCGGCCATGGGAATCACCGCCCAGGCGATGACGGCCAGAACAAAGCTGACAATGGGGGCCATGATGAACACGGTCTTGTCCGCGCCCGCCGGCACCACCACTTCCTTGATGACGTATTTCAGCGCGTCGGCCACGGATTGCAGCAGGCCGAACACGCCCACCACGTTAGGGCCGCGACGCATCTGCACAGCGGCCCAGATCTTGCGGTCGCCATAGACGAGGAACAGAAGGCTGATCATCACAAAGCCGAGCATCGCAAGGCATTGCGCAAAAATCAGCAGGAGGGTCCCCGCAGGGGTGGTAAAGAATTCAGCCATCAGGTCCTCATACCATCGGTATTCCGTTTTCCGCACAATCGGCGGCCACGACTTCGGCGTCGATTGTTTTCAGCCCGCGCGGCAAGGCAGGCGAGATCGTATAAACCGCATCAGCGCGCCAGATGCCACCCTCATCCGCGATATTCGTGCGCACATGACGCGCAAATCCGTATCCGCGGATCAGCGCATATTGCGCCGCGGCGCATTCCGCATAGCGCGCAATATCGGCGCTGCCGCGCGCGCCGCTCATGGATACGTGAAAATTCACCAGATCGCCATCCAGAAGGTCGGTCTTGACGCCGCGATACTCGGGCGTGAAGGGCAGTCCCGACTCGCCCGCGCCGCCGTCTGTCGTCGCGCAGCCCGCCAAGGCAAGTGCCGCCGCGAGGGCCAGCAGCGCCGAAAAATGCCCCCGCACCGCGCGCATCAGGCGCAACCCGGGGTCGGCTTGCGAAATTCGCTGACGATCCAGTCATCGCCACGCTTGTCGCTTATCAGGGTGTAGCGGCAGGTCTTGGAATAGGGAATGTAATCAGTGCCGATGGTGGTCAAGCCGCCCCCCCAGCCGCCCGTGCCGATTCCGACGCCCACGCCGATGCGGGGCCGCGGCGAGGGGCGAAAGCCTGTCTTGGTCAATTCCCACTGATATGCGCGGCGCCCGTCCGACAGCTGGAAAACCTCGGTCGGGCTGCCATGGTCCAGAACCGCCTCACCGATGGGGCGGCCCACATAGCTCTCCATCTGGTTCGGCGCGGCGCAGGCCGCCACCGTCAATGCGGCGACCGCAGCAAAGATATGGCGCCCCGCGCCCACGGCTTATTCCGCCGCCATCTTGGGCGCGCGGCGCGCCTTGGCGTTCGCGCTTAGCTCGGCCATCAACTGGCTCGCGCGGGCGACCGGGTTGGTCAGGTAATGGTCCTTGATCGCGCTGCGGAAGGTCGCCTTGCCCATCTCGCGCAGCTCCAGCGGTTGCCATTCGTTCTCGGGCACCTCGTCGATCTGTGCCAGATGCGGGACCTCGGCCACCAGCGCCTGGCGCAGTTGCGGCAGGCTGTCATAGGACAGCGTGGCACCCATCTCGCCCGAGAGCGCTCGCAGGATCGCCCAGTTTTCCTTTGCTTCGCCCGGCGCGAAATTGGCACGCAGCGCCAACTGTGGACGCCCTTCGGTGTTGACGAAGAGGCCCTGCTCCTCGGTATAGGCGGCGCCGGGCAGGATGATGTCGGCGCGGTGCGCGCCGCGGTCGCCGTGGCTACCCTGGTAGATCACGAAGGGCCCGTCCTTGATCTCGGTCTCGTCCGAGCCGAGGTTGTAGATCACCTCGGCGCCGTCAAGCGCCGCCTCAAGACCGCCCTCGGTGGTGCAGCCTGCATCCATCGCGCCCACGCGGCCCGCAGCGGTGTGCAGCACCATCAGCATGCCGCCGGTCTTCTCGGCCAGCTGCATCGCATGGGCCAGAACAGCCTCGCCATCGGCCTCCTGCAGGGCGCCTTGCCCGACGATCACGATGGACTTGCCATCAGACGTCGTGGCGTCCTTCACCAGCTTTTCCAGCGCCGCGCGGTCATTGCCCAGATGCTCGTGCTCGTAGGTCAGATCGCAGTCCTCGCCGATCAGGCTGACGGCCCCACCGCGCAGCCATGCCTTGCGGATGCGCGCATTCAGAACCGGCGCCTCGATGGCGGGGTTCGAGCCGATGATCGTGACGCTGCTGGCATCATCCAGATCCTCGACGCGCGCCGTGCCGACATAGCCCGAGCGATTGCCAGCGGGCAGCTTGGCGCCATCGGTGCGGCACTCGACATGGCCGCCCTGCCCCTCGATCAACTGCTTGAGCGCGAAGGCCGCCTCGACGGGGACCAGATCGCCGACGAGTCCGGCGATCTTCTTGCCCTTCATGGCCGTCGCCGCAGCGCTCAGTGCCTCGGGCCAAGTGGCGGGGCGCAGCTTGCCGTTTTCGCGGATATAAGGCGTGTCGAGACGCTGGCGGCGCAGCCCGTCCCAAACGAAACGCGTCTTGTCGGAGATCCACTCTTCGTTCACCCCGTCATGGTTGCGCGGCAGCATCCGCATGACTTCGTGGCCCTTGGTATCGACCCGGATATTCGAGCCGAGCGCGTCCATAACATCGATCGTCTCGGTCTTGGTCAGCTCCCAGGGGCGGGCGGTGAAGGCGTAGGGTTTGGAGACAAGCGCGCCGACGGGGCAAAGGTCGATGATGTTGCCCTGCAGGTTGCTGTCCAGCGTCTCGCCCAAGTAAGACGTGATCTCGGCATCCTCGCCCCGGCCGGTCTGGCCCATCTGGCTGATGCCCGCCACCTCGGTGGTGAAGCGCACGCAGCGGGTGCAGGAAATGCAGCGCGTCATATGCGTTTCGACCAGCGGGCCGAGGTCCAGATCTTCGGTCGCGCGCTTTGGCTCGCGGAAGCGGCTGAAATCGACGCCGTACGCCATCGCCTGATCCTGCAGATCGCACTCGCCGCCCTGATCGCAGATCGGGCAATCCAGCGGGTGGTTGATCAGCAGGAATTCCATCACGCCCTCGCGGGCCTTCTTGACCATGGGCGAATTGGTGCGCACTTGCGGCGCCTCGCCATCCTTGCCGGGACGCAGGTCGCGCACCTGCATGGCACAGCTGGCCGCCGGCTTGGGCGGGCCGCCGACGACCTCCACAAGGCACATCCGGCAGTTGCCGGCGATCGACAGACGCTCGTGATAGCAAAAGCGCGGAATTTCCACGCCCGCCTCTTCACAGGCCTGGATGAGGGTCATCGCCCCATCCACCTCGATCTCGGTTCCGTCGATGTTCACTTTGCGAAGGTTCGTCATGGTGTTCACTTTGCTTTCAGGAATGAGCCGATCCGGCTGCGGTTCTTGATCTCGTCCTTGCCCAGTTTGCACAGGCTGCCAGCATCCAGATTGCTGGCGCCCTTGGATTTGAAATAGGCGTTGCGGCGCTCGCGCATCTTGGCCTGTTCGGCGTCGTCGTTCACATAGGCGTCGATCTCGGCCTCGGTATAGCCGCGCTCGATGGCCATGCCCTTGAGCTGGTTCACATAGCTCCGTGCGGCCCAGAACTTGCCGGAAATATCCCCGCATTCGCGGCGGATCTTGTCGGCGGCGGCAACAGCCAGAAGGCCGGCATTGATGTCCTGCTCCGCGGCCAGATCAGCGCGGGCGGCGCTTGCCCCTCCGGCCACCGAGAGAGCGATAAGCGTGGTGATTACGAGGCGCATGGCGTTACTCCTTTCATGCGTGTGGTGGCGCGTGCGGGCGCACGCTCCTTCACATCGCAGATGGAGATCCGGGCCGCCGATATGCAATAACATGCGCAGAATGCCGCCAGGATCGTCAGCCAATCTACCATATCACGCAACTCCCGCGCAAAATGAGCTTGCCATTGTCGAACACTGCCGCACCCGCGTCAGGATCATAGCCGGTCAGCCAGTTGATTGTGCTGTCGCCAAAGGTCTCGACGCAATAGCGTGTCGCCGCGAACCGGCCCGCCTCGCGCGCGCCCTCGATGCCCTGTCCCGGATCGCGCACGGCGATAACGAAAACCTCGCGCCGGTCGCCCACCTGGTTCAGGTCGGTCGGGTAATAGTTGCCGTTGAAGCGCACCCGCTCACCCGGCTTGCCGCAAGCGGTGAGGGTGAGGGCGGCGCAGATGGCGAAGATGATGGGGCGGGTCAGAACCATGCCTTGTTCCCGTCTATGTAGTCGCGTTTGAAATCATCCTCGGATTTCACCAGATAGATGATCCCTTCGATAAAGGCGATGACGCCGATGATGAAAGTCGGGATGAACAGCAGGATGACCCCGCCCAGCGAGATCACCAGCATGATGATCCCTGCGTTTTTCTTGCCCAGGTAGAACTTGTGAATTCCGAGGCCGCCCAGAAAGATCGCCAAAAGCGCTGCCACCAGTTTATCCTTGGGCCCCATGCTCAGGCTCAACCCAGCGCCCTCCGTGATGTAGATTGACCGTGCAGCCGTATCTTCGGTGGTAAAGTCCACCTTGGCGCCGGGCGCTACGGCGCTAAAATTCTCCTGCACATCCAAGCCGGCAAAGCTGTAGCGATTGCCATCTTCGCCGCTGATGACGCCGGTGCTGGCCTGTTTGTCGAAGCCGAGGATTTCTCCGCGCATATCAAATCTCTCCGCTGTTCGTTATTCCGCCGCCACCGGGGCGCTCACGGGCCGCGATGTGGTGCTGCGCTTGTGCTTGATGCGGTCCTCGATCTCGTCCCGGAAGTTGCGGATGAGGCCCTGGATCGGCCAGGCTGCCGCATCGCCGAGTGCGCAGATCGTGTGTCCCTCGACCTGCTTGGTCACATCCAGCAGCATGTCGATTTCTTCGGGCTCGGCATCGCCGGTCACAAGACGGTCCATCACGCGCATCATCCAGCCGGTGCCCTCGCGGCAGGGCGTGCACTGGCCGCACGACTCGTGCTTGTAGAACTTCGACAGGCGCCAGATCGCCTTGATGATGTCGGTCGACTGATCCATCACGATCACGGCGGCGGTGCCAAGGCCGCTACGCTGTTCGCGCAGGTAGTCGAAATCCATGATCGCCTCGCGCATGTTCTCGCCCCGGATGCAGGGCACGGAGGAGCCGCCGGGGATCACAGCCTTGAGGTTGTCCCAGCCACCGCGAATGCCGCCGCAATGCTTTTCGATCAGCTCCTCGAAGGTGATGCTCATCGCCTCTTCGACCACGCAGGGGTTGTTCACATGGCCCGAGATCGCAAACAGCTTGGTGCCCGCATTGTTCGGGCGGCCAAAGCTTGCGAACCATTCCGGCCCGCGCCGCAGGATCGTGGGGACCACCGCGATGCTCTCGACGTTGTTCACCGTGGTCGGGCAGCCATAGAGGCCCGCGCCCGCCGGAAAAGGCGGCTTCATGCGCGGCATGCCCTTCTTGCCCTCGAGCGATTCGAGCAACGCGGTCTCTTCGCCGCAGATATAGGCGCCAGCACCGTGGACCAGGTAGAGGTCGAAATCATAGCCGGACTTGCAGGCGTTTCGGCCGATCAGGCCCGCGTCATACGCCTCGTCGATGGCGGCCTGCAGGGCCTCTTTCTCTCGGATATATTCGCCGCGGATATAGATATAGCACGCATGGGCCTGCATCGCGTAGCTGGCAATCAGGCAGCCCTCGATCAGCGTATGCGGATCATGGCGCATGATCTCGCGGTCCTTGCAGGTGCCGGGTTCGGATTCGTCCGCATTGACCACCAGGTAGGAAGGCCGGCCATCGCTCTCCTTGGGCATGAAGGACCACTTGAGGCCAGTCGGGAAGCCCGCCCCGCCGCGCCCGCGCAAGCCGCTGGATTTCATCTGCTCGACGATCCAGTCGCGGCCATTCTGCAGGATCTTGGCCGTGCCATCCCAGTGGCCGCGCGCCTGCGCGCCTTTCAGCGTGCGGTCATGCATCCCGTAAAGGTTGGTAAAGATACGGTCCTGGTCTTTCAGCATTGCGCCGTTACCCCTGATTGTCCTGACGCGCGCGCCAGATATTGTAGATCATCCAGACGGCCCAGAGGAATCCTCCAAGCGCCATGAGATCGAACAGTGCCAGCTGTCGCTGGGTCAGTCCGAATTTCGTCCCGATCATGGTCGCGGCCACCCAGAGGATGGCCGTTCCCGCGATCACCATCGCGGCGCGGCGGCCTGCGCGGGCCTGGTCTGCGCCCTTATCGCTCACGCCGGTACATCCTACGCGGCACCGTTCTTGCCGGTGCGGCTGGCAAACTCGGTCGTGCCACCACTAGCCAGCGTCGCCGCCTGCCCGGTCCAGTCGTCCCGCGTCGCACGGCCTTTGAAACCCTGCAGGTTCTGGTCGACCCATGCCACCTGCGCATCCGTCCAGTTCGCGATCTGCTCGTAATGGTAAAAGCCCATGCCGTTCAGCATCTTCTCCAACTTCGGCCCGACGCCTTTGATCAGCTTGAGGTCATCCGCCCCGTCCTTGCGCGGCGCGCTGAGGGTTTCGGGCTTCTCGCTCTCATCCGTGCTCGCAGCGCTCGTGTCGGCCTTGGGCTTTCTCGCCTCGGATGCGACCGGATGCGCCTGAGGCGCAGGGGCGTCAGTCTCGGCCGGCTCATCGAAATGCGGCGGGGTCGCGGCGGCAGCCGACGCGGCGGCGGCATGTGCACCGCCCGGCTGAGGCGCAGGCGGATCGCCCGCCACGAGGCTGGAGGGCGCTGCGGTCGCGGCCAGCGGACGCACGGCTCCGCTGGTGCAAACCAGCTGCGGCAAAACGAAACCCAGGACAAGGAAAGCCAGTACACCAAACAATATTGCCCAAAGCAAGGACCAGCCTGACGCGGCAATCAGAACGATAGCCAAAAGCAAGCCCAGACCCACAGCAACATACCAGCAGGTGCTGGCACATTTCTTGGCAGATTGGTCACTCGTCATGGTCATGTCCCCCTTGAGGCACGGCGCGCACGGCTAGGATCAGTCGTAAACGTCGCCTTTTTTGACACGCTTAGCAAAGTCCGTTTCGCCGCCCGATGCCAGCGTCTTGGCCTGCCCTGCCCAATCGTCGCGGGTAGCGCGGCCCTTGAAGCCTTCCAGATGCTCGTCGACCCATGCGGTCTCTTCGGGCGTCCAGGAAGCGATCTGATCGAAATGGTAAAAACCAAGGCTGTGCAGCAGACCTTCCAGCTTGGGACCGACGCCCTTGATCATCTTGAGATCATCAGCGGATCCGCCGCGCGGAGCATCCAGCGCCTCGGGTTTCTTGCCGGGCGCGGTGCCTTGCGGCGCGGGTTTGGCCGTGCCGGTGGATTTGGCCTTGGCCTTGGCGGCCCGAGCATCCCCCGGCGCGCCTGCGGTGTCGCCCGGCACTTGCGGCGCCTTCGGAGACGCCTCGGAAGTCTTGGCGGTCTTGTCGTTCTTGGGGCCCGGCTCGCCTTTGGGCGCCTTGGCGACTGTGCCCTCTTCGGGCTTGCCCTTGGATTTGGCGGCATCGCCCTTGGCGGCCTTGTCCGCGTCGATGCGGCCCGTTTCCTTGACGATGTCGAGCGGCGCATCCAGCACCTTGACGTTCGGCTTGGCGGGCTGGTGCATCGCACCCTTGTCGCGCCACGGCGCCAGCATCGGCACTTCGGTGCCGTCGATGCGCTTGACCGTCTCGCCCAGATCGGTGGCCAGTTGCACCGAAGCGTTGTATTTATTCTGTCCGCTGTCGAATTCCTTGAGGCTGGTCAGACCGCTCGCCGGCTCGGATGCAAAGCGCCCGTTTTGAGGACCGGGCGTCGGAACCTTGCCGGCGGCCAGCTCGTCAATAATCTCACCAAGGCGTTCGGCGGTCAGATCCTCGTAGTAATCCTTGCCGATCTGGGCCATCGGCGCGTTGGCGCAGGCCCCGAGGCATTCAACCTCTTCCCAGCTGAACTTGCCATCGGCGCTCAGCATGTGGGGCTTGTCGGCGATCTTCTCGCGGCAGACGGCCACAAGATCCTCGGCCCCGCAGATCATGCAGGACGTCGTGCCGCAGACTTGAATATTCGCAACTGATCCAACCGGTTGCAACTGAAACATGAAGTAAAAAGATGCCACTTCCAGCGCCCGCATATAGGCCATGCCCAGCATATCGGCGATGCCCTCGATCGCCGGGCGGGTCAACCACCCCTCCTGCTCCTGCGCGCGCCAGAGCAGCGGGATGATGGCGCTAGCCTGACGGCCCTCGGGATACTTGGTGATCTGCGCCTCGGCCCATGCCTGGTTGGCAGGGGTAAAGGCGAAACTCTCGGGTTGTTCGTGGTGGAGGCGACGAAGCATCAGGCGCTCTCTTTCGTGCGTGTCATGTCAGCGCTCTGCGCGGGCGCACAGATCGCAACAGGTTTGTCAGTGGCCCGCGCCGCGGCGCAGGTGGCAAAAAAGGCGGTGGTCACCTGTCGATCTCCCCGAACACGACGTCCATCGTGCCGATGATCGCCGCCACGTCGGCCAGTTGGTGACCGCCGGCGATATAATCCATCGCCTGCAGATGCAGGTATCCCGGCGCGCGGAGTTTCGCACGATACGGCTTGTTGGTGCCGTCCGAAACCATGTAGACGCCGAATTCGCCCTTGGGCGCCTCGACGGCAGCATAGACCTCACCCGCGGGCACATGAAAGCCTTCGGTGTAGAGCTTGAAGTGATGGATCAGCGCTTCCATCGAGGTCTTCATATCGGACCGCTTGGGCGGAGAAATCTTCCCCCGATGTATGATGTCCCCCTTGCCCTCCGGTGCGCGCAGCTTCTCGATGGCCTGCAGGATTATGCTGGTCGACTGGCGCATTTCCTCCATGCGGACGAGGTAGCGATCATAGCAATCGCCATTCTTGCCCACGGGGATCTGGAAGTCGAATTCGTCATAGCATTCATAGGGTTGCGCCCGGCGCAGATCCCATGCCATGCCGCTGCCACGCACCATCACGCCGCTAAAACCCCAATCGAGCGCGTCTTTCTCGCTCACGACACCGATATCGGCGTTGCGCTGCTTGAAGATGCGGTTTTCGGTCAGCAGGCCGTCGATATCCGCCATCACCTTGGGGAAGTGCTTGGCCCACGTCTCGATATCGTCCAGCAGATCGCCGGGCAGGTCCTGATGCACGCCGCCGGGCCGGAAATAGGCCGCATGCAGGCGCGCGCCGCAGGCCCGCTCGTAGAAGATCATCAGCTTTTCGCGCTCTTCAAAGCCCCAGAGTGGCGGCGTCAGCGCGCCCACATCCATCGCCTGAGTCGTGACGTTCAGGAGGTGGCTGAGAATGCGCCCGATCTCGGAATAAAGCACCCGGATCAGGCTGGCGCGGCGCGGTACCTCGATGTCGCACAGACGCTCGATGGCCAGGCACCAGGCATGCTCCTGATTCATCGGCGCCACGTAATCGAGTCGGTCGAGATAGGGCAGGTTCTGCAGGTAGGTGCGGCTCTCCATCAGTTTCTCGGTGCCGCGATGCAGCAGGCCGATATGCGGATCGCACCGCTCGACGATCTCGCCGTCAAGTTCCAGCACAAGACGCAAAACGCCGTGCGCGGCAGGGTGTTGCGGGCCGAAGTTGATGTTGAAATTGCGGATCTGCTGCTCACCCGATTCAAAATCGCGCGATCCGTCATCATAGGTGTTGGTGCGGATATCGCCGTCCATCATGTGCGTGCCTCCGAACTGCGGCCCTGCACGGGCTCCATGAACGCGATCACCCACAGCAAAACCAGCGGCGCCGCGGGAATGATCGCAAGTATCGATACCCATTTGCTGATGCCGAATTTCGGCAGCAAGCGCCAGAACGGCACGATCAGCACCGTGAGGATCACAAGCATCAAAATCAGACCAGGCAATCCGATATTGTTCAGCATCACTTCGCACCCTCTTTCTTGGCATCCGTCTTCTCGTCGCCCGGCAGGACGTACTCCGCCCCTTCCCATGGCGACATGAAGTCGAACTGGCGGTATTCCTGCACGAGGCTCACCGGCTCGTAGACGACGCGCTTCTTGTTCTCGTCATAGCGCACTTCGGTATAGCCGGTGGTCGGGAAATCCTTGCGCAGCGGATGCCCGCGGAACCCGTAATCGGTGAGAATGCGGCGCAGGTCGGGATGGCCCGAGAAGAGAATACCGAACATGTCGAACACCTCGCGTTCGAACCAGTTGGCCGACGGGTGGATGTCGGTGATCGAGGGCACCATGTCATCCATGCGCGTCGCGACCCGCAGGCGGATGCGCTGGTTCTGGTACATGCTGAGGAAATGATACACCACGTCGAACCGCTTGGCCCGCTCAGGATAGTCCACGGCAGTGATATCGACCAGCGTCGAGAAGCGGCAGGTGCTGTCGGTCTTTAGAAACTCGACCAGCCCCTTGATGCTGCTGAGGGCCACGTCAACGGTCAGCTCGCCGCGATCAACGGACCATCCCAGAACGCAATCCTTGCGCTTCGTCTCGATATGGCTGCCCAGTTCCTTGAGCGCTTCGGTCATGTCATTCCCCTTGCGTCACAGCGCCCGCCCGCCTCAGCGGACGATGGTTCCCGTGCGGCGGATTTTGCGTTGCAGCTGTAGAATACCGTAAAGCAGCGCCTCGGCAGTCGGAGGGCAGCCCGGCACGTAGATATCCACCGGCACAATGCGGTCGCAGCCGCGCACAACGCTATAGCTGTAGTGGTAATAGCCGCCGCCATTGGCGCAACTGCCCATCGAGATCACGTAGCGCGGCTCGGGCATCTGGTCATAGACCTTGCGCAGGGCGGGCGCCATCTTGTTGGTCAGCGTGCCGGCGACGATCATCACGTCAGACTGGCGCGGAGAGGCGCGCGGCGCGATGCCGAAGCGCTCGGCATCATAGCGCGGCATGGAGGTGTGCATCATCTCGACTGCGCAGCAGGCAAGCCCGAAGGTCATCCAGTGCAGCGAGCCGGTGCGCGCCCAGTTGATGATGTCCTCGGACGCGGTCAGCAGGAATCCCTTGTCCTGTAGCTCGCGGTTCAGATCCTGCGTGGCGACCTCGCGGTCGGCGCCCGCATGATTGGGCGAAGTGGCTACTCCCATTCCAGGGCTCCCTTTTTCCATTCATAGGCAAAACCGATGGTCAGCACGCCAAGGAACACCATCATCGACCAGAAGGCCGTCATGCTGATGTCCTGGAACGCCACCGCCCAGGGAAACAGCATCGCGATTTCCAGATCGAAAATGATGAAGAGGATCGACACGAGATAGAACCGCACGTCAAATTTCATCCGCGCGTCGTCGAATGCGTTGAAACCACACTCATACGCGCTGACCTTTTCCGGGTCGGGATTGCGCCCGGCCAGAACAAGCGAGGCGACGATCAGGATGACCCCGAGGCCGATGGCAATGGCCAGAAAGACCAGAATGGGAAGGTATTCCCTCAACATCTCTTCCAAGAGCGGCTCCTATTCTGCTGCGGCCTCCGGGGCCCTGCACGCAAGTTGCAAAGGTGGCTGGCATGTATCTATCGCCGCCCCCTGATGGGGTCAACCGACGCGTGACAGTTTGGTTGCGCGCAAATGGTGCCATCCAGCCCGCAGATCATGCGCGAATGGTCGCAGGCGCAACATGTGCCGGCGCGGACGGCGTTCGGCCTAGAAGGTCAGCTTGGCCCCGACGATGAGCGTGTGGGATTGCACGCTGCGATCGCCCGTGATGGTTGGCAGAATCAGCGGCACGAACCCATCGTTGAAAATGTATTCCGCGCCAAGTTTTACGTGCGGAACCGGCTCGATCTCGATCCCGAGAATGGCCTGCTGCATGAACTCCCACTCGGTGCCCTCGGCCCCCTGCTCGCCCCGGCTCAGCGCCAACGAATAGGTTGCCGGCTTGCCGAAAAGCTGGGATTTGTAGCGCCCCTGCAGCGTTGTGGCCGAAACGGCATGGCCTGTCGCCGGCCAGCGGTCGGCGGTGAAGGTGTGCTCGGCCATCAGATCGTAGGTCGGGGTGCTATAGGTGGCATTCACGTTGAAGGCATTATTCCACGAGCCATCTATCCCAACGGTGGGCGGATGATGCGCCAACGTGCTGTCATAGATCGTGCCACGCAGAAACCCCGCTCCCAATGTCAGGCTGCGACCCTCCGCATAGTCGAACCGGTGCGCGCCATTGATCGCGATGTTCGACAGATCGCCGTCATTGTCCGGGCTGCTGACGACGCGGAATCCGCGATGCTCGGGAATGAGCGACAGGGCAAGGCTGGTCCGGTCGGTCACATAGCCAAGCTCGATCAGCGGATTGCGCGATTGCGCCCAAAAATAGTGGTTGCTGTGGCTATGGGTAAAAGGCGCATAGGTCGAGAAATTGCCGAAATTGACCGTCTTGCGTCCGATGGCGGCATAAAAGGGCGAGGTATCCAGATCTCCGACGACCAGCCAGTAAGAGCGAAGTTGCGTGGCGTCCTGACCAGGATACGCGACCTCCGTGTATTCGCCTTGAACGACCGCCGTGACATAGGGCAGCGTCACCGTTGCATTGAGGGACGCCTCATTGACCACACCATAGGAATCGGATGTACCAGAAGTGTGGGTGGGTGGAAGGCGCGACAGGATCGGGAACTTGCCCGCCGTATTCGTATCCTCCCAGATGTAGGTTCCGAGGAACCGCCCACCAAAATAAAGGCTTTGCGGATCGAGACTGCCGTCCTGCCGGGCGCGCAATGCAACCGCGACCTTGTTCGTGACGTTTTCCTGGCGGTCGAACATCTTTTCGGAGTAGCGCAGATTGGTCTTGATCGCCCCGCCGCCGATTGAATAGTTGCCGGTGCTGCTGGCTGACTGTGCAAAAGCTGTCGGTGAAAAACACACCGTCACCGCCAAAACGGCGGCTGAAAAGACACATTTCATGACAACATCCCCAACAAGCCACCCCGGACACGTACCCGTCCTGAACCTGCAGGATCTTTACCGCGTTACCCTTGTCTATCTCAAGGATGAGTTTATTAAACGTCAATTGTCGTGCTTATTGTGGTACAGTGTCGACAGTACAGCCCTTCGCATCCATCAGGCATTGCCGCCGGACGTCATAGCCACGCTGCTGCGCTAGTCTTCGGACGCAGGATAAAACTCCTTTTCGAACATGCGGCTACTTTCCGCGCCCGGCAGGGCGTCGCGGTAGCTTTGCCGCTCGGTGATCCTCTCGAACCATGCGGACAATTCCGGGTGCCGGTCCACCACCGCAAAGTGCCGCGCCATGTAGACCGCCTGCCCGACGCAGATGTCAGCCGCCGAATAGCCGCCCGTCAGTAGATAGTCGCGATTCTCGACCGGTGTGCTGAGTCGCGCCTCGATCGCATCATAGCATTGGATCAAGCGCTGCACCTCGATGCGCTTGACCGCAGCGCAGCTCTCCTCCCCCAAGACCACATGCTGCAGCGTCAGCGCCGCAACATGCTGGCTGACCGTCTCGGCGAAATGCACCCAGACCAGCCATGCCATCCGGTCCATCGCACCCGGCAGGCGGCCCATGCCGCGCTCGGGGAAACGCTCGCACAGGTATTCCACCATGGCGCCGCTCTCGAACATGCGCTCGCCCTCGATTTCCAGCGCCGGCACCCGGCCGGCGGGCGACCGGGTCAGGAACTCTTCGGTGCCCAGAGATCCGTCGAACGGCATTTCGACGAGTCGATGTTCAACATCCAGCTCGTTCAGCAGCCAAAGCACCCGCATCGAGCGGCTTTGCGGCACGTGATAGAGCGTGATCATGTCATTTTTCCTTGCTGTTTCGTGATCGTGATTTCGGTCAGGTAACCGGCTTGGCAGAGCACAGTCTTTTTACTGTAACTCCGCGCCCTCGGCTCAGGATGCACCCGCCAGGGCATTTTCTTGGCAAAAATACCCAAGAACAGCCTTGGCCAGACGCGCTCTATCCGCCTCACCTGTGGCACCGGTGCATCACTCACGCCATCGCGATCCCGTTTGACCCAAATCAACTCGGCGCTGCGCGGCTGAGCCTATGACACCGGCGAGCTTAGAAGGAGAAGAGCCATGAATACCCGCATCACCATCGCTGCCGCGGCCCTGATGGCCACCGCCGCAGTCCCCGCCCTCGCCCAAAGCAAAGGCGACATGACCGTCGGTATCGGTGTGCACAATGTCAACCCGCAGGGCAGCTCGACCACCACCGCAGGCGAGATCAGCGTCGGTGACAACACCCGCCCGACCCTGACCTTCGAATACTTCATTGCAGACAAGATCGGCATCGAAGTGCTGGCAGCATGGCCCTTCGAGCATGACATCAGCCTCGCCGGCGCGGGCACCATCGGCAAGACCAAGCACCTGCCCCCGGTCCTGTCGCTTCAGTATCATTTCGTGAACAGCAGCACCGTCACGCCCTTCGTCGGCCTTGGCATCAACTACACCACGTTCTTTGACGACGTGGGCACCGGCGCGCTGGCCGGCGCGGCGCTTGACCTCGATGACAGCTGGGGCGTTGCCGTTCATGCGGGCCTCGACTTCAAGGTGTCCGAGCATGGGTCGCTGCGGCTCGACATGCGCTACATGGATATCGGCACCGACGTGAAGGTGAACGGCACCAAGATCGGCAAGGTCGATATCGACCCTTGGGTCGTCGGCGCGGCCTACGTCTACCGCTTCTGAGCATTGCCTCATTCGGCTTGATCCATATGGGCAATCGCGCCGAACCGGTCGATATAGTAGATCCTGCCTGCGCGCCGCAGCGGCGCGCAGGTCACCACCAGCCAGAGCGCTTCGGCCGTGGCAAGCCGCGCGGTACAGTCCGTCTCGGCGGCGCCCGGCCCCTCCTCCTCGACATATTGCCTGACGATGCGCGTGATCACCTCGGTCTCGTCGCTGCGCAGGGCCGCCTTGCGCCCCAATGACAGGCCGATCATCGCCGTGGTGGCGACAAGCGCGATCAGCGGCGCAAAGAACATCCAGCGCGGCACCTTGTCCCTCCTCGAACGCTGCGGCCTTGCGCCGGGAACCCCGCGGGCCTGCGCATCGTTTAGCGGATGAACGCAATGACACGACAAGGGGATCGACATGAGCGACCAAGACCTCAAAGCCACCTTCTGGGACCGTATCGAAAACGTCAATGTGGGGATGCTCTCGGCCACCGGCACCGATGCGCGCCCCATGGTCCACCATGCGCGGCAGGACGACGGCGCACTGTGGTTCCTGACCGCGAATCATACTGAAATTGGCGAGGATGCAGCCGCCGGCAAAGACGCGCGCTACCTGGTTGCCTCGGGCGATGCCAAGATCTACGCCGTGATCGACGGCAGCCTCGCCATCGAGACCAGCCGCGACAAGCTGGACGAGATCTGGTCGCCCATGGACGCCGCCTGGTTCGAGGAAGGCAAGGACGATCCCGATGTCCGCCTCGTGCGCTTCACGCCCAAATCGGCCGAGGTCTGGGCCCATGACAGCAACGCCAAAGCCTTCTACGAGATGGCCAAATCCGCCATGACCGACGACACCGCCAATCCCGGCGGCCATGCCAAGATCCGTTTCTGATGGGCCGGGTTATACAGATGCTGGGGGTCGCCGCGCTGGCGTCCCCTTTAGCGTGGCAGGCCAGCGCCGAGCAAGTCGGCGAGATCGGCGTCGACTGGGCCGGCAATGACATCGTGATCGAGGCGATCGCCGATCCCGAGGTCAGCGGCGTCACCTGTCATCTTGCCTATTTCGAGCGCGGCCTGATCGACCGCCTCGCCAATGGCAATTGGTTCGAGGACCCATCGAACAGTGCGATCGAATGCCAACAGACCGGCCCCATCACCTTGGGAAATATCGACCGCAGCGAGGACGGCGAGGACGTGTTCCGCGCCAGCCGCTCGATCATCTTCAAGACCTTGCGGGTCAAGCGCATCTATGATGAGGCGAACCGCACGCTAATCTATGTCGCCCATGGCCGCGAGTTGACCCAAGGCTCGGCCAAGGTGTCCATCTCGACCGTGCCGATTAGGGATGATGCCGACCGCCGTTAGTCCAGCGATTGCCAGACCGCACCCACCTCGGCGCGGATGATGCGCGCGATCAGGGCGCAATCCGCCTCGCTGAAGGTCAGCGGCAGGCGCATGTCGACGATGGCGCGCAGGATACGGTCGCTGTCTGGCATGCGCTCGCTTGGTGCGTAATGCCAGCTGTCATAGCGGCTGGTAAAGCCCTCGGGTTCGGCCCCGCCGAACCATTTCAGCTGCACACCGCGCGCCGCGCAGCGGCGCAGAACCTCGCCCAGTGCCGCATCGGGCCAATCCTTCAGCAGGAATTGGATGGAAGAACCGACGAATGTTTCCTCGTCAGGCCGCTCGACCACCGTCAGGCCCGGGGTGCCGCGCAGGCCCGCCTCGACAACGCGATAGCGTGCCGTCCAAGCCGCGCATTGTGCGTCCAGCTTGCGCAACTGCGGCCTCAGGATGGCCGCGCGCAGGTTGTCCATCCGGCCAGAAACGTTAGGCGTCAGATACTTGGCGCGCTCAAACGCCGCCTCCGGTGGGCGCGTGCCATGCCGACTGTATAGCATGTAGGACCCCGAGAGCAGGATCGCCCGCGCCGCCACGTCATCATCGTCAGTGATCAGGAAGCCGCCCTCGCCGGCGTTCATGTGCTTGTAGGTCTGCACCGAATAGCAGCCGATCAGCCCGTCACGCCCCGACATGCGCCCACGCCACGCGGCGCCCATCGTATGCGCGCAATCCTCGATCACGGTGATGCCTGCCGCGTCACAGATCTGCATCAGACGGTCCATA
The DNA here is from genome assembly GCF_043355895.2 of Roseovarius maritimus. Taxonomy (NCBI): domain Bacteria; kingdom Pseudomonadati; phylum Pseudomonadota; class Alphaproteobacteria; order Rhodobacterales; family Roseobacteraceae; genus Roseovarius; species Roseovarius maritimus. The sequence goes on from NZ_JBHFPF020000002.1 coordinate 318,003, forward strand.
TCGGCCAGATGGCCGCGCATGTGGCTCAGCATCAGCACCTTTGCCTCGCCCGCCTTGGCCTCCAGATCGTCCAGATCAATCGTCAGCGCCTCGGTCACGCCAACAAAGACCGGCACCGCGCCCACGCCCGCAACCGCGCCCGGCACGGGGGCGAGCGTGAAGGCATTTGTCAGCACCTTGTCGCCCGGCCCCACCCCGATCGCCCGCAGCGCTGCACCCATTGCATACCCGCCCGAGGCCACGGCCAGCGCATATTTTGCACCCGTGTAAGCGGCAAATTCACGCTCCAGCGAGGCCACCTCGCCATCCTCGGTGTTATAGCGATGCAGTCGCCCCGAGCGCATGACGGCAAGGGCGGCGTCGATGGCGTCCTCGGGAATCGGCTCCTGCTGGGTAAAGCTGCCCGTGAATATCTCCGGCGCGCCGCTCATATCAGAAGGCGCGCGGCGATGCCGGGCAGGTCCGCGAAATCATCCAAGAGCGCATCTGGCGCCAGAGCGGGCATCTCCGCGCCGTTCGGCCCGAACGTGACCAGCACCGAGGGCACGCCCGCCGCGCGCGCTGTGTCGTGATCGGTGATCGTGTCGCCCACCATCAATGCACGCGCCGGATCGCCGCCCGCGCGGCGCGCCGCCTCGCGCAAGGGCTCGGGGTCGGGCTTGCGCACATGCAGCGTATCGGCGCCGATCAGGGCGCCGAAAAGGTCCAGCGCGCCCATGCGGGTCAGCAACTGGCGCGCAAGGTATTCCGGCTTGTTCGTGCAGACTGCCACCTTGAAATCTGCCGCGACCAGCGCGGCGACAGCATCCAGCGCGCCCGGATAGAACACCGTATGCGTGTCGATCTCGGCCTCATAGGCATCCAGCAGGATCGGATAATAGCGATCGAGAACGGCGGCATCCTCGGCCTGGCCCATGCGCTGAAGGCCAAGCGTCAGCATCGCGCGCCCGCCGCGCAGCGCCGTCCCGGCATCAGCCGCGCTCAGCTGGTCCCCCGCCCCCATTTGTCGAAAGCAATGATTGGCGGCGGCCACCAGATCGCCGCTGGTATCGGCCAAGGTGCCGTCAAGATCGAAGATGATGCTGCGCATCTGCGCGCCTCCCGCTCAATTTGCGCCCGGCGGCGCCTTTCCGCCCGGCCCTGTCACAATCGCAATCTAGATTGATCGCCGCTCTCTTGCACCTGCCTGTCAGGCAGATAAAACGACCCTGCCCGCGATACAAAGGAAATCTTGGAAGGATTCCGTCGATGAGCACCGCCCTGATCGTCCTTGCCGCCGGCAAGGGCACGCGCATGAAGTCCGATCTGCCCAAGGTGCTGCATCCTATCGCGGGTGCGCCGATGCTGATCCACGCCCTGCGCGCGGGTGCTGCCTTGGAACCGACGCGCATCGCCGTGGTCACGGGCCACGGGGCCGAGGCCGTCGAGGCCGCGGCGCAGGAGCATGACGAAGAGATCCGCTGCGTCCGCCAGGAAGAGCAGCTGGGCACCGCCCATGCCGTCGCACAGGCGCGAGGTGCATTGGACGGGCATGATGGCGACGCGCTGGTCCTTTACGGCGATACCCCGTTCATCCGGCCCGAAACGCTGGAGCGGATGATCGCGGCACGGCAGGAACATGACGTCGTCGTGCTGGGGTTCAAAGCCGCTGATCCGGGCCGCTACGGCCGCCTGATCATGCAGGGCGATGCACTGGACCGGATCGTCGAATTCAAGGATGCCACGGACGAAGAACGCGCCGTAACTTTTTGTAATTCAGGTGTTATCGCGGCAGACTCCGCCACCCTGTTGGATCTGATCGAAGCAGTCGGCGATGACAATGCCTCGGGCGAGTATTACCTGACCGACATCATCGCTATCGCCCGCGCGCGCGGCCTCAGCGCCACCGCCATCGCCTGCGACGAGGCCGAGACGCTGGGCGTCAATTCGCGCGCCGAACTGGCCGCCGCCGAGGCGCTGTTTCAAGCGCGCGCCCGCACGCAGGCCTTTGAGGATGGTGTCGCGATGCAGGCGCCGGATACGGTCTATTTCGCCTATGACACGATGATCGGCCCCGATACGCTGATCGAGCCGAATGTCGTTTTTGGTCCCGGCGTGACGGTTGAGAATGGCGCGCATATCCGCGCCTTCAGTCATCTCGAAGGGTGCCATGTCTCGCGCGGTGCGGTCGTCGGCCCTTATGCCCGCCTGCGCCCCGGTGCCGAGCTGGCCGAGGATGTGCGCGTGGGCAATTTCGTGGAAATCAAGAACGCGGTATTGGAGGCGGGCGCCAAGGTGAACCACCTGACCTATATCGGTGATGCCGATCTGGGCGAGGCCTGCAATGTGGGCGCAGGCACCGTCACCTGCAACTACGATGGCGTGATGAAGCACCGCACCACTATCGGCGCAGGGGCCTTCATCGGGTCTGGCACGATGCTGGTCGCGCCGGTCTCGGTGGGGGCTGGGGCGCTGATCGGATCAGGCTCGGTCATCACGCGGGACGTACCCGAAGATGCGCTGGCGATTGGCCGCGCGCAACAGGTCATCAAACCCGGTTTTGCACGCAAATTGTTCGATATGTTAAAGGCCAAGAAGGCCAAACAGGATAAAGGGGCGGTATAATGTGCGGTATTGTAGGGATACTGGGCCAGCACGAAGTTGCCCCAACACTGGTCGAGGCGCTGAAACGGCTGGAATATCGCGGTTATGACAGCGCCGGGATCGCCACCGTCAACGAGGGCACACTGGATCGCCGCCGCGCGGTCGGCAAGCTGGTCAATCTCAGCGACCTTCTGGTGCACGAACCCCTGGCCGGTAAATCCGGCATCGGCCATACTCGTTGGGCCACCCATGGCGCGCCGACGCTGATCAACACGCACCCGCACCGGGCGGGCCGCGTCGCCGTGGTGCATAACGGCATCATTGAGAATTACCGCGACCTGCGCGCCGAACTGGCCAAGGCGGGCATCGCGCACCAGACGGAAACCGACACCGAAACCGTCGCGCTCATGGCGCAGCAGCATATCGACGAAGGCGCCACGCCCGAAGAGGCCGCCCGCTGCACCCTCGCCCAACTGCAAGGCGCCTATGCGCTGGCGTTCCTGTTTGAAGGCGAGTCCGATCTGATGATTGCCGCGCGCAAGGGTAGCCCGCTGGCCATCGGCCATGGCGAGGGCGAGGTATTCATCGGCTCGGACGCCATTGCGCTGGCGCCGATGACCGACCGCATCACCTATCTGGAAGAGGGCGATTGCGCGGTGCTGACCCGCAACTCGATCAAGATCACGGATGCGCAGGGCCAGGCCGTTCAGCGCGAGGCGCGCACGATCCGCGTCGATGCCGCGCGCATCGACAAAGCCGGGCACAAGCACTTCATGTCCAAGGAGATCGCCGAGCAGCCCACCGTCATCAGCGAGACCTTGGCCGCTTACATCGCGCCCGATGCGGGAGACATAAACCTTCCGGGGCAAGGCATTGATTTTGCGAATATCAACCGCATCGTCATGGCCTCCTGCGGGACCGCGTATTATGCCTGTCTCACCGCAAAATACTGGTTCGAGCAGCTGGCCGGCCTGCCGGTCGAGGTCGATTTCGCCTCGGAATTCCGCTATCGTACACCGCCCGTGACCGAGGGAACCGCCGCCCTCTTTGTCAGCCAATCGGGCGAGACGGCCGATACGCTGGCCGCGCTGCGCTATTGCGCGGGCAAGGCCAGCACGATCCTTGCGGTGACCAACGTCCCCGAAAGCTCGATCGCGCGCGAAAGCGATCTGAACATGCCGATCCACGCGGGCGCCGAAATCGGCGTCGCCTCGACCAAGGCGTTCACCTGCCAGTTGACCGTGCTACTGCTGCTGGCGCTCAAGGCCGCCCATGCGCGCAGGCGCCTGACCGATGCAGAGCTCAAGGCCAAACTGGCCGGGTTGCGCGGGCTTCCGGCGGTCTTCAACCAGGCGATGAGCATCGAGGAGACAGTGCGCGGCATCTCGCAGCGTCTGGCAAAATCGCGCGATGCGCTTTTCATGGGGCGCGGCGTGATGTTTCCACTCGCGCTTGAAGGCGCATTAAAGCTAAAGGAAATCAGTTACATCCACGCTGAAGCTTATGCGTCTGGCGAGTTGAAGCATGGCCCCATCGCTCTGATTGACGAGAATATGCCCGTGGTCGTGATGGCCCCGCGCGATGCGCTTTTCGACAAGACCGTGTCGAACATGCAGGAGGTGATGGCGCGTGGCGGCAAGGTGATCCTGATCACAGATGCGGCGGGCGCGCATGAGGCGTCGGACGGGGTGTGGCAGACCATCATCATGCCCGAAATCGACGATGCGATCGCGCCGATCCTTTATGCGCTGCCGGTGCAATTTCTGGCCTATCACACCGCAATCACCAAGGGCACGGATGTGGACCAGCCGCGCAACCTGGCGAAATCGGTGACGGTCGAGTAGCGCCTAGTTCAGGCGAAACACCTGCACTTCGGGCAGCCCCGTCAGGGGCGCCTCGATCACGCGCAGCGCGGCCAGCGACATACGGCTGCCCGCCCCCGGCTCGGCATCCAGCGGAATCAGATCGACCTTCACCGATTTGCCATTGGCCGGATAGACAACGCGGCCCGGCCCCGCCGTCCTCACCAGCGGCGTCTTCAGCCAGAATCCCGGCTCGCCCGGCGCGCCCAGGCTTGCGATGGTCAGGCCCAGATCGGTGCCGCCTGCCGCCGGCTGCGCCGCAGCGGCCTTGTCGGCGTCGGTGGTGGTGTCGAATTGCTCAACCGTGCGGGCGTTTGCAGGCGGCGGGGTGCCGGCAGGGGTCGGCGCCTCGGGCGTGATAGCGGCCTCATCGATCGGGGCGACCTCGGGCCGGGGGGCATCAGCACGCATCCAGTCCGGCATGGCGGCGCAACTGGCAAGACCCGCAAGGGCCGCGATTGAGACAAGATGTTTCATATGGCCGACCCTATGCCGCGCCGCCGCGTCGATCAATCCCTGACGAGCAGCCCCGGTGGAGGGCATATCGCCCTTGCCTCGCACCGCCACGGGCCTTACCTTTGCGAGTATGAATACACCTTTGATCGACCCCTTTCAGCGCGCTATTGATTACCTGCGTGTCTCGGTGACGGACCGCTGCGATTTTCGCTGCGTCTATTGCATGTCCGAGAACATGACGTTCCTGCCCAAGAAGGAACTCCTGACGCTGGAAGAGCTGGACCGCATGTGCAGCACGTTCATCGGCCTCGGCGTGCAAAAACTGCGCATCACCGGCGGCGAGCCTTTGGTGCGGCGCGGGATCATGACCTTCTTCGACTCAATGACCCGCCATCTCGACAGCGGCGCCTTGCGCGAATTGACGCTGACGACGAACGGCTCACAGCTTGAGCGGTTCGCGGGCGATCTCTATGCTGCGGGCGTGCGGCGCATCAACATCTCGCTCGATACGGCGGATGAGCAGAAATTCGCGGACATCACCCGCTGGGGCCGTCTGCCGCAGGTCTTGCGCGGCATCGATGCCGCTCAGGCGGCGGGCATGCGGGTCAAGATCAACGCCGTCGCGCTCAAGGGTTTCAACGAGGATGAGCTGTTTTCCCTCACCGAATGGTGTGCTGATCGCGACATGGACCTGACCTGGATCGAGGTCATGCCGATGGGCGACATCGGCAACGAGGACCGGCTGGACCAGTATTGGCCGCTCAAGGATCTGCGCGCCCGGCTAGCCGAGCGCTATACAGTCACCGATATCCCCGAGCGCACGGGCGGCCCCGCCCGCTATGTTCGGCTTGAGGAGACGGGGCAGAAGATCGGCTTCATCACGCCGCTCACGCATAACTTCTGCGAAAGCTGCAACCGCGTGCGGCTGACCTGTACCGGCCAGCTTTACATGTGTCTCGGGCAGGAGGATATGGCTGATCTACGGCCTGCCCTGCGCAATCACCCCAGTGACACCGCCCCCCTGGAGGACGCGATTCGCGCCGCCATCGCGCGCAAGCCCAAGGGACATGATTTCGACTATTCGCGGCAGACGGTGGATGGCCAGATGCCCCGCCACATGAGCCACACAGGCGGCTAGGCGCATGCCCCGCGACACCGGGCGGGCGACGCCGCTGGTGCGGGCCTATGCGCTTGCCTCCAAGGCGCTGATGCCGTTCGCCTTTCGCCGTAGCGCGCGCAAACTGTCCGAGCATGGCATGGAGAAAGGCCGTCTCGCCGAGCGGATGGGCCACGCCACATTGCCGCGCCCTGACGGCACGCTGGTCTGGTTTCACGCCGCCAGCGTCGGGGAAAGCCTGTCGGTCCTGCGCCTCATCACCTTTCTGGGCGAGGCGCATCCGGCGCTGCACTTTCTCATCACCACTGGCACAGCCACCTCGGCGCGCATCATCGCGGGGCGGATGCCACCGCGCTGTCGCCACCAGTTCGCGCCGCTCGACAGCCCCGCCGCCGTCGCGCGGTTTCTGGATCACTGGCGCCCCGATGCCGGCGTCTTTGTCGAAAGCGAGCTTTGGCCCAACATGCTGCGCGGGGCGGCCGCGCGGGGCATCCCCCTTGCGCTGCTGAACGCGCGGATCTCGGACCGCTCGGCGCGCGGCTGGACGCGGATCGGGGACACGGCGCGTTACCTGCTGGGCCATTTTGACATGGTGCATTGCCAGGACGCACGCACGGCAGAGCATCTGAGGACACTTGGTTGCGCCCACGCCGCGAAGGGCGCAAATCTCAAGGCGATGGCCGGGCCCGTGCCACATGATTCCGAGATGCTGGAAAGCTTGCGCAATACGGTTGCACAGCGCCCCGTCTGGGTCATGGCATCGACCCATCCCGGCGAGGAGGAGGTCGCGATTGCCGCGCATCGCAGCGTGCTGGCCCGGCACCCGGGCGCGCTGATGATCCTCGTGCCGCGCCACCCCGAGCGGGCAGGCAGCATCGCGCGCCAGTTGACCGACGCCGGGCTGGGCCATACGCGCCGCAGTGAGGGCGCGCAAATCGGCGATGCGCCGGTTTATCTGGCCGACACACTGGGCGAGATGGGCCTTTGGTATCGCCTCGCCCCGCTGGTCTGCGTCGGCGGGACATTCGTGCCCGTCGGCGGGCATAACCCATTTGAGGTCGCCCATGGCGGGGCGGCGGTGCTGCACGGCCCGCTCTATGCCAATTTCACTGAGGGCTATGCGCAGATGGATGCCGCCGGCGCCGCGCGCGAGGTGGCGGATGCTGCGGCTTTGGGCGCGGCACTCACGCATCTTCTGGCCGCGCCCGAGGATCTGGGCACAATGCAGAACCGCGCGTCGGAATTCGCCGCCGCGCAAGAGGACAGCCTGGCCGATCTGGGATCGAAGCTTTGCGCCGCGCTCGGCCTGCGCTAGGACGGGGGCGGGCCAACTACCGGAGCGCGCCGTGACCGAGCTGATCGTCACCAATTTCAACCGCAATTTCACTGGCGTGTCGGCCACGGCGGCGGGCGTCCTGCGGGCGCAAGTGCCGCGCTATGATCTGGCGCTGGCGGGCCAGCCCCTGCCCGGCTGCCCTGCTCCGGTTTCGGTCGCGGAGGCGCGGCGCCTGACCCGGCGTCCGCCCGAGGGTCGCGATTTCGCGATCTGGCATGTGCGCCGCAACACCGAGATGCGCGCCGCCCTCTGGGCGCGCGATGTGCTGCGCCTGCCCATCCGCATCATCTTTACCTCCGCCGCGCAGCGGCGTCATTCAGCCCTGCCCCGCTGGCTGATCTCGCGCATGGACGCGGTCATCGCCACCACGCAAAAGGCCGCCGAGTTCGTACCTCATGTGCGCGCCGTTGTGCCCCACGGCGTCGACTGCGGCAGCTACAGGCCAGCCGAGGATCGCGCCGCCGCGTGGCACGCCACAGGCTATCCCGGCACGCGCGGGATCGCCACAATCGGCCGTATCCGCCCCGAAAAAGGCACCGACCGCTTTGTCGAGGCGATGCTGCGTTTGCTCCCCGATCACCCGGACGTCACCGCGCTGGTGCTGGGTCGCGCCGGGCGCAAGGATCTGCCTTTTCTGGAAGGGCTCAAGGCACAGGTTGTCGAAGCGGACCTGCAGCGCCGTATCCTCTTTCCCGGTGAAATCGCGCCCCAGACGCTGCCCGCGTTGCTCCGAGGCCTCTCCGCGGTCGTGCAACTGCCGATATATGAGGGCTACGGCATGGCCCCACTCGAAGGCATGGCAAGCGGCGTGCCATTTATTGCGACCGAGGCGGGGTATTACCGCGATTTCAGCGCCGGGCAATCGGCTGGCTGGATCGTCAAGGATGCCGAAGATGCCGCAATGGCGCTCAGCGCCCTCTTGCGCGACCCAAAGCGCCACGCCGCCATGGCCGAGGCCGCACGCGACACGGCGATGACCCGTTTCAGCATCGAGAGCGAGGCCGATGGCATCGGCGCGGTTTATGACGCGATGTGGCGCGGGGAGGCCTAGACCGGCATCCGCCGCTCGACGATCTCGGCCCACCAACTGCATCCAGCAGGGATGATCTCGTCATTGAAATCATAGTCCGAGTTGTGCACCGCGGCAGTATCGCCATTGCCGACAAGGATGTAGGCGCCCGGTCGCTCCTCCAGCATATAAGCGAAATCCTCGCCTCCCATGACCAGAGGCGCCTCGGCGCAGTCGCCCGCGATACCGCGCGCCACATCGGCGGCGAAATCGGTCTGATCGGGGTGATTGACCATCACCGGGTAGTTGCGCTGATAATGCAGGGCGATCTCGGCCCCCATCGCGGCGCCCAGGTGGCCGCAGACGCCGCGCAGTCGCGCTTCCGCCAGATCGCGCATGTCGTTGTTGAGCGTGCGCACCGTTCCCTTGAGATGGACCGAGCCGGGAATAACGTTGAGCGCCTTGGTCGAGGATTCGATCGATGTGACGGAGACGACCAGTTGCTCGGTCGGGTCGGCATTTCGGCTGGAGATGGTCTGCAGCATCGTGACCAGCTGCGCCGACGTCACGATGGGATCGATCCCCTCATGCGGCTTCGCCGCGTGGCCGCCCCTGCCGGTCACAGTGATCTCGAACTCGTCCGTCGAGGCGAAGAAGCCGCCGGGCCGAATCGCAAAGGTGCCCGCAGGCACGCCCGGCCAGTTGTGCATGCCGTAAACCTCCTGGATGCCGAAACGCTCCATCAGCCCGTCTTCGCACATGACAGCGGCGCCGCCGCCGCCCTCTTCGGCAGGCTGAAAGATGACGATGGCCGTGCCGTCGAAGTTACGGGTCTCGGCCAGGTATTGCGCCGCGCCAAGCAGCATGGCGGTGTGCCCGTCATGGCCGCAGGCATGCATCGCGCCCGGCACCGTGCTGGAATAGGCGGCACCCGTTGTCTCATGGATGGGCAGCGCATCCATGTCGGCGCGCAACCCCACGACTTTGCCCGATGCGCTGGCACGGCCCTTGATGACCCCGACGACGCCGGTGCGCCCCAGCCCCGTCACTACCTCGTCGCAGCCAAATTCCCGCAGCTTTTGCTCGACCAGCGCGCTGGTGCGGTGTGTGTCGAACATCAGTTCGGGATTGGCATGGATGTCGCGGCGCCATGCGGTGATGTCGGCATGGGTTTCGGCAAAACGGTTCTTGATGGGCATGGGGTGTCTCCTTGGGCGCCGGGCGCGTTTGGCGCGCTGCGGCGCAGGATGAACCTCGGGGGCATCGCCGTAAAGAGGCTATTGCGCCGGCGCCGGATTACCCAGCTCCGAGGCCGCGACCAGCGCGCGGGTATGCGGATGCGCAGGCGCGCTCAACAGCCGCGCGGCAGGCCCCTCCTCGACGACGCGCCCCTCCTCCATGACGGCGATTCGGTGGGCGATAGCGCGCGCGGCCTTCAGATCATGGGTGACAAAGAGGATGGCGAGGCCGCGCCGCGCCTGCTCGGCCCGAAGCAGCGTCAGGATGGCCGCCGCCTGCACGCTGTCGAGCGCCGACAGCCCCTCGTCCACCACCAGGATATCGGGATCGAGCGCAAGGGCGCGCGCAATCGCGACCCTCTGGCGCTGCCCGCCCGAGACCTCGTGCGGCAGACGCTCCATCAGCTCGGGCGCAAGGCCGACCTGCGTGAAGGCACGCGCGATTGAAGCGTTATCTGCCATGCGCCCATAGTTGCGCAACGGGTCGGCCACCTGCCGCCCCAGCCGGCGCCGCGGATCGAGCGATGTGACCGGGTCCTGAAAGACCATCTGGATACGCGTTCGTATCTGGCGCAGCGCCGCGCCGCGCAACCGCGCGATATTCGTACCGTCGATGCACACTGTCCCGTGCTCGGCAGGCTCCAGCCCCAGCGCCGCCCGCGCGAGGGTGGATTTTCCGCTGCCCGACGCTCCGACCAATGCCAGCGCCTCGCCGCGGGCGAGTTGGATGGTGACGTCGCGGACGGCCGGGCGCTCTGATCCATAGCTTACGGTCAGCCCTGCGATCTCAAGCAGCGGCGCTCCTTCGGGCCAGGTGGCGGGGGGCGGCAGCGGCTTGGCCGCGTCGATCAGCGCGCGGGTGGCGCCGTGCTGCGGCGTGCGAAGGATCTGCTCCACTGGCCCATCCTCGACGATCTGCCCCGCCTCCATCACAAGGACGCGTCCGCCGATGCGGCGCACGGCGTCCATGTCATGGGTGACCGTCAGAAGGGCCATCCCCGTCTCGCGGCGCAGGCCGTCCAGCAGATCCAGGATGCCGGCCCGGAGCGGTGCATCCAGAGCGGTGGTCGGCTCGTCTGCAATCAAAAGGCGCGGACCCGAGGCCAGCGCAGCCGCAATCGTCACGCGCTGTCGCATGCCACCCGACAGCTGATGGGGATATGCATTGTAGACAGATTCGGGATCCGGCAGGCCCACCCGCGCCAGAAGCGCAGTGGCGCGCAGACGCGCCTCGGCGGCGCCAAGGCGCAGGTGAATTCGCATCGGTTCGGCCACCTGCGCGCCGACCCGAATCACGGGGTCGAGCGCCGTTGCCGGATCCTGAAAGATCATCGCGATCTCGCGCCCGCGCATTGCGCGCAGCCGCCGCTGCGGCAAGGCCAGAAGATCGCAGACCGCGCCATCAGCGCCTTTCCACAGCGCGCGGCCCGCAACCTCAGCCTGCGGCAGTAACCCGACAAGCGCCCCGGCCAGCGCGGATTTGCCGGCGCCCGACGCGCCGATGATGCTCAGCGCTTCGCCCGGTGCGATGCTGAGCGCCGCATGGCGGACCGCCTTCACGGGTGCGCTGGCACGGCGGCTTGCATAACGCACTGTCAGATCGCGGATATCCAGCAATGGCAGGATCGTGTCCCCTCCCGGTAGAAATGGTCCGGGGCGTTGGGCGGACCGAAAATGACGCTGCATAAGGGCATGATGCATGCTTTATGTATATTTTTGTAAATTCCCGCTGCGCCTTGTGTCATCTCACTGCATATTTCAGTTAATGAGAAGCTGAAAGCCCTCGGTCGGCCTTTGCCGGCATTCCCATCTGCAAGGACATTCTGATGATTGCCAGACTTGCCGCATCGCTGACCCTCTCTGCGCTGGTTCCGGTCCTTGCAGCGCCCTCCGCAGGCCATGCAGAAGATGCCGAACGGGGCCGCGACGGCACGGTGCGCGTGATCTACTGGCAGGCTCCGTCCAGCCTCAATCCCTATCTCTCCGGCGGGGTCAAGGAAATCGACGCAGCCTCGCCCGTGCTCGAGCCCTTGGCGCGGCTCTCGCCCGAAGGTGATTTGATCCCATGGCTCGCCCGGGAAATTCCGACTCTCGACAATGGCGGCGTCGCGCCTGACATGCACAGCATCACATGGCGACTCAAACCGGGGCTCGTATGGTCCGACGGCACGCCTGTCACCTCGGGCGACATCGCGTTCACCTATCGCTATTGCACGGCTCCCGGTGCGGGTTGCGCGCAGCTGGCCAAGCTGCGCGATATCGAGCGGATCGAGACACCTGATCCGCTGACCGCCGTGGTGCATTTCTCGGTCCCCAAACCCTATCCCTATGCGGCGTTTGTCGGGCCCCAGACGCCTCTGATCCAAGAGGCACAGTTCAAGGACTGTCTCGGCCACGATGCCGCCAGTTGCACCGAGGAAAATTTTGCCCCCATCGGCACCGGCCCCTTCACCGTCGCCGAATTCCGGCCCGGCGACACCGCGCTCTATACAGCCAATGACGCCTATCGCACGCCCGGCCAGCCCGCCTTTGCCGAGCTGTTGCTGAAAGGCGGGGGCGATGCCACGTCTTCCGGCCGCGCGGTTCTGGAGACGGGCGAATTCGACTACGCGTGGAATTTGCAACTGGCGCCTGAGGTGCTCTCGGCCATGTCCATGCGCGGCAAGGGCAAGATCATCACCGCCTTCTCCACCCTGGTCGAACGCCTGGCGTTCAACCTGCGCGAACCTGGCGAAAGCGCGAGTGACCATATTCCGCATCCCGCGCTGAAGGATCTGGCGGTGCGCCGCGCGCTGACGCTCGCGCTGGATCGCGACATCATGGCGCAGATCGGATACGGCCCCACCGGGCGCGTCGCGTGCAATATCCTGCCGGGACCGCCAATCTATGCCTCGGACGCCAATGATCCGTGCGGAGATCAGGATATCGAGGCGGCCCGCGCCCTTCTGACCGACGCAGGCTGGATCGACAGCGATGGCGACGGCGTCCGCGAACGCGGCGACAAGAAGCTGGAGCTGGTCCTGCAGACTTCGACCAATGCCGTGCGCCAGGATTTTCAAACCTTGGCCAAGGAATGGTGGCGCCAGATCGGCGCGCGCACCGAGCTGCGCGCGGTCGACGGCTCGGTCTTCTTTGGCAGCGATCCGGGCAATCCCGACTCGTTGGTCAAGTTCAATGCCGATATCCAGATGTATGCGGGCGCATCGGACGGACCTGACCCCGAGGCCTATCTGGCCGGCTGGTCCTGTGATGACACGCCCTCGGCCGAGAATGGCTGGCGGGGCCGGAATATCGGGCATTGGTGCGATCCGGCCTACGACGCCTTGCTGGAGCGCCTGTCCGGCACGACGGGTACGCTGGACAGGGCCGCGCTGGCACGCAAATTGAACGATATGCTGGTGCAGCAGCACGTCGTCGTGCCCTTGATCGACCGGGGGCGCACCTCTGCCCATGCCACATCGCTTGGCGGTGTGCGCCTCAATGCCTGGGATAGCGAGTTGTGGAACATCGCCGAGTGGCATCGCCTGCCAGCCGAATGATCGGGCTCCGCGCATTGCCAGCGGGGCCGCACGCATCCTAGAGTGGCCCTGCGGCCCGTCCCTCGCCCGCGGCCCCCGACCCAAGGCACCCACCCCATGCGATCTCCCCTTCTGTCCCGTCTGATCATGGCCATCCCGACGCTTCTGGTCATCTGGGCGGTGATCTTTGCCCTGCTCGAACTTGCCCCCGGAGATCCGATGGCCCAGCTGCCCTCGACCATCCCCGAGGAGGTGCGCGCCCAAATGCGCGAGGCGCTTGGCCTTGGGCAGCCCGCCCCGTTGAGGTTCGGCAAATGGCTGGTCCAGATGCTGCTGATCGAGCCGGGCATCGCGCTGGATGCCGCGCTTGGGACTGACCTGACCGCAGGCGCGGCGCGCATCCTTAGCTGGCAGACGCGGGGGCCGGTCATGGCGCTGATCGCACAGCGCCTGCCCCAGACGGTGATCGTCGTAGGGACAGCCTATCTGATCGGTATCGGTGTAGCCATCGCCCTCGGCGTGGCCTCGGCGCGGTGGCGAGGTGGGATTCTGGACCGGATAGGCACCGCGCTGGCGACGCTTGGCTATGCGCTGCCACCGTTCTTTACTGCGGCAGTGCTGATCTATGTCTTTGCCATCCAGCTCGGCTGGGCGCCCTCGGTCTATGATACGACGCTTGCGGTCAGCGGCTGGGACAGTCTGCGCACACAGCTGGGCCAGATGGCATTGCCGATCGCCGTGCTCAGTCTGCAGACGACGGCGCAGATCACCCGCTACATGCGCGCGTCAATGCTCGATACACTGGGTCTCGACCACATCCGCAGCGCCCGCGCGCTTGGTCTGCCCGAGAGGCGGGTCATCTGGCATCACGGGCTGCGCAATTCGCTGATCCCGGTGGTTCCGATCATCGCCCTCGGTGCACCACAGATCTTTGCCGGGGCCATCATCACCGAGACGATCTTCGGCGTGAACGGCATCGGCCAACTGCTGATCACCTCGCTGCAATCCACCGATCTGCCCACCGTGCAGACAATTACGGCCCTCATCGCGCTGATGATCGTGTTGGCTAATCTGGCCTCGGATATTGCGCTGACACGGCTTGACCCCCGGCTGCGCACGTCGGGCCTCCGCAATGCATAGGCAGCGCGGTCTGATCGCAGGCGCGGCGCTGCTCGGCCTCATCGTGTGCTTCGTGTTGCTGGGCCCGGTTGCCTGGACCCTGTCGCCCGGCGCGATGGACATGACCGCGCGCAATGCGGGCGGCAGCCTTGCGCATCCGCTCGGCACCGATCAGTTGGGACGCGACGCCCTGGCGCGGCTGATGGCTGGCGGGCGCCTTTCGCTGGCCGTCGGGCTGGCCGCGACGATTCTCGCCATCACCATCGGCGCGGCCATCGGCATCGCGTCGGGCCTCTCACGGCGGCTCGATGGCCCGCTCATGCGCCTGACGGATCTCTTTCTGGCGCTGCCGCTGCTTCCGCTTCTGCTGATCGCGGCAACGCTCTTTCGCGGCCCGCTGGCGGAGCGTTTCGGCCTCGAGGCGGGACTCTTCGTGCTCATCACCGTCGCCATCGGCGCCACCAGCTGGATGGCGCCCGCGCGCATCCTGCGCGGCAAAGTGCAGAGCCTCAGCCAGCGCGACTATATCCGCGCCGCGCGCAGCACCGGCACAAAGCTGCCGCAGATGATCTGGCGCCATATCCTGCCTGCCATTGCCGGCCCGCTTGGCGTTACTGCGGCGCTTGGCGTCGCGTCCGCCATCCTCATGGAAAGCGCGCTTAGCTTCCTCGGTCTCGGCTTTCCGCCCGACATCGCCAGCTGGGGGCGCCTGCTGCATGATGGCACGCCTCATCTGGGCGCCCACCCGGGCCGCGCGCTCTGGCCCGGCATGCTGATTACGCTGACGGCGCTGGGTGCCACGCTTCTAGGGGACGCGCTGCGCGATCTGGCGGACCCGCATCATCGCACGCGCATGGCCCCCTGAGCGGCCCCCTGAGACGACCGTCTGGTTTTTTCTTGGTAGAAATACCCAAACCCAATGCCAAAAACGTGCGCCATACACCGCCATGGCTCGACACGTCTGCCATGAAGGCTAAGGTGCGCAAAGCACTTAGCAGGAGGTTTTCATGAATTACGGCAACGATCGCCCCGACACGCTCAGGCACAACCCGCTCAAGGCGATCATCACGCCGCGGCCCATCGGGTGGATCGGCACCCTCGACCCCGGCGGCCTGCCCAACCTCGCGCCCTATTCGTTCTTCAACGCCATCGGCTCGGACCCGGATATGGTGATGTTCTCCAGCGAAGGGGCCAAGCATTCGGCCATCTACGCGCGAGATCAGGGTGAATTCACTTTTTCGCTGGCCACCGAGGCGCTGACGCATGAGATGAACAAAAGCTCCGCAGCCGAGCCGGCGGGCGTCAACGAGTTCGATACGGCAAGGCTCGAACAAGGCCAGCCCGCCGTCATCCGCACGCCCTTCGTCGCCGCCAGTCCTGCGGCGCTGGAATGCGTGACACTGGACGTGCAGCAATTGCGCGATCGCCACGGCACGCTGCTGGATCGCTACTTGGTGCTGGGCGAGGTCGTCCAGACGCATATCCGTGACGAATACATCAAGAACGGGCGCTTCGACACGGTCGGCGCGCGGCCCATCGCGCGCATGGGCTATCGCGATTACACCACCGTCACGGACTCGTGGGAGCTGGGCCGCCCGGACGACTGACCTGACGACGGATCCCGGCCCGCGGCATCCGCCAGACGCGCCGCCAGAGCCAGATCGGCGCGGAAATCAGCGGTGGCGTGGGCGCGCGCCGCCTCTTCCGGCAGGCGCAGCAGGTAGGACGGATGAAGCGTCAACAGAACGTCATGCCCGGTCAGCGCCCTTTCGATCCTGCCGCGCCGCGCGGTGATCCCCGCGCCAGAGCCGGTCAGCGCCAGCGCAGCCGTGGCGCCCATAGCCAGAATCAGCGCGGGTTTCATGCGCGCGATCTCGGCCTCCAGCCACCATTTGCACTGCTCGACCTCGCCCGCATCTGGGCGCTGGTGGATACGTCGCCGCTCGCGCGGGATATGCTTGAAATGCTTGACGGCATTGGTCAGATAAGCGGTGCTGCGGTCAAGGCCAGCCTCCCTGGCGATCTGCCCGAACAACTGACCCGCTGGCCCGACGAAGGGCCGCCCGGCCAGATCTTCGCGGTCGCCCGGCTGCTCGCCCACGATCATCAGGCGCGCATCCTCGGGCCCTTCGCCGCAGACCGCTTGCGTCGCGCGGCAATGCAGCGGGCAGCGCGTGCAGGCGCGGATTTCGGCCTCGAGGCCGACGCCGGTATCGACCCAGGCCGAGCGGTGCGCGGCCAACTGCGCCTGCGCACGGGCCGCTCGCATTGGCGGCAAGGTGGGCGCGGCCTCGGCCATGGCACGTGCGCGGGCGGGCGCGCCCGCTATCATGCTTGGAATGGCCACCGCCTCGGGCAGGTTTTTCCAGTATTTGCGCGGCATCTCCGACGTCATCGCGCTGATCTTGAGCCGCGCGGGATTGAAGATGTTTCGGAAATATGTCAGCCACAGCTCTTCGCTGGCATCCTCGGGCAGGTTGGGTGCGGCCTGCCCCGGCTCCAACCGCACGTCGGCGCCATCGTAGATCGCCGTGACATCCGGCGTCACGATGCGCCAATTCATATCGGCAAAGCGATCACGGAAAAAAGCCGTGTTCATTTCCAGTGTGTAATGCGTCGGCTCGAACCATGCGGCAAAGCTGCGCCTGTTCGCGCCCGGCATGTCGATCTCGCGAAATCGCACGAAGGCGCGCATCTTGTGGCGGCAGCGATGCACCGCCTTTTCCATCGCGCGCAGCTTGACCAGATCAGGGTCAGCGCGGTCCGACATCAGATGCGGCGCCGTGCGCAGCCGCCCGAGAAAGGCGTAAAGCCGCGCAAACCGTTGCGGATCACTGTGAAAGCAAACACTATTCGCCAAGTCGATAAAACTACGCGGCACATTGATGGTGTCGCCGCCCGACGGCGCATCTTCCCTACTGCCAAAGAGGTCCGGCGCATCGTTCTGCCCCTCGGCATTCCACAGCACGCCGTGAGGTGGCACGCCCTCGGCCAGAAGGCTGCGGGCCGCGTCGCGCCATGCAGCGGCAGCCCCGATCAGCGGCACCGTCACCTGCCGCATCAGAAAAGGCTCATCTGTTCCCGCGGGGGCGCGAACCGTGCACGTAGATTGGCGCTGTCGGTTATCGCGCCGGGCGTCCAGCCGCCCGCCGTCACGAACGCACCCGCCTTTTTCATAGACGCGCCCATCCGCGCGATATCCTCGTAGCGGATATGGCGGTGACGCCGCGTTGTGAGGATCCGGTTCACGGTCTTGACGCCAAAGCCCGGCACACGCAGCAGCAAATCGCGGCTGGCGCGATTCACGTCCAGTGGGAAAAGACCGCGATGCTGCAGCGCCCAAGCCAGCTTCGGGTCGATATCAAGGTCGAGATTGCCATCCGGCGTGACCGATGTGATCTCATCCACGCCAAAGCCGTAGAAGCGCAGAAGCCAATCCGCCTGATAGAGCCGATGCTCGCGCTGCAAGGGCGGGCTGATGAGCGGCAGCTTGGCCGAGCTGTCGGGGATAGGCGAAAAGGCCGAGTAATAGACCCTGCGCAGCCCGTAGCCCGAATAGAGACGCGTCGATTGCCCCAGAATGGTCGCGTCGGTCGAGCCATCCGCACCGACGATCACTTGCGTCGATTGCCCGGCCGGCGCGAATTTCGGTGGCCGCTTGCCCGTATGGCTGCGATCCTTGGCCACCTCGCGGCGCTGGCGCACATCGGCCATGGCGCGGCGGATCTGGCTGGGGTTCTTTTCCGGCGCATACGTCTGCACGGCGGCATCCGTAGGTAGCTCGACATTGATCGACAGGCGGTCCGACAAAAGACCAGCCTCGGTGATAATTTCGGGCGCGGCGTCGGGAATGGTCTTGAGGTGGATGTAGCCCTTGAAATGCTCCTCATGGCGCAGCTTGCGCGCGATCTGCACCATGTCCGACATGGTTGCATCGGGCGAGCGGATGACACCTGAGGACAGGAACAAACCTTCTATATAATTGCGGCGGTAGAACTCGATGGTCAGCTTGACCACCTCATCGACCGAAAACCGCGCGCGCGGCACGTTCGAGGACACCCGATTGATGCAATAGCTGCAATCGTAGATGCAGAAATTTGTCATCAGGATCTTGAGAAGGCTGATGCAGCGGCCATCGGGGGCGTAGCTGTGACAGATCCCGGCGCCGGTGTTCGAGCCCAGGCCCCCGCCCCGCGCATTCCGCTTGGTGCCGCCGGACGACGCGCAGGAGGCATCGTATTTGGCGGCGTCAGAGAGAATCGCAAGTTTTTGGTCGAGGGTTTGGCGGGTCATATGTTCTTTATATGTTCTCACCACCTCCCTCGCAAGAGGTTGGCCATCAGCCGGGCGTAAATCGCGCGCAAAGAAAAAAGGCGGGTCTTTCGACCCGCCCCCTGTCTTTCGCCCTTATCGCGCAGCCTTACGCCGCGCGCGCCGCCGCGATCGACTCTTCCAGGATATCCATCGCCTCGGCGAAGATCTCGTCCTGAATGGTGATCGGTGCGAGGAAGCGGATCACGTTGCCATAGACGCCGCAGGTCAGCAGAATCAGGCCGCGCTTGAGCGCTTCCATGCGGATGCGGTTGGTCATGTCGGGGTTGGGCGCGCTGCCATCGGGCAGGTTGAACTCGGCCGCCACCATGAAGCCGGGGCCGCGCACATCCACCATCTCGGGCGTGGTCGAGCGGATCGATTCGAGCCGCTGCTTGAGGCGCGAGCCAAGCTCGTTCGCGCGGTTGCAGAGGTCTTCCTCCTCAATCACATCGAGAACGGCGTTCGACGCCGCGATACCCAGCGGGTTGCCGCCATAGGTGCCACCCAGACCGCCCGGATGCGCGGCATCCATGATCTCGGCGCGGCCCGTCAGCGCCGCCAGCGGCAGACCGCCAGCGAGTCCCTTGGCCATCGTTGTGATGTCCGCCGCGACGCCGTAGCCTTCCATCGCAAAGAGATGACCGGTGCGCGCGAAGCCTGTCTGAACCTCGTCCGCGATCATCACGATGCCATGCTCATCGCAGAGCTTGCGCAGGCCGCGCATCAGTTCGGCAGGCGCCGGATAGAAACCACCCTCGCCCTGCACAGGCTCGATGATGATGGCTGCAACGCGGCCCGGATCCAGATCGGACTTGAAGAGCTGCGTCATCGACGCCATCGCGTCCTCGGTCGAGATGCCGTGCAGGTCGATCGGGAACGGGATGTGATAGACATCCGGCATCATCGCGCCAAAGCCCTTCTTGTAGGGCGCGACCTTGCCCGTCAGGGACATACCCATGAACGTCCGGCCGTGAAACGCTCCGCCAAAGGCGATGACCGCCGACCGGCCCGTGTGGATACGCGCGACCTTGATCGCGTTTTCCACTGCCTCGGCGCCGGTGGTGACAAAGACGGTCTTCTTTTCGAAATCGCCCGGGACCTTCTCGTTCAGGCGCTCGGCGAGGCGGATGTAATTCTCATAAGGCAGAACCTGGTGGCAGGTATGGGTGAACTTCGTCACCTGATCTGACACGGCCTGCATCACCTTGGGGTGGCAATGGCCTGTATTGACCACGGCGATCCCTGCGGCAAAGTCGATATAGCGGTTGCCCTCGACATCCCACACTTCGGAGTTCTTGGCGTGGTCGGCATAGACCTGGGTCATCATGCCCACGCCTTGGGAAATGGCGCCCGTGCGGCGTTCAGCGATCTCGGCGTTCAACATGACGCATCCTTTCGAGAAATTGTACCATATCCGGCGCGGATTCGCCCCGCCGGTTTCTGACGCCTGCTGTACGCCGTTTTGTCAGCGCTCAAAAGTCTGTTTCTTGCGCAAGCCAAGCCATTGATTTAATTGTAGCTGGGTTAAAACTGTTCAGGAACGCAAACATGGCCGAGAGTAAGGGTGATCTGGAATTGGGGCCGCGACTCAAGGCGGTACGGGCGCAGGCGGGCCTGTCGCAACGGGCGCTGGCCAAAAAGACGGGTGTACCCAATTCGACCATCTCTCTGATCGAAGCGGGCAAGATGAACCCCTCGGTTTCGGCCCTCAAGCGCATCCTTGAAGGGGTCCCGATCGCCTTGTCCGAGTTCTTTGCCTTTCAGCCTGAGGCCGAGCGCAAGGTCTTCTACGCTGCCGAAGAGCTGACCCAGATCGGCAAGAACGGCGTCTCGCTGCGCCAGGTCGGCACGACGCTTTATGGCCGCGCGATGATGATCCTTGCCGAAACCTATGAGATTGGCGCCGATACCGGCCGCACAATGATCGGCCACGAGGCCGAGGAAGGCGGTATCGTGGTCAAGGGCCGCGTCGAGGTCACGGTGGGCGACCAGCGCAAGGTACTGGGACCCGGCGACGCCTATTATTTCGACAGCCGCAATCCCCACCGCTTTCGGCAGGTCGGCCCCGAGCCCTGCCAGATCATCAGCGCCTGCACGCCGCCGACGTTTTAAACGAACAAGGGCAGACCCGCAGGTCTGCCCGTTCTCCTATCCCTGCGAAAATATCAGAACGGATCGTCGATCCGCATCGTCACCGTCATCGTGCCACGCACGGGCGTGCCGAATTGCAGGCGCACCCAATTGTTGTCAGGCCCCTGCTTGGCCTCATAATAAGGCGCAACATGCACGATTGCTCCGGAAGCGTTGCGCAATGGCCCTGCGGGGATGGCAGATGTGACGGTCTGTGCGAAGGCGCCGAACGGCAAGCTTTGGCCGACGTCTATGGTCCAGGTCTGCTCGGGCGAGGATTGCTCGTACTCGATCATCAAGGGGCTGGAAACCGGGTGGTAGATATTGCCGAACGTGTTGTCTGCGAATGCAATATTCTTGATCCGGTTGTAGTCCAGATTGGCAAAGGTCGTATCAATCCGCTCGATCCTGTCGATGGGGTCGTCGATGATCCGGAACGAGTTGCCACTGACGTTGACGCCGTTCAGGAAATGCCCCGACCCGTGCGGCTTGACCACGATAAAGGTGAACCAGGGCGCTACATTCCCGGCCAGGAACACATTGTCCACGATATTGAGCGCGCTGAAGGAAAACTCGCTGGAAAACTCCGGCGCCGCGTCATGCTCGTTGCTCCACTCGATAAAGCAATTATCGACATAGTTCGAATTGACCGTGCTGCGGCTGTTGGTGCGCGTCAGGATCAGGCCCGCCGAGCGCGTGCCGTCATTGGACGCGTCCCCCTGAAACCAGTGATTGCCCGAGACGATATTGCTGGAGCCGGCCAGCAGCGCGAAATGGCGGAAACGCGTGACGCGGTTGTCCCGCAGCTTGACGTCATTGGCGTTGGCATTCAGCGCGATAGAGGTGCGGTCGGCCACCAGTTCGGCATCCTCGTTTGACAGAAATTGGCATCTGTCCACGATCATGCCCTGATCGCCCACCGACAGGCTGGAAATCCCGCGATCCTTGGGCCGGGTAAAGAAACAATCGCGGAAATGAAACCCGGTGCCCGCCTGCGGCAGCATCACACAGCTGCAATCACCGCCGGCCTGAAATTCAATATTCGACAGGCTGAACTTGCTCAGCTTCTCGAAGCCGCTGAAATCCAGCATGTATTTGAACCGGCGAAAGGTGAAATTTTGCGTGCCTGCCGCATCATATAGCTGCTGGCTCAGCCGCACCTCCTGCGCCGGAATATCGATACCCGCGACATAGACCTCGCGCCCGACGCCACTGCCCTCGACAACCGCGCCCAGCGGAATATTGGACACGCCAACCACATTGGTCAGGCGCAGGGGGTCATTGGCCGAATAGGTCGCGCGCGAGGTGACCACCTCGGTCTCCCAAGCCTCGCGCTCCAGCGCCGAGAATTGGCCGTTCTTGATCAGGCGGCGCTGCGAATAGGAAGTCTTGTCGGGCACTGCGGCGGCCATGTCGATCGGGCCTGTCAGCGAAATGATGCGTCCCTGCATATCAAGCGAATCGTGACCCGAATTGTTCAAAAGTGCCTGAAATGCCTTGCGGAATCCTTCCTGCTCATCGCCGAAGGCGTCGATATACGCGGGCAGGTTGAAATTGCGCGTCAGGGACAGGATATGCTCGCGCGCCATGACGACCGTGCCGTCAAATCGGACCGACGATTGCATCGTCACGCTGTCACCCAGCCGGTAGGTCCCGTCCGGCACCAGAACGTCACGGCCCGATGCGGCCGCATCGGCCGCCTCAAAGGCCGCGGCGTCGTCATGCACGCCGTTGCCGATGGCGCCGAAATCGCGCACATCAACCGTGTCGATCAGATCGCGCAGGAAAACACGGGTGATATCCTCGATCACCAGATCATCGATGCGCACGATACCGCCATTGCCGCCGGTCAGGTCCAGCCCGAAATGGCCATAGGCGGCGCTTGGCCCCCATACCATATCGACGCCGGGCCGCTGACCTGTGCCGACGATCGCGCTGACTTCAACCACCTCACCATATTGCGTCAGCGTGATTTCGGGGCCAGTCTCATCCACGCCGCTGATCCCACCGCCGGTCGCCAGGCTGGCGCGGCCCGCGATACGCACCGTTGGCAGGTTGCCCGACACTGCCTTGATCCGGGCCGTGACACGCAGATAGCAGCCCGGCAGGATCGGCGTCTGCCCCATATAGCGCAGCCGCTGCACCGTTTGTGCTTTCTGCAGCTCAAGAGCCCCGCCGAAATCCTGATCGGCGGGCAGAAAAGCCGCATTCGGCGCGTTCAGATAGGTGTCGGAGCCTGGCGTGCCATCACCGCTCGACCAGACGCCCAGCCCATCCGCAAAGTTCGGCGGCATGAAGAGGATGCCGTCGGTTACTGCCTTGTTCATCTTGCTTTCCCTTTCGCACCCGGCCCGGCCAGCGGACGGCGGATGTCACTATTGACGCCAGACCGGGGCGCGCCCGGTTGGCTGAGGGATTTAATGATGCAAGGTTAACGCATGCTGGCAGCACCGTGACGATGGGAACGCCTCAGGCTGTTCCGGCAGTCGCGCGGCGGATGGTCACGCCGTTGATTTTCCACCCATCTTCGCCCTGCTGCATCTGGTATTCAAGAATATGCAGCGCACCGTCCAGATCACGGATCATCACGTCCTGATAGAGCTGCCCGGCCCGCTCTTCCAATGCCAGAAACCGCAGATCATCCGGGCGCCAAACCATCGGATAGCCGCCCTTGACCATCGCGCCAAAATTCTGCGCGGTGCCGAACATGCCCTGGATGGTCGGGCTGGCATAAGTAAAGGCCGTGGCGAAATCATCCGCTTCGAAGGCTTCGATCTGCGCCTCGATCACGGCGCGGATCGGCTCTTCTTGCGCGCTGGACGCTTGGGGCAGGCCAAGCGCAGCCGCAGCGCATAGTGCCAGTATGAAATGTCTCATAGTATCTCTCCCTACCGGAGAAGATACGCCGCCCCTTCACTCGGGCAAATGACAAAGCCGTCAGCTGCGCCCGGCCAGCCCCTGAAGCTGCGCCCAGAGGGCATCCGGGACGTCGACGCTGTTAGTCTCATTGCGCCCCTGCCCCGGCATCCGCGCGCCTTCATTGGCGGCTACGCCCTCGGCAAGGCGGGCAAGGCGGGCGGCGAAATGCTCGGACATCCCAGGGTCGATGAGCAGATAGAACTGGCCCAAATCATGCGGCGGCCCCTCGGGCGCTTTCAGCGGCGCCACATCGAGGCTGGCAAGGCCTCCGGTCATGCCTGCCCCCAGCACTTCGGCCATGAGGCCGAAGCCCCAGCCCTTGTAGCCCGCCGCGCTGCCTCCAAGGCTGACCAGTGAGCCGGCCAGCGCTGCCTCGGGATCGGTCGTCGGACGACCCTCCTTGTCGACGGCCCAGCCTTCGGGGATCGCCTCACCCGCGGCCTTGGCCATCGTGATCTTGCCCAGCGCAACCGTTGTCGTTGACTGATCGAACTGCATGGCGATGCCGTCTTGCCCGTCCGGCACAGAGAATGCGATGGGGTTAGTACCGATCACCCGCGTGCTACCGCCGGGCGGCGCGACGATGGGCGTCGCGTTGGTCAGGCCCAGCCCGATCAGACCCGCACGCGCAATCTGCCCGGTGAAATAGCCCAGAGAGGTGCAGGTATGCGCATGGCAGACCGCAAGTGACGCCGTGCCATTCTCGCGCGTGGCTGCGATCGCTTCGGGCAGCGCTTTCTGAAACGCCGCCTGCGCAAATCCGAACCGCGCATCCACCCGAACCGAGGCCGGCCGCGGACGCGTCACTTCGGGCACGGCCGTGCCCATGACCCGGCCACTGCTCAGTTGTTGGCAATAGCTTTCCAGATAATAAAGTCCGCAAATCCGGTTGCCCGTCGCCTCCGCCTCTCGGATGGCATCCGCCACGCTGGCGGCAATCCACTCCTCGGCGCCATGACGCATCAGCGCGGCCTTGGACAGGAATTCGATTTCACGTGTCTCGATCACGGGCATGACAGGCTCCTTGGGCTATGCCGCCTTTTGCGCCGCGCCGGCCACCGCGTCAATCACCCCGGCACGATTCCCCCGTGATCCAGCTTGACCACCCGGTCCATGCGCCCTGCCAACTCGAGGTTGTGGGTCGCAATCAGCGCCGACAGGCCCGTCTCGCGCACGAGCCCCATCAGCGTGGCAAAAACCTGGTCCGAGGTGGCCGGATCGAGGTTACCCGTGGGCTCATCGGCCAGAAGAAGGCGCGGCTTGTTCGCCAGCGCGCGGCAAAACGCGACGCGCTGCTGTTCGCCCCCCGACATGGCCGAAGGACGATGCCCCGCTCGCGGCCCGACGCCGACATGATCCAGTAGTTCCTGCGCGCGCGCATCCGCCTCGCGGCGCCGCACACCCTCGGCCAATTGCGGCAGCGCGACATTCTCCAGCGCGGTGAACTCGGGCAGCAAGTGATGAAACTGGTAGATAAATCCCACGTCCCGCCGCCGCGCAACCGTGCGCCGACGATCGCCAAGACCGGTCATAACCTCGCCGCCGATCGACACCTCGCCCGCATCCGCCGTGTCCAAAAGCCCCGCAATATGCAGGAGCGTGGATTTGCCGGCCCCCGAAGGCGCAACCAGCGCCACGATCTCGCCCCGCGCGATCTCCAGATCGACGCCGCGCAGGACAGCAATCTCGGCCTCCTTGCCGCGGTTATAGATCTTCTCGATACCCCTCAGTCGCAGTACGGGATCACTCATAGCGCAGCGCCTCCACCGGGTTCATGCGCGCGGCGCGGCGCGCGGGGAAAATCGTCACGATGAAGGACAGCGTAAGCGACAGGGCGACGGCCGACATCACATCGCCAAATTGCAGCTTGGCGGGCAGGTAGTAGATGCCGCGCACCGAAGGATCCCATATCTCGCCCCCCATCGCCCAATTCACAAAGGCAAAGAGCGGGTCGATATAGATGGCGAAAAGGCACCCTAGGATCACGCCCATCGCCGTGCCGATGATGCCGGTAAACGCACCGCAAATGAAGAAGACACGCAACACCGAGCCCTCGGTCAGGCCCATCGTGCGCAGGATCCCGATATCGCGTCCCTTGTTTTTTACCAGCATGATGAGGCCCGACGTGATGTTCATTGCCGCAATCAGCACGAGAATGGACAGGATGATGAACATCACGTTGTCCTCCACCTCCAGCGCGCGCAGAAAGCCGCCCGACTGGTCCTTCCACGTCCAGAGAAGCGCGCCTTCGCCTGCCGCCTGCATCAGGGGTACGGCCATGTCGCTCACATGTTCGGGGTCGGTGACCATCACCTCCAGCTCATCCGCCGCGCCCTCGCGGTTGAAAAACGACTGCGCCTCGGAAAAGGGCATGTAAACGCGCGTTCGGTCGATATCCCAGCGCCCGGCGCTGAAGATATAGGCCACGTCATACGCATTGACGCGCGGGGTGGTGCCAAAGGCCGTCTTGACCCCGCCGGGCGAGATGATCTTGACTCGGTCGCCCACGCCCACACCCAGCTCGCGCGCCACGCCCGAGCCGATGGCGATACCGGTCCCGAACTGCGCGATATCACCCTGCCCGGTCTTGGGGTCCGCGATGCGAGGAATGCCTTTGAGATCCTCCAGTGTGATCCCGAACACCTCGACCCCGGCGTTGCGGTCGCGCGCGTTGGCCATCACCTGCCCCTTGATCAGGGGGGCGACGCGCGTCACGCCTGGGACGGCGCGCACACGCTCGGCCATGGCGGGATAATCCTCGATCAGCCGGTCGATCCGGCCCGATGCGGCGTCGACCTCGCCCGCGTCATAGACGGTGACATGCGCGTTCGACCCAAGGATCGTATCGACGAATTCCGCGCGAAATCCGGCTCTTACGGCCAGTGTCGCGATCAGGGCCAGCACAGCCAGCGTGATCCCGATAAGGCTGATCCAAGTCATTACGCTGACGCCGCCTTCGGCCCGCTTGGCGCGCAGGTAACGCCAGGCGATCATCCATTCATACGGCGCGAAGGGGGGCGATTTGCCTGCCACGTCAGGAACCTTTCCTCAAAATTCGGCGCAACTTGCGCCGGGTGGCCGCCCGCCGTCAAGCGACGCGGGCACGTCTCCGGCGGAACGGCGCACGCAAAAGCGCCAGAACGCCTCCGACCGTGGCCAGCCCGCCCAGAAATCCAGCCCCGGCAAAGATGCCGCCCGCCGCGGTCAGCGGCACGGCGGGCTGAAACGCCTGCCACGCGGCCCCGGCGATTTCGGGATCGGCGAACTTGCCGATCCGGTGGGCGCGAGTAAACGGCCCGGCCTTGCGCAGCGCCGCCAAGTCCTCCGCGAGACGCTGATGGCGTTGGATCACGCCCTCCATCGTCTCGGCCCGCTGCCCCCCCATCACGCCGCCCTGCGCCAGATCGGACAGCGCGGTCTCGCGACTCAGCCCGACCTCGGCGGCATCGGCATCGAACTCGGCCACGAACCGGCCCAGTTCATCCACCGCGCCCCCCAGACGCTGCACATATTGCTGCGAGAACTCGGGAAACTGCGATAGCCCCGCCGCCCCGGCAAGACCGCCCACCAATGTGAGGGCGCGCAGCATTCAGAACGGCATCGCCACGCGGTGGGGCGCATAGATCTCGGCAAGGCGCTTGATCGCATCTTCGGGCGGCATTTCCTCGCTCTCGCCGGTGCGGCGGCTGGTCAGCTCGACCACACCGTTCTTCAGACCGCGCGGCCCGACGGTAATCCGCCACGGCAGGCCGATCAGGTCCATCGTGGCGAACTTGCCGCCCGCCCGCTCGTCCCGGTCGTCGTAGAGAGGGTCGAGGCCCAGCGCGACCAGCCCGTCATACAGCGCCTCGCAGGCCGCATCC
Source organism: Roseovarius maritimus (assembly GCF_043355895.2). Lineage (NCBI taxonomy): Bacteria > Pseudomonadati > Pseudomonadota > Alphaproteobacteria > Rhodobacterales > Roseobacteraceae > Roseovarius > Roseovarius maritimus. The sequence continues at coordinate 345,467 of NZ_JBHFPF020000002.1, forward strand.
GCCTCGGCATCGCCCTGCTTGAGGTTGACGATCCCCGCATGGAAGGGCGTCACACCCTCGGGCCAGATGATGCCCTTGTCGTCATGGCTGGCCTCGATGATCGCGCCCACAAGACGGCTGACACCGATCCCGTGGCTACCCATATGGACTGGCACGGATTTGCCATCGGGGCCTTGGACAGTTGCGCCCATGGCGTCCGAATACTTGGTGCCGAAGTAGAAGATCTGCCCCACCTCGATGCCGCGCGCCGTGCGGCGGCGCTCTTCGGGGATATCATTGAACAGCGCCTCGTCATGCGTCTCGTCAGTGCGGGCATAGCGCGACGTGAACTCGTCCAGGACCGCGCGGCAGGCCTCGTGCGATTGGTAGTCGAGATCGCGGTCGCCGAATTTCAGATCGGTGATTTCGCTGTCGTAGAACACCTCGCTTTCACCGGTTTCGGCCAGTACCAGGAACTCATGCGTGTCGTCGCCGCCGATCGGGCCGCTATCGGCACGCATCGGGATGGCTTGCAGGCCCATACGCTCGTAGGTGCGCAAGTAGCTGACCAGATGGCGGTTATAAGCGTGCAGCGCATCCTCCTTCGTCAAATCGAAGTTGTAGCCGTCCTTCATATAGAACTCGCGGCCCCGCATCACGCCAAAGCGCGGTCGCATCTCGTCGCGGAATTTCCACTGGATCTGGTACATCGTCAGCGGCAGATCCTTGTAGCTGCTGACATTTGCGCGAAAAATATCTGTGATCAACTCTTCCGCTGTGGGCGTGAACAGCATATCACGGTCCTGCCGGTCCTTGATGCGCAGCATCTCAGCGCCATAGGCGTCATAGCGCCCGCTTTCGCGCCAGAGATCGGCCGGCTGGATCACCGGCATCAGCATCGGCATATGGCCTGCGCGAATTTGCTCGTCGTGGACGATATTCTCCAGCTTTCGCAACACCTTGAAGCCCATCGGCAGCCACGAATAGATCCCGGCCCCCGCCTGCTTGATCATGCCCGCGCGCAGCATGAGGCGGTGGGACACAATCTGCGCCTCGGCGGGCGTCTCTTTCAGAACGGGCAGAAAATAACGGGACAGGCGCATGACGATCCTCTCGGAGGGACAGGGACATTTGCCCCCCGTTTATGGCCTGACGCGCCCCCCGGCAAGCCAAGCGTGGTGCACAAGGCACCGTTTCGGCGCAAACACGCACTTGAAAGCGCGCTCTGCTTGGGCGACATGTGTCAGACGCCCACCTGAAAGGACATCATGGCCCTGCCCGTATCGACGCAGCTGAAATATTGGGGGATCGCTGCGGCGGTCTTTCTCGGCGTACTCTGGGTGCTTGGCGATGTGATCCTGCCCTTTGTCGTCGGCGCGGCCATCGCCTATTTTCTCGACCCCGTTGCCGACCGGCTTGAACGTCTGGGGCTCAACCGCGCCATGTCGGTTGCAGTCATCACGGTCCTCTGTTTGCTGGTCTTCATCGCGATGACCCTCTTGGTGGTGCCGACCCTCGTCAATCAGGCCACCGCCCTGATCGATAGCGCGCCGGAACTGACGCGCAAGCTGCAAGTCTTTGCCAACAAGCACTTTCCCGACATTGCTGATGCCGACAGTGCACTGCGCCAGTCGCTGACGGCCATCGGCGAGACAATCCAGGAACGCGGCGGCCAGATGCTGGAGGCGGTGCTCGGCTCGGTCTCTTCGCTGATCAGCGTGCTTGTTCTTTTCGTCGTGGTGCCGGTCGTCGCAATCTATCTCCTTTATGATTGGGACCGCATGGTGGCGCGCATAGACGACCTGCTGCCACGCGAACATGCTCCCGTGATCCGGTATCTCGCCGGCGAGATCGATGCCACGATGTCAGGCTTCATCCGGGGAATGGGCACTGTTTGCCTCATCCTTGGAACCTATTACGCTGTGGCGCTAATGCTGGCCGGTCTGCAATTCGGGCTCGTCGTGGGCTTTGCCGCGGGCCTTCTGACCTTCATTCCCTATGTCGGCGCGCTGGTGGGCGGCATTCTGGCCATTGGCCTCGCGCTCTTCCAGTTTTGGGGGGATTGGCTGCAAATCGGCCTTGTTGCGGTGATTTTCGTGCTGGGGCAGACGATCGAGGGCAATATCCTCACGCCCAAGCTGGTCGGCAGTTCGATCGGGCTGCATCCTGTCTGGCTGATCTTTGCCCTGACGGTTTTCGGCACATTGTTCGGCTTTGTCGGGATGCTGGTGGCGGTCCCTGTCGCGGCGGCAATCGGCGTCTTGGCGCGCTATGCCATCGGGCGCTACAAGGACAGCCAGCTCTACCGCGGGGCCCCAAAGCAAGACGGCCTCTGATGGCGCGCCGGATTGCCCCGCCCCGTCAGCTCAGCCTCGATCTGGTCACCGTGCCCGCGCAGGGCCGGGATGATTTCTACGTCTCCTCTGCCAATGCCACCGCCGTCGCCCTGATCGAAGGGTGGCAGGACTGGCCCGCGCGAAAGCTGGTGCTGAATGGTCCGCCCGGCTCAGGCAAGACGCATCTGGTCCATGTCTGGCGCGATCTCTGCGGAGCGGTCATCCTGGCGGCACGGGATTTGCCCGGCGCCGATATCCCTGCCCTCGCCGCAGGCCATGTGGCCATCGAGGGAGCCGATACCGTCGCAGGTCAGAAGGACGCGGAAGAGGCGTTTTTCCACCTGCACAACCTCACACTGGCCGAGGGTAATTCGCTGCTGATCACGGCGCGCAGCGCCCCCAATCACTGGCCGCTGATTCTGCCCGACCTGGCCAGCCGGATGCAGGCCACGCCGACCTGCACCCTGAAAGAGCCGGATGACGAACTGCTGGCAGCGGTCCTGATGAAGCAGATGGGCGACCGGCAGATCCTGCCAACGCCGGGCACCATCCCCTACCTCGTGCGGCGCATGCCGCGCGCCTTCGGGGATGCGAGCCGCGTGGTGGCCGAGCTGGACCGGCTCGCGCTCGAGCGGCGGCGTCCCGTCACGCGCGCCCTGGCCGCCGAGGCGCTGGACAAGCTGGGCCTCTAGCGCCACACTCGCGCTTGCCGCGCTTTGTCACATTCCAGTCATATCAGGCCGCTATTTCCCCCACATGAATCACGCCGATTTCCTTGCCTCTCCGTTCCCGCCCGCTCAGGATCTACCGGATCTGGACCGCACCGGTCCCGGCCGGTTCTACAACCGTGAGCTTAGCTGGCTCGGCTTTAACTGGCGCGTGCTGGAGGAGGCGCAAAACCCCCGCGTGCCCCTGCTGGAAAGGCTGCGCTTCCTGTCGATCTCGGCCACTAACTTGGATGAGTTCTACAACGTGCGCGTCGCCGGCCTGCGCGAGCTAGCCCGCGCGGGCAACACGACGCCCGCCGCCGACGGTCTGACCCCCGCCGAGCAGCTGGTGCTGATCAACGAGAATGCCCGCCGCCTTTTGGGCGCGCAGCAGCAGACCTATCAGAAGCTCCGTGATGAGCTGGAGGGCGAGCAAATCACCATCATGTCAGGTGCGGACCTGACCGAAGATGATCAAACCTATCTGAACGACGTTTTCCTGAATAATGTCTTTCCGGTCCTCTCGCCGCTGGCGATCGACCCGGCGCATCCCTTCCCCTTCATTCCAAACCTTGGCTATACCCTCGCGCTGAACCTTATGCGCACCCGCGACAAGCGCCCTTTGCAGGCGCTCCTGCCTATCCCGCAGCAGATCGACCGCTTTGTCGCCCTGCCCGCGAGTGGCGGTGCACACCGTTTCCTGCCGCTTGAAGAACTGCTGATACTGCACCTGCACAGCCTCTTTCCTGGCTATAAATACAAAGGCCATTGCGCCTTTCGGGTGCTGCGCGACAGCGATCTGGAAGTCGAGGAAGAAGCCGAGGATCTCGTGCGCGAGTTCGAGGTCGCGCTGAAACGCCGCCGCCGCGGCGAGGTGGTGCGCATGAACATCACCGCCGATGCCCCCGAGGCGCTGCGCAGCCTCGTGATGGAGGAATTGCACGTCACTGCCGACGAGGTGGTCGAGGTCGAGGGCATGATCGGCCTTGCCGACCTCAAGGAACTGGTGCTGGACGCCCGCCCTGACCTGCTCTGGCCCAGCTTTTCGCCCCGCGTGCCCGAGCGGGTGCAGGATTTCGACGGCGACATGTTTGCAGCGATCCGGCAAAAGGACATGCTGCTGCATCATCCCTACGAGACGTTCGACATGGTCGTCCGCTTTCTCAAACAGGCCGCAAACGATCCCGATGTGGTGGCGATCAAACAGACGCTCTACCGCACATCCAACCTCTCGCCCATCGTCGAGGCGCTGTGCGAAGCTGCCGAAAATGGCAAATCCGTCACCGCGCTGGTCGAGCTCAAGGCGCGCTTTGACGAGGCTGCGAATATCCGCCAATCGCGCAGGCTGGAGCGGGCCGGCGCTCATGTGGTCTATGGCTTCCTCGATCTGAAAACCCATGCAAAAATCAGCACGGTGGTCCGGCGCGAGGGCGATCATCTGGTGACCTATACCCATTACGGCACCGGCAATTACCACCCCATCACCGCGCGCATCTATACCGATCTGTCCTTCTTTACCTGCAACACCGCGCTGGGGCGCGATGCCACCAAGGTCTTCAACTACCTGTCTGGCTATGCCCTGCCCGAGATGCTGGAAAACCTCGCCATTTCGCCCACCACGCTGAAGCCCCGCCTGCTGGAAATGATCGGCGCCGAAATTGAACATGCCAAGGCAAGCCGCCCCGCCGAGATTTGGGCCAAGATGAACGCGCTGATCGAGCCGGATATCATCGATGCGCTCTACGCCGCCAGTCAGGCCGGGGTCCGCATCAGCCTTGTGGTACGGGGCATCTGCGGGCTACGCCCCGGCGTCATGGGCCTCAGCGAGAATATCCGCGTCAAATCCATCGTCGGACGCTTTCTGGAACATAGCCGCATCGTCTGCTTCGGCGCGGGCCATGGCCTGCCGCACAAGAAGGCGCGCGTCTACATCTCTTCCGCCGACTGGATGGGCCGCAACCTCAACCGCCGCGTGGAAACACTGGTCGAGATCGAGAACCCCACCGTCAAGGCGCAGATCACCTCGCAGGTTCTGGCCGCGAACATGGCCGATACCGCACAAAGCTGGGTGATGAAGCCCGATGGCAGTTTCGAGCGCACGCCGGTACCCGAAGGCGAATTTGCCTTCAACTGCCACCGTTTCTTCATGGAAAACCCGTCGCTGTCCGGGCGCGGCACGGCGGGGGCCGCCGATGTGCCCAAACTGACCCATGCCGAAGACTGATTCTGCCCCAGATGGTCCGGCACGCAGCACATGCGTTGACGGCGGATACTCGCGTGTTTCATAAGACGGCAGGAAAACGACGAGGGCTGGTGAGAGTATGAGCACACCCGAAACCGAAGGCGACAGCGCCGATAGCGGCGCGGCTTTCAGCCCATTTGGCCGCTCTCTCTTCGATTCACCCTCTGCACGCGGCCTGCGCCGGGTCGGCGTAGTCGATGTTGGCTCCAACTCGGTCCGAATGGTGGTGTTCGACGGAGCGGCGCGCAGCCCGGCTTATTTTTTTAACGAAAAGATCATGTGTGGCCTTGGCGCGGGCATGTCCGAAACCGGGCGGCTCAACCCCGAGGGCCGCGCCCGCGCGCTCAGCGCGCTGCGCCGCTTTGCCCATCTTGCCCGCGCGATGGAGACCGGACCGCTGACCTGCGTCGCGACCGCCGCCGTGCGGGAGGCGCTGGATGGCGATGATTTCCGCCGCGAGGTCGAAGAGGAAACCGGCCTCACGCTTTGGGTTATCGACGGGCGCGAAGAGGCGCGCCTTTCGGCGCAGGGCGTCCTGCTGGGCTGGCCCGGCGCCTATGGCCTTGTCTGCGATATCGGCGGCTCGTCCATGGAACTGGCCGAGATCAACGGCGGCACCGTTGGGCGGCGCGTCACCTCGCAACTGGGTCCACTCAAACTGCGCGATATGAAGGGTGGGCGCCGCGCACGCCGGGCCTATATCTCGGAGACGATCGAAGCCATGACCGCCGAGCTGGGCGAGCAGCGCAACCGCCTCTTCCTTGTCGGCGGCTCATGGCGCGCCATCGCGCGCATCGATATGGAGCGGCGCGCCTATCCGCTGCACGTTCTGCATGAATACCGCATGCGCGCCTCCTCCGTACGCGACACGCTGGCTTATCTGCAATCCTCGGGCGATCTCAACTCGTTGCGCCAGCGCGCGGGCGTCTCGTCGGCGCGTATGGCGCTGGTGCCGCAGGCCGCCGAAGTGCTGCGCGAGGTGGTGCGCATCTTCAAGCCGCATGACATCGCCGTCTCAAGCTACGGCATCCGCGAGGGGATGCTCTATGAGCAGATGCCCCAGCAACTGCGCGACCGCGATCCCCTGATCGAGGCCTGCCGCTTTACCGAGGCGAAGGACGCGCGCGTGCCCGGCTTTGGCAAAGTGCTCTATCATTTCATCATGCCACTGTTCAAAGCGGCGAAACCCGAGCGGGTGCGCCTGATCAAGGCCGCCTGCCTGCTGCATGACGTGAACTGGCGCGCGCACCCCGATTACCGCGCAGATATCTGCTTCGACACCGCGACGCGCGCCAATCTGGGTGGCTTGAAGCACTCCGAGCGTATTTTCCTCGGGCTGGCCCTCTTGCACCGCTATTCCAACTCGACTGGGCACACCCGCTTTGAGGACGTCAATCGCCTGATCGACGAATCGCTGCGCCGCGATGCCGAAATCCTCGGCCGCGCGATGCGCTTTGGCGCGATGCTTTGGCTGCAGCGCGAGGCGCCTCCAGGCGCCCTGCACTACTATCCCAAGAAAAAGGTTCTGGAACTGGGTCTCGCCCCCGAGGCCAAACCACTTTTCGGCGAGGTCGCGCAGGCGCGCTTCGCCTCGCTGGCCTCGTCGCTGGGGGCCACTCCCACGGTCAAGGACGCGGCGCCCTCCTAGATCTCGATCTCGCTGTCTGCTCTCGGAACGTCATTGCTTGGGGAAGGCCGCTCCCGACGGTCATCTTGCGGCCTCTCCCGATCCGGCTCCAGAGGCACCTTGCGGCGGATGATAATGTCCCCATTCGGCAATCGCTCGGGCGCGGCGTAGACGCTCAGATCATCGACATCCTTCAGGATCTCGGCCAGCGCCGGCCCCATCTCCTCAGCAAAGCTGCGCAGTTGCGGGCCAAACCGCTCGGCCATATCGCGCAAGCCCTCCATCGCCGGCTGCGCCTCTTTCATCAGACCGTCCAGCAGCATACGCGCGCCGTCTTCAATGAGCGATCTGCCATCCTCGGACGGATCAGCCTCCTGCGCGGCGGCGGGCATGGCAAGAGTGGCGGCAAGCGCAAGGGGAAGAAAAATCTGTCTCATAGATTCAATATAGCGCCTCTGCCGCGCCGATTTAAGTCCCAAGATCAATATCCAGCGTCACCGGGAAGTGATCGGACGCCGTCAACAGCGCCTCGCGCAGCGCGGGTGTTCCATAGCACTCCGCGTCGTCGAACGGATGCCAGATCCGCCAGACCGGCTGCCGTTCCCGCAGATCAGGCGAGATCATGATGTAGTCCAGCAGCGCCTGCATGTAGCGGCCCTCATGGTTCATGTAGAATCGAGATGTGCTGTAGGGCGCGCCGATGCGCTGGCCCAGCGCAGAATGCGCATGCGGATCAAACAGCTGCGCCTCCCGCCCATCACCCAGCACCACCTCCACCGAGGAGCGGCCAAAGAGATCCTCGTAGACATCGAGGCCGGGACCGTCGTTCAGATCGCCCATCACGATCAAGGGCTCCCCAGCCGCCAGATGCTCAATCACGCGGCCGCGCAGCCATATCGCCTGCGCCAACTGCTTGCGCCGGTTCGCAATCGCCATTCGCATGACATCCGCAGGCGTCGCTGCCCCGTAGGGCGCCTTGGATTTCAGGTGCACCCCGATCAATCGCACCGCGATGCCGCCATGTGGCACCAGCCGCACCTCCAGCGGCGGCTTGGAAAACCGCACCAGATCCTCATTGGCGTCGATATCCAGATCGATCCGGAATGTGCCATCAAACCGGGGCGCACCCGTCGCGCCCTGCTTGCCGGTCTGCGCACCCATCGGTTCGTGCGCCGCGCTTACCACGTAGGGGTCATATAGCAGCGCGATTTCTTGCTGTGTGTCATTGCGAAACCCCATCAGGGCGCACCGCGTGCGCAGCCCTTTGGCCTCTGCAAACCCCTCCAGCGCGGTCACCGTGCTGCGCTGGCCATTGTCATCCGGTGCCTCGATGATCATCAGCGCATCGGCATCCAGCGCGCGCATGATCGCCGCAATTGCCGCCGACTGATCCTGCCGCGTTACATCGCGGCGCGCCGACCAGTCCCCGTCTTCCATCAATCGCCCCGCATCATCGAACAGGCTGTTGAACCATTCGATGTTCCAAGTGGCCAGTCTCATGCGCCGCGCGCCGCGCGGATCTGATCCCATGCGCGATTGATATCGACCATGCGCTTCTCGGCCAATCGCATCGCTTCGACTGGCACACCGCGCGCAACCATGCGGTCAGGATGCGATGCTCGCACCTTCTCGCGATAGCGTTTGCGCAACGTCTGCATGTCGTCATCCGGCGACGCGCCCAGCACCTGGTAGGGGTCGGGGGCGGCATCGGGCACGAAACGGCAGCGCATCTGTTGAAAGTCGCGCTCGGGCAACTCGAATATCTGGGCGACCCTTTCAAGAAACAGGTTCTCATCAGGGTGATACTGGCCATCTGCCATCGCGATGTGAAAGAGCCCCTCCAAGAGATCGCTCAGCGCATCAGTCTGATCGCCGAACATCGCTTTGATACGCGCGGCATACTCCTCGAAGCCCGCCACGTCCTGCCGCGCCAGGTTGAAAACCCGCGCCGCGCCGGCCTCGTCATTACGCGCGATCTGAAATACCTCGCGAAAGGCCGAAACCTCGCCCCGCGTTACTTGCCCGTCGGCCTTGGCCATCTTGGCGCCCAGCGCAATCACGGCGATGGCAAAGGCCACGCGCCGCTCGGGCGGCGTGCGCAGACGCTCGAACACATGGCTCAGCCCCTCACCATTGGCGAGAGCCGACACGGCCTCGGTTATGCGGGTCCAGAGCGACATGGCGCGATCCTACTGCCTTTGCGCAGCAGTGTCAGTGCGATGCAGCATTCCGCGCCGAAAAAGCGCCTCAGAGAATTTTCTGCTACAGGGCAAGGTCCATCCACCGTCCGAATTTACGGCCGACCTGTGGCATTCGTCCCACCTCGGCAAAGCTCAGCGCCTCATGAAACGCGATGCCGCTTGAATTCTCGCCGGCGACACCCGCAACCAGGACATACACGCCAAGTGCTTGCGCGCGCTCTTCAAGGGCGCTCGTCAGTGCGCGGGCCGCGCCGCGCCTCCGAGCCTCCGGCGCCAACACGATGGTATGTTCCGCCGAATGCGCATAGCCCGGTCCCTTGCGAGACATAAACCAGATGGCCACACCGATCCTGCCCCGCTTCTTCCGCCACCAGCAATGCACGGTCCTCTTCGGCGCAGGCGTCGATCTCGGCAGCCAGCATCGCCTCTGTCTTATCGGCGGTCGTAAAGATGATGGCCGTATCGCGGACCTGCGGGTTCCAGAAGTGCATGATCCGCGTGACAGCGTCCCCCGCGCAGGCCGCATGATCATCCCAGGAACCTGCATCCGCCGGGCGTGTCGAATTCGGCGCGCAGCCCGGCCTGTCCCGTCTCGAAGACAACGCGGCGGTCCGACAGATGGCCTTCCAGCCGCGCCTCCAGATCCTGCGCCTCGGGATGCGTCACGATCAGCCGCCGCAGCGATATTCCGTGATCCGCCAGAAGCGCGGCGGGATGCGTGTCGCAATCCCATTGAATGACCGCCGGATGGCAGTCATCGAAAGGCAGCTTTCCATCCTCAGGCACCGCCATACGCCATTTCAGATCGCCGCGCACCAGCGCAACCTGCGGCCCCATTCCCGGCAGCGCCTTCTGAGCGCCTTCCAGATCCCTGGTGCGGCAAATCCAGTTGTGCAGCCGCGGTGGACCGGAAAAACGATCCAGATCGAACCAGCGCGCATGATCCAGCGGGGCCGCCTCCGGATCAATCGCGATCACTTCCAGATAGAGGCCGCCGGACAGGCCCAAAAGACGATTATGCGTACCGAAATACGCATGCTGTCCGCCCGGTCCGGCACTCGCATCGATGGCATGATGCAGCCACTCACACCCCTCCCCCAAAGTTTCGGCGGCGATGGCAAGGTGATCGAGTTCAAGCAAATGAAGGACCTTTCGGATCGGGTTCATATCGCGCCTGACCTTAAACGCCCCCGCAGGCCAAGTTCAATCCCACTCGCCGCCGGCGCACCCGCCGCAAATTAACCGGCTTGGAAGTCTGATTTGCACCTTGACGGGCGCGCGGCTCTGCCTTAGCCACGCGCCCATGGCGTGGTAGCTCAGGGGTTAGAGCAAACGACTCATAATCGTTAGGTCGGTGGTTCAAATCCACCTCACGCCACCATAAACACTTTGCAGCGCAAAGTGCGCCTGCTTCAAAGATAACCTCCCGCCCCTAATGCTGTCTTCCCAGCGATGAAATCGTCTCGCGGTTTGCTAGGCAAAAAGCCCGCGCAAATGACTATTTGCGCGTCCCGGTAGCAGCGGACGAAGGCGCGGCAGTCTCCCGCCGCGCCGTGATGGATTACTTTCGCGCTTCGCGGATCATCTTGAGGATGTCCTGCGCGGCATCGGGGATATTCGTGCCCGGCCCGAAGATCGCCTTTACCCCGGCTCTTCTCAGAAAATCGTAATCTGCCTGCGGGATTACCCCGCCGCAGATCACCAGGATATCCTCTGCACCCTGGGCCTTCAGCGCCTCGACCAGCTTGGGCGCAAGCGTCTTGTGACCGGCGGCCTGGCTGCTGATACCGATGACATGCACGTCGTTATCTATCGCATCCTGCGCGGCCTCTTCGGGCGTCTGGAACAGCGGGCCGACATCGACGTCGAAGCCGATATCGGCAAAGGCTGTCGCAATCACCTTGGCGCCGCGATCATGCCCGTCCTGACCCATCTTGACCACCAGCATCCGGGGACGGCGGCCTTCTTCCTCGGCGAAATCCTCGACCGATTTTTGAATGGCGGCAAAACCCTCGTCGCCCTCATAAGCGGCGCCATAGACTCCGGCCAGCGTTTTCACTTCGGCGCGATGGCGGCCGAACACCTTTTCCATGCTCATCGAAATCTCTCCTACCGTGGCGCGGGCGCGGGCCGCCTCTACCGCCGCTTCCAGCAAGTTGCCGCCCTCGCGCGCCCGGCGCTCGACCTCGTCCAGCGCGGCGGTGCAGGCATCTTCATCGCGTTCGGCCCGTATCTTTTCCAGCCGTGCGATCTGGCTGTCGCGCACTTTGGAATTGTCGATATCCAGCAGGTCAATCGGATCCTCGCTATCGCGGCGGTACTTGTTGACGCCAACGATCACCTCGGTGCCCCGGTCGATCATCGCCTGCCGCTTGGCCGCCGATTCCTCGATCCTCAGCTTGGGCATGCCGCTGGCCACAGCCTTGGTCATGCCGCCCATTTCCTCAACCTCTTCCATCAGCTCCCACGCCTTTTCGGCCAGCTCGGCGGTCAGGCTCTCGACATAGTAGCTGCCAGCCAGCGGGTCGACCACGGCGCTCACCCCAGTTTCCTCTTGCAGGATGAGCTGGGTGTTGCGGGCGATCCGCGCGCTGAAATCGGTGGGCAGCGCCATCGCCTCATCCAACGCATTGGTGTGCAGCGATTGCGTGCCGCCCAGAACCGCACTCATCGCCTCATAGGCGGTGCGCACGACGTTGTTGTAGGGGTCCTGCTCCTGCAGGCTTACCCCCGAAGTCTGGCAATGGGTGCGCAGCATTTTCGAGCGGTCATTCTTGGCGCCGAAATCGGTCATGATGCGGTGCCACAGCAGACGCGCGGCGCGCAACTTCGCGGCCTCCATGAAGAAATTCATGCCAATGGCAAAAAAGAAGCTCAGCCGTCCCGCGAACTTGTCGACATCCATACCCGCCTCGATCGCGGCCCGCACATATTCGCGCCCATCGGCCAGCGTATAGGCCAGCTCCTGCACCAGGTTCGCGCCCGCCTCCTGCATGTGATAGCCCGAGATCGAAATCGAATTGAATCTGGGCATCCCGTTCGAGGTGTATTCGATGATGTCCGAGATGATCCGCATGCTGGGCTGGGGCGGATAGACATATGTATTTCGCACCATGAATTCCTTCAGAATGTCATTCTGAATGGTGCCGGACAGAACCGATTTGTCATGCCCCTGCTCTTCGCCCGCGACGATGAAATTTGCGAGAACCGGGATGACCGCGCCATTCATGGTCATCGAGACGCTGACCTGATCCAGCGGAATCTGGTCGAAGAGGATCTTCATGTCCTCGACCGAATCGATGGCGACGCCGGCCTTGCCCACATCGCCCTCGACGCGGGGATGATCGCTGTCATAGCCGCGATGCGTCGCCAGATCGAAGGCAACCGAGACGCCCTGCTGCCCGGCCGCCAGGTTGCGGCGATAAAAGGCGTTCGATTCCTCGGCGGTGGAGAACCCCGCATATTGCCGGATCGTCCAGCGGCGCCCGGCATACATGGTCGCCTTGACCCCCCGGGTGAAAGGCGCGGCGCCCGGAATGCCGCCCACATGCTCCAGCCCCTTGATATCCTCGGCCGTATAGAGCGGCTTCACGTCGATCCCCTCGATCGTGTGCCAGGTCAAATCCTCCAGCGGGCGGCCCTTCAGCTCAGCCTCCGCCAGCTTGCGCCACTCGGCTTGCACCTTCTTGGTCATGATGTCGTCCTCTTGTCTCCGCAGGAACGGGCGGTGCTTGCCCCGCCTCGTCCTGGCTCGGTTCTTCTCTCAAAGTCGCCAGACCATCCGCACCGGCCCGCAGCCAGTAGAGATCGTCCAGATAGGCCTCGCGCAGGTCTGCACGTTCCTCGCCCGAGAACGGCTGCCAAGCCCCCTGCCCGGCGGGCAGGATCGCAGGATCGCCGCCGCGCTCGAATATCAGTCTCCGCAATCCGGGCAGATCCGGCGCGCGGTTCAACCATTCGCGCGCGTGAGCCTGAGGCACGCCGCAGTGGCCGGTCAGCGCCTTTAGGCGCGCCTCGGGCCGCGCCGCAAATATCTCGTGCGGCATCACCATCACCTCGGCCTCCGGAACCGCGCAACTGAGATCGGTGATCACGTTGCGCCAGCCGCGCCCGCCCGAGGCGATTTGCGCAAGATGTTTTGACGTCGGCACCTGTGCCCCCCGCGCCACTGCGTATGCGATGCACGAGGCCCACCATGCATCCTGTGCGCGTATCGAGATCGCGACGCGTGTGATCCGCCCCCCGAAGGCTGTTTCGTAGCGCGCCATGCGCTCTCCAATGGCCGGATAGAGGCGCAGGCCGCGCAACGTGCCGCGCGGCGTGCCGATCATGTTCTCGTCCGAGACGATTAGTTGGCGTATCCCGGCTTCCTCGGCGGTGCAAAGCGCCAATGCAATCCGCCCGCGCGCCCGCGCCGCCTGTTTCGCGGCGCTGAACATGCTCGTCCCCCCCAGAACGCCCTCCAACAAACCCTTGCGAGTCTGCTGCGGCGTCCACACGCCTATACCGGATGCTGCAAGGCGCGCACCGTTCTTGCGCAGATAGTGTTGAAAGCTGGTCGAAGCGCTGCGATGCACCCCAAGATGCAGGATAATCTCCATTCAAATGCCCGCCTTTGGCTGTGGCGCCGCGCCGGAATGGGCGACGCACTTTTGTGCCAACGGTGCTAGCCTGCATGTCTGATGATGCTCTTAACGAGAAAATTTGCGCCAAATGGGTCATTTTGCGCATCGCAATCGGCATACACCCGCTTATATGATACGCGATAGGAGTGCCGATGAAACCATTACTGAGCCTTGTTTTTGCTAGTCTTTTGGCGGGTTCGCTTGCCGCGCAAGAGGCGTCGACCGCAGGGGGCGAACCTGCCCCCGAGAGCATCGTGATCGAGGGTAGCGATATCGATTTGAAGCAATTTCTATGGGAAAAACGACCCATCGTGGTTTTTGCCGACAGCCCGAACGATCCGCAATTCGTTCGCCAGATCGAACTTCTGACCAACGAGCTGCCCGCGCTCATCGAACGCGACGTGGTCATTCTGACCGACACCGATCCAGACGCGAACAGCGCCCTGCGCGAGCAATTGCGCCCGCGCGGCTTCATGCTGGCGCTTATCGTGAAGGACGGCACGATATATCTGCGCAAGCCGGTGCCTTGGGACGTACGCGAGATCAGCCGCACCATCGACAAGCTGCCCATGCGCGAACAGGAAATCGAAGAGCGGCGCGGTCTGCCTGATTGAGGAGACAAAAGCTTGAGCCGTTCCATCACTCGGCCCCCATTGCTGCGACAAGGATGCCCGCGTCGACATCCATGACCCCCAGAATGCCCTGATCACGGCCAACCATCAGCACCGCCCGCGGGTTGGTCAGCGCGGAGGCTAGGGCGGCCTCGGTCCCGGCATCCATGCAGGCGCGCCCCTCGAGGCCAGCCATGCGCATTGCCATCCCGGCACCGCGATCAGCCTCTATCAACGCGGCGATGGCAGCATCCGGGGTAAGGCGGATATCATCGATTGCGACCGCGCCCTGACCGCGCAGGACCATCGCCGCCTCGCGCGCGTCCCCGGCCACTCTCATGCGCGACGCGATGCGCGCGTCCACCAATTCGAAACGGCCCGCCGCGCAGTCCCTTCGGGACGTGAAGCTGAGCGTTTCGCCCAAGGGCGCCCACCCTTCCAGCACCGCGCGCATGTCATCCTCGCTGCTGCGCTGGCAACCGGTCACCGCCAGCGCAGCGAGGCCCAGCATGGCCGCGCGGCAGGAATATGACAAAGCGTGCTGCATTGGGGGTTATTCGAACTCCATGATGACTTCGTCCACGGCCAGACTATCGCCCGGTCCGGCATTAACAACGCTGACAACGCCCTGCTTTTCAGCGCGCAGGATGTTCTCCATCTTCATCGCCTCGACGGTGCAAAGCGCCTGGCCCTCCTGCACCTCCTCGCCTACGGCCACGTTCATCTTGACCACCAGGCCCGGCATCGGGCAGAGCAGCATCTTGGACGTGTCGGGAGCCTGCTTTTCCGGCATGCGGCCGGCCAGTTCGGCCTGACGGGGCGTGCGCACATGCACTTTCAGATCGGCACCTCGGCATCGGATGCGGAATCCGCCCGAGATCTTGCCGACCTTGAGAACCAGAGGCGCACCATCCACATCGATCCGGGCCAGATGGTCGCCCGGCGTCCAGTCGCTGACGACCTCGACGGCCGAACCATCTTCGAAATGCACCGTGGCCCCGCCGCGGCGCGCCTCGATATGCAGATCAAAGCTCGTGCCCTGCAGGGCGACGTTCCAGTCATCGCCTACCTTGCGCTCGTGATTGTCCATGCGCCCTGAAATTCGCGTGCGGCGGATCTCGCCCACCCGGTGCATAGCGGCGCATGAGGCGGCAACGCGGCGCAGCGTTGCATCGTCCAGAACGGCGCCGTCGAACCCATCGGGATACTCCTCGGCGATAAAGGCCGTCGTGATGTCGCCCGAGACAAACTTGGGGTGATCCATCACCGCAGACAGGAAGGGCAGGTTATGCCCGATGCCTTCGACCTCGAAACTGTCAAGCGCGACGCGCATCCCTTCGATCGCCGCATCGCGGTCCGGTCCCCATGTGCACAGCTTGGCAATCATCGGGTCGTAATACATGCTGATCTCGCCGCCTTCATAGACGCCGGTATCGTTACGCACGATGGCGCCCTCAACGTCCAGCTCCTCCGGGGGGCGATAGCGCGTAAGCCGCCCGATGGAGGGCAGGAAGTTGCGATAAGGATCCTCGGCATAAAGGCGGCACTCCATTGCCCAGCCGTTCAGCTTGATCTCATCTTGGCTGAGTTGCAGCACCTCGCCATGCGCCACGCGGATCATCTGCTCGACCAGGTCGACACCGGTAATCAGCTCGGTCACCGGATGCTCAACCTGCAAGCGCGTATTCATCTCGAGAAAGTAGAAATTCCGCTCGCCATCGACGATGAATTCCACCGTGCCCGCGCTGGTGTAATCCACCGCCTGCGCCAATGCGACCGCCTGTTTGCCCATCGCGGCGCGGGTCTTCTCGTCCAGAAACGGGCTCGGCGCCTCTTCAATGACCTTCTGGTTGCGGCGCTGAATGCTGCATTCCCGCTCGCCTAGGTAGATGCCGTTGCCATGGCTATCGCACAGCACTTGGATCTCGATATGGCGCGGCTGCGTTACGAATTTCTCGATGAAGATCCGGTCATCCCCAAAGCTGCTGGCCGCTTCGTTCTTGGAGCTTTGGAAGCCCTCGCGCGCCTCGTCATCGTTCCACGCGATGCGCATACCCTTGCCGCCGCCCCCGGCGCTGGCCTTGATCATCACCGGATAGCCGACCTCGTTCGAGATCTTGACTGCCTCCTCCGCGTCCTCGATCAGGCCCATATAGCCAGGCACCGTCGAGACGCCCGCCTCCTGCGCCAGCTTCTTGGACGTGATCTTGTCGCCCATCGCCTCGATCGCGCCCTTGGGCGGCCCGATGAAGGCGACACCAGCTGCCTCCAGCGCCTCGGCGAACTTGGCATTCTCCGACAGGAAGCCATAACCGGGATGCACCGCCTCCGCGCCCGTCTCCTTGATCGCAGCCATCACCTTGTCGATGACGATATAGCTCTCGTTGGCCGGAGCGGGGCCGATATGCACCGCCTCATCGGCCATGCGCACATGCAGTGCGTTCCGGTCAGCATCGGAATAGATCGCGACGGTCTGGATACCCATCTGCTTGGCCGTCTTGATGACGCGGCAGGCGATTTCGCCACGGTTGGCGATCAGGATCTTCTTGAACATGGGTATGTCCCCTTATGATTGGGTCTTGAAACGAAAAAAACCACCCGCGCCCGGTGGCACGGATGGTTCGATGAAACTCGCGCGATGCGCGGTGATATCAGTTGCAGCGGTCCGGGAAGGCCTGGCAATAGGCGACGTTGCCAGCGGCGCCCACGACGGCGCCTGCCGCAAGGTTGCCGCCGAGCACGGCCGACGTCCCGAGGCCGCCCACCCCGCCGATGGCTGCCTGCTCGACGACGGTATCCCCGCACGCCGCAAGGGTTGATAGCGCGACGATAGCGAATACCACCCTAGGTTGTTTTCTGATCGGTCTAAACATGCTCTCTTGCCCCTTGGTTGTTCTGCGCGAAGCGCAAAGTTATCAGAGGTCAAAATCGTTGTAACGTCAAAAGGCTCCGCACATTCTGGCCGCCTATGGGCGGGCTGCCGCCGATTGATCCAAGCATTTGGTTTGCAGTAAAAAAAGAGCGACGCCCGCAATTCTGCGAGACGCCGCCCGTCAGGGGAAGGGTAACGGTGTGGACATGGTGCCCCGGACCCTTGGGGAAGGTCCGCCACTACGTAGACAAAGGTGCCACCGCCACAGCGCCCCGCCAAGTCAAATTCGGGTGCGATACAATTATCGGCTGCATTCCGCGCAGACGCGAAAACCATGGGCAAATTCATGCCGGAGCGGTCAGCAGGATGAGCGGCGCACAGGCTCATGCACCGTCCTCGTCATCGAAGGCTGCAGGAAAGGACCGGCGCGCCGCCTCGACGTCAAGAACCAGGAGCGCCTCATAATCCGTGGGATCGAACGGATCGGACACTGGCAGCACCTCGCGCCCCAGCAGCCACGAGAGCCGCCCTGCGTCGAGATTGCCCCGCTCGAACGGCTCGTCACCGAAGCACTCGTAAAGTGCCCGGACAAAGCCGGTATCGGCACGCCGGTCAGGCGTGCGCCGGTCGGCATAACGCTCGCGCCGAATGAGGGGCGTGGCGCCTTTGGGATTGGCGCGGCGGATGGTGAATTGAAAATCGGAGGACGGCAATCTGCCGGGGAAGCCGCGATGCTTGATCATGCCACGCCCTCCGATACCGGGCGCTGGCGCAGGCTATGAGCGAGGGTCGAGGCAGGCCCAGCGGCCTGCCCCGGTATCAAGGTCCGACAATGCGGATTAGTACTTGCCGGTCTGAACGGGCTCGACGGTAACGGGCTCGACCACGACGTAATCGTCCTCGGGCGCCTGCTGGCAAGCCGAGACTGCGACGACCAGGCCGAGGGCCATAAGGCTCTTGATAGCATTCGACATTGAATTCTCCTGTCACTTTTTGAAAGCGGGGTCGCGCATAGGCAAACGCCCCACCGTGTCTTCGAGATATGGATTGCTTGGGTGCAATCGGTGCCGAGAATAGTGCAGTTTCGCGCAAAGCGATACGTCATTGCACGAATGCGCGAGGTATGTGTCCTCAAAGCCTCACAAACCCGTGAGGGTGAACAACTCCGCGCAAGATATTGTGGATACATCAAAATGCCTCCCAGATGCAGGTGCCATCGGCCATGGTGAAGGCGTCGAAACTTTGCCGAATATCGGTGTTCAATATGCCGAATTCCGCCGGCTGGTCGGCAATGGACACGATGACATGTACCGTGCCGCCGGGCTGGGTGATTGGCGCCAAGTTACTGTTTTCGCAAAGGAAGGTCATATCGACCAGCAGGCTTTCCGGGTCCATGCCCAAAGGATCGAACCCTTCCGAGACATAGCGCAGCCGGATCTTGAACTGGTCCTCCACGATGACCTCGTGAAGCTGGGCGGTCAGACCGGATGGCAGCGTGACACTTTCGGCAGCCGCAGGCGCCGCAAACAGCGCGGCGGCCGCACCGATTGCGGCGGCAAACCGCCGGCGCGTCAGTGGTTTCGCAGCGCCTTGATCAGCTCGTCCTTGTCCATGTCCGAGCGTCCCTCGATTCCGATTTCCTGCGCGCGCTCGTAGAGGTCGTCCTTGCTCCACTCCTCGTAAGGCGGCGCCTTGCCGCCCTTCTTCGAGGGGCTCATGCTGTCGTTCGCCTTGGCATTGGCAATCCGCGCCGCCTTCTCCTTGGATGCACCCTCGTCGCGCAGCGACTCGTAGGTATCCGCGTCCTTGATGCTGTTTCCGTCGTTCGATTTGGCCATGACATGCCTCCTTTATTGCGAAAAACGCGCTTGGTGGCAGCGCGGTTCCCACTGCGCGGCCTGGCCCTGTAATCTGCTGCTGCCTCTTCATGCCAATGCCTCCAGCCTCTTGCCGCGCCCGCCTACAGCGGGATGTTGTCGTGCTTTTTCCAAGGCATCTGCGCCTTTTTCCCGCGTAGCGAGGCGAAGGCCCGCGCAACGCGCTTGCGCGTGGAATGCGGCATGATCACCTCATCGACAAAGCCGCGCTCAGCGGCGACGAAGGGGCTGGCGAAACGGTCCTCGTAGTCCTTGGCATGGGCCGCCAGTTTCTCGGCAT
Organism: Roseovarius maritimus; assembly: GCF_043355895.2. Lineage (NCBI taxonomy): Bacteria > Pseudomonadati > Pseudomonadota > Alphaproteobacteria > Rhodobacterales > Roseobacteraceae > Roseovarius > Roseovarius maritimus. The sequence continues at coordinate 364,824 of NZ_JBHFPF020000002.1, forward strand.
CGCCGCGATCGGCGCGGTGGATGATCTCGGTCGCGCCCTTGGCGCCCATCACCGCGATTTCCGAGGTGGGCCACGCGTAGTTGAAATCGGCGCTCAGATGCTTGGACGCCATCACCACATACGCCCCGCCATAGGCCTTGCGGGTGATGACAGTCACCTTGGGCACCGTCGCCTCGCCATAGGCAAAAAGCAGTTTGGCTCCGTGCTTGATCACGCCATTATATTCCTGCGTGACGCCGGGCAGGAAACCGGGCACATCGACCAGCGTCAACAGCGGGATCTCGAAGCAGTCGCAAAAGCGCACAAAGCGCGCCGCCTTGCGGCTGCTGTCGATGTCGAGGCACCCGGCCAGCACCATCGGCTGGTTGGCGACGACGCCCACGGTCTGCCCCTCGATCCGGACAAAGCCGGTGATCATGTTCTTGGCGAATTCCTCCTGAATCTCGTAGAAATCGCCCTCATCCGCGATCTTGAGGATCAATTCCTTCATGTCATAGGGCATGTTGGGATTGTCCGGCACCAGCGTATCGAGGCTGTCCTCGATCCGGCCCGGCTCGTCAAAGAACGGGCGAACAGGTGGTTTTTCGCGGTTGGACGAAGGCAGGAAATCGACGAGGCGACGCACCTCGGCCAGCGCCTCGACATCGTTCTCGAAGGCGGCATCGGCCACGCTGGATTTACGGGTATGCGTGGTCGCGCCGCCGAGCTCCTCGGCGGTGACCTGCTCATTCGTCACGGTCTTGACCACGTCGGGGCCGGTCACAAACATGTAGCTGCTGTCTTTCACCATGAAGATGAAGTCCGTCATTGCGGGGCTATAGACCGCGCCGCCCGCGCAGGGGCCCATGATGACGCTGATCTGCGGCACGACACCCGAGGCGGTGATGTTGCGCTGGAACACCTCGCCATAGCCGGCAAGACTGTCGACACCTTCCTGAATGCGCGCGCCGCCCGAATCGTTGATGCCAATGACCGGCGCGCCGTTCTGCACGGCCATATCCATGATCTTGCAGATCTTCTTGGCATGCGTCTCGGACACCGAGCCGCCCAGCACGGTGAAATCCTGAGAGAACACATAGACCAGACGGCCATTGATCGTGCCCCAGCCGGTGACGACGCCGTCGCTGTAAGGGCGGTCCTTTTCCATGCCGAAATCGGTGCAGCGGTGTGCGACGAACATGTCGAACTCTTCAAAGCTGCCTTCGTCCAGCAAGAGCTCGACCCGCTCGCGCGCCGTCAGCTTGCCCTTGGCGTGCTGGGCCTCGACGCGGCGGGCACCACCACCTGCACGCGCTTCGGCGCGGCGGTTCTCAAGTTCCTGCAAGATGTCCTTCATGGCGCTCTTCCCCTGTCCTCTTGGCTGACTGGCCGTCTGACCATTTGGCGCAGGCTATACCGCATCGGTTATCATGCGACAGCAAATTTCGGCAAATTTGCAAACACAGGCAATTCCGCCCATTGCAATTTGCAAACTTGCATAACCGCCTGCGCCCAGATGGACTCTGTCGCAGCGTCGGCCTAGCCATTGCGCATGCCCTCAAAGACCCAAGTCAAATTCCTGGATCGCTCGACGCCGCCGCATATCTCGACGCTGATCGTCATGACGGGGCTGTCGGCGCTGGCGATGAATATCTTCCTGCCCTCGCTGCCGAACATGGCCACCTATTTCGATGCGCCCTATCGCCTGATGCAGCTGTCGGTCGCGCTCTACTTGGCGGTAAATGCGGTACTGCAAATCCTGATCGGCCCCGTCTCGGACAAACTGGGCCGCCGCCCGGTGATCATGGCAGGCATGGTCATCTTCATCCTTGCCAGTATCGGCTGCGCGCTATCGACCAGCGCCGCCATGTTCCTGACGTTTCGTATGGTGCAGGCGGGCATCGTAGTGGCCATGGTTCTCAGCCGCGCCGTGGTGCGCGACATGGTCCCCCAAGACCGCGCTGCCAGCATGATCGGCTATGTCACGATGGGCATGGCCGTGGTGCCCATGGTCGGCCCGATGTTTGGCGGCATGCTGGAGCAAGCCTTTGGCTGGTAAGCAAATTTCTGGGTTCTGGCGGCAGTCGGCATCCTGATCTTGGCGCTGACATGGGCCGATCTGGGCGAGACGGCGCAGGGCAGCGGGCTTAGCTTCTCGCAGCAGTTCCGCGAGTATCCGGTGCTTTGCAGGTCGTTGCGGTTCTGGGGCTATGCGGGCGCGGCGGCGCTCTCCTCGGGCGCGTTCTTTGCGTATTTGGGCGGCGCGCCATATGTGGGCGATCACGTCTTCGGCCTCGCCCCGCACGAGATCGGATTTTATTTTGGCGCACCTGCGGTGGGCTATTTCGCCGGAAACTACCTGTCGGGCCGCTTCTCGGTCGAGGTGGGGGTTAACCGCATGGTCTATTGGGGCACCATCGCCAATGCGGTGGGCATCGCCATAAATCTGAGTCTCTTCTACGCCGGTTTCGGCACCGCGCTCAGCTTTTTCGGGCTGATGATGCTGATGGGGCTTGGCAACGGGATGACCATCCCCAACGCCACGGCGGGCGCGCTCTCAGTTCGGCCCGATCTGGCCGGCACGGCAAGCGGCCTTGCGGGCGCGCTGATGATCGGCGGGGGCGCGGCGCTGTCGGCGCTGGCGGGCGCCTGGCTGACGCCGCAATCAGGCGCCTATCCGCTGCTTTGGATCATGCTGGTCACGGCCCTCGGCGCGGTGGCGACCATCCTGCTGGTGATGCGGCGCGAGGCACGGCTGGGCGTGCTGTGATCTGGGTGCTTGCACGCGCGAATTTGCAAACATAGTCTGCGCATCAGGCTAACTTGCAAATGAGGCGCGCATGGCGACCCGAAAACTCTACGCCGGGGCCAAGCTGCGCGAGACGCGCCAGCGCATCGGCCTCACGCAAAAGGATTTCGCCGCCCGTCTTGGCGTGTCCCTGCCCTATCTGAACCAGATGGAGAATAACAATCGCCCCGTCAGCACCACCGTCGTGCTGGCGCTGGCGCAGGAATTCGGCTTTGACGTGACCGAGCTGGGGTCGGGCGAGGCCGAGCGCATGGCCGGCGACATCCGCGAGGCGCTGGCCGATCCAATCTTTGCCGACCCGCCGGGGCTGGCCGATCTGCGCCTTGTCGCCTCCAATGCCCCCGCCTTCGCCCGCGCCTTTCTGGAGCTGCACGGCGCCTATCGCCAGACACACGAGCGGCTAGCCTCGCTAGATGAGGCCCTGGGGGCAGATGATGCCCTCACCCAGCAAAGCCCCTGGACCGAAGTGCGCGATTTCTTTCACTATTGCGACAATTACATCGACGCCGTCGACCGCGCCGCCGAGCGGTTTGCCGCCTCGGCCCCCGATGGCGCAACCGAGGCGCTGGCGCGGATCGGGATCACGGTGGTCAATACCGATGACGGCCCGCTGCGGCGGTTGGACCGGAGTAGCGGCATCCTCTACCTCAGCGCCCGCGCCGCGCCGGAAACTCGGCGATTTCAGCTATTGCTACAACTGGCGCTGCTGACCCAGGAGCAACTGCTGGAAGCGACGCTGGACCTGGCCCGGTTCCAGTCGGACGAGGCGCGCGCCATCGCGAAAATCGGCCTTGCCAACTATTATGCGGGCGCGGCGATGATGCCCTACACTGCCTTCCTCACAGCCGCGCGCGACTGCCGGCATGATCTGGAGGTGCTGGCGCATCGCTTCGGCGCGTCGATCGAGCAGGTGTGCCACCGACTCAGCACCTTGCAGCGCCCCGGTGCCAAGGGCATTCCGTTCTTTTTTGTGAGGGTCGATCAGGCGGGCACAATCACCAAGCGGCACTCGGCCACGCGGATGCAGTTCGCGCGCTATGGCGGCGCTTGCCCTCTCTGGAACGTGCACCGCGCGTTCGAGACGCCCGGACGCTTCCTGCGCCAACTGGCCGAGACGCCGGACGGCGTGCGCTACATCAATCTTGCGCGGGACGTCTCAAAGCCGGGCGGCCATTTCGGTGCGCCCGTGCGCCGCTTTGCCATAGCTCTGGGATGCGAGGTCAAGCATGCGCCCGCCCTCGTCTATGCCGATGGGCTGGACCTCAGCAGTCCGGCCGCGTTCGAGCCCATCGGAATTTCCTGCCGCATCTGCGAGCGGACGGAGTGCCATCAGCGCTCCATCCCCCCGCTCGAGCGGCGCCTGACCATAAGGCCGGACGCGCGCGGCGTGCTACCTTACGAGGTCGGCTAATAGTTTTGCGAAAAACCTGATTCACAGCTTTTCGAAAAACGCGAGCAACGTTTGAACGATGCGCGCGTTTCGCATTAAGTGAATGCTTCAAGTTTAAGCTTGAACGCTTCAAGCAGCCTTGGTCAGCATGGCATAGATCTCGTCCTTGAGTACGGCGCGCTTGCGGCGCTGCTCGCTCTCGGCCAACTCATCCATCGGGGCGACATTGGTTTCGGCCTTGTGGATGATGCGGTTCACCTCGTCATATTCTTTGGACAGCCTGGCGAAATGGGCGTTGGTTTGCTCCAGCTTGGCAATTTCCTCGGTCTTGTCCGGGAATTCTTCGCTCAGCTGGTGGGGGACATGGGTCATCTGCGGACTCCTCTTGTTGCAGGTTGTGTACAGTTTGCGCGGGCAAATCCGCCCGCGCATTGACTCGAATCAAACCGCGCTACTCCCCGCGCGGAAAACGCGCATTTTCTTCAACCACGTTCAGGTCCATGTGATTGCGCATATAGCGCTCGGACGCCTTTTTCAGCGGCTGATAGTCCCATGGGTAATAGCCACCCTCGCGCAGCGCCTCGTAAACCACCCAGCGCCGCGCCTGGGATTCGCGCACCTGCGCGTCGAAAGCCTGCAGATCCCAGCGCGCCTCGGCCATGTCTGAAAACGCTTTCTGCGTGTCGGCATGGGCCGGATCAGCGGCCAGATTGGTCAGCTCATGCGGATCGGCCTCAAGATCAAAGAGCTGATCAGGATCGAGGCTGCAGCGGTTGAACTTCCACTTGCCCTGCCGCAGCGAGACGAGCGGCGCGTAGGACGCCTCGGCGGCGTATTCCATCGCAACCGGCGCCTCGCGCGTCTGGCCCTGACCCAGCGGGACCAGCGATTGTCCCGCGACCCATGGCGCGATCTCCTCAATACTGACACCCGCCAGATCGCACAGCGTCGGGCAGACGTCGATATTGCTGACGGGCGTGTCGATGCGCCCCGGCTCCATCCCCGGTGCCGCGATCATCATCGGCACGCGCGACGAGCCCTCAAGGAAGCTCATCTTGAACCAGAGCCCGCGCTCGCCCAGCATGTCGCCGTGATCCGAGACGAACAGAATGATCGTTTCCTCGGTCTGGCGCGTACCGTCTAGCGCCTCCATCACCTCGCCGATCTTGTCGTCGAGATACGAGATATTGGCGAAATAGGCCCGCCGCGCGCGGCGGATGTGATCCTCTGTGATGTCATAGCTGCGCCAGTCATTGGCGTCGAAGATGCGCTGCGAATGGGGATCGTGGTCTTCGTAGGCAAAGGCCGGAACCTCGGGCAGCAGGTGCTCGCAATCCTCGTAGAGATCCCAGTATTTCTTGCGCGCCACATAGGGATCATGGGGATGGGTGAAGCTGACCGTCAGGCACCACGGGCGCAGATCCTTGCCACGCGCCAGGTCATAGACCTTGCGCGTTGCCTCGTAGGCGACCTCGTCATCATACTCCATCTGGTTGGAAATTTCGGCCACACCCGCGCCGGTGACGCTGCCCATGTTGTGATACCACCACTCGATCCGCTCGCCGGGCTTGCGGTAATCGGGCGTCCAGCCGAAATCGGCGGGATATATATCAGTCGTCAGGCGCTCTTCAAAGCCATGCATCTGGTCGGGGCCGACGAAATGCATCTTGCCCGAAAGGCAGGTCTGATAGCCCGCGCGCCGCAGGTGATGCGCGTAGGTGGGGATATCAGCGGCGAATTCCGCAGCGTTGTCATAGACGCGGGACCGCGAGAGCAAAAGGCCCGACATGAAACTGGCGCGCCCCGGCGCACAAAGGGGGCTGGCGGTATAGGCATTGGCAAAGCGTGTGGAGCGCGCGGCGAGCCGCTTGAGATTGGGCGCGTGCAGCCAGTCGGCAGGGCCATCGGGAAACAGCGTGCCGTTCAACTGGTCGACCATGAAGATCAGGATATTGGGACGGCTCATGTGCGGACTCCTCTCAGGCTGCATGGGCGGCAGGGCGCAAGGCGCGGCCCGTCCCTCCTTTGGCACCGGGGCGCGCGGCTGCACTCGTGCTGTCACACAAGGTTCACCGCGGCGCTATTGAAATTTCATTGACTCGTCAATCTGCAGACTGAATGCTCAGCGGCGCCCGCAACGCTGCCCCGCGGCGCGCCCGTAAATGGTTGCAACCCGGCGCAACGGTATCATAACGTTGTGAGGCGCATCATCGCCTGCCCGCCCCGACAGAGGCGCCGCAGGCCGCGGATCCGGAAACCGCAGCGCGGCAATGACCAACCGGAAGAGACAAGGCACCCCCCTGCCACGTGTGGCGGGATGAAAAACAAGACCTTGATAGAAACGATAAAAGGGAAGATTTACATGTCGCTCATCACGAATGGACGCCTTGACCGGCGCGGATTTCTGAAAACCACCGCTGCAGGTGCCGTTGCGGCCTCTCTGCCGCTGGGCGGCGCCATGGCCGCCACGCCCAAGAAGGGCGGCCACCTGCGCGTCGGCAAGGGACATGGCCAGACAACCGATACGCTGAACCCCGGCCAGTGGGAAAACGGCTATATGATTGCGCTGACCTTCGCCAAGGACGGCCACCTGACCGAAGTGCTGGCCGATGGTTCGATCGGCCCCGAGATCGCCGAAAGCTGGGAGGCGTCCGAGGATGCCGCAACATGGCGCTTCAAGATCCGCAAGGGCGTCACCTACCATTCGGGTAAGACGGTCACACCCGAGGACGTGGCCGCATCGATCAATTTCCATCGTGCCGAAGGCACCACCTCGGCCGCCGCGCCGATTGTCGCCCCGATCCAGGAGATCACAATCGAAGGCGATACCGTGATCTTCAAGCTCGATGGCGGCAATGCCGACTTCCCCTTTATCCTTAGCGATTACCACCTTCCTGTTCTTCCCGCCGACGGTGAGGCCGGCATTGACTGGAAGTCGGGCGATGGCTGCGGCAGCTACAAGATCCGCGATTTCAACGCAGGCGTGTCCACCACGTTCGAGCGCAACGAGAATCACTGGCGCGATGATGTCGCCTGGTTCGACACGATCGAAATGCTGTCACTGACCGATCAGAACGCCCGCACAACGGCCCTGGTGTCGGGCGATGTCGATACCATCGACAAGCTGGATCTCAAGACCGTCGGCCTGCTGGCGCGCAACGCTGATCTGAACATCAGCTCGATCGCGGGCACACAGCATTTCACTTTCGCCATGGATTCGCGCGCAGAGCCCTATACCGACAACAACGTGCGGCTGGCGATGAAATACGCGGTCAACCGCGAGGAGCTGGTCGAAAAAATCCTCTTCGGCTACGGCTCGGTCGGCAACGACATGCCGATCGGCTCGGGCCAGCAGTTCTACAATACCGAGCTGGAGCAAAAGACCTTCGATCCCGACAAGGCCAAATTCTATCTGAAGGAAGCCGGGCTCGACAGTCTCGAAGTCAGCCTTTCGGCCTCGGACGCCGCCTTTGCCGGTGCGGTCGATGCCGCCACGCTCTATCAGAATTCGGCCAAGGAGGCGGGCATCGATCTGAAGGTCGTGCGCGAGCCGAATGATGGCTACTGGTCGGACGTGTGGATGAAGAAACCCTTCACCGCCGTCTATTGGGGCGGCCGCCCCGTGCAGGACCAGATGTTCGCGACCGCCTTTACCTGCGGCGCCGACTGGAATGACGGTTTCTGGTGCAACGAACATTTCGATACGCTGCTCAAGCAGGCTCGTGCCGAACTGGATCAGGACAAGCGCCGCCAGCAATACTGGGAGTTGCAGGAGATCGTCAGCACCCAGGGTTCGATCGTGATCCCGATGTTTGCCAACTACGTCTACGGCTCGCATAAGAAGATCGGCATGCCCGAGAATGTCGCGTCAAACTGGGACATGGACGGCGAGCGCTGGGCCGAGCGTTGGTGGTTCGCCTGATTCAGGCTTAGGGGCGGCGCGCCGCCCCACTGACCGGAAAATCAATGCTGCCGCGCCGCACCACGGCCCGGCAGCATTTTTCGTGTTGGACGCCCTCGGGCACGTTCCGAGGCTTGCGCAGAACGCAAGTCCCGTGGTTCTAATCAGGCAAAGCCCCTGCCCGGATACCGACATGAGCGATCTGCCCCCCACCGACGATGCCCGCCTCCCGGCCTCCGCCGAGGCGCATATGTCAGACGCGCCGCGCCTGACGGACAGCCCCGACTGGCTCTATCTTTTGCGCGAGTTCGACGCACTCTACCGCTTCGGCTCGGACGGGGGCAGCCCTGTCATCCGCAGTCATCGCAAGCGGGTGCGCGACGGGCTGTCGGCGACGATTGCCGCAAACCTGCCCATCTTAGCACGCCAGCCCGAAACGCTGCCCGTGACCGCTCACCTCGCACGCGCCCTCGATCTGGGCGAGCGGGCGGCGATGCAGGGCATGGCCCGCGCCTTGCGCGAAGTCCGCGCCTCGCTGACATGGGAATATGGCTACGAGCAGATGCCCAAGGCACTGGCACGCAAATACGCGTTCTGCGAAATCCTTGGCCAAAAGGGGCCGGTTCAATCGGACCGGCTCAACCTCGGGTTCGTTCTTTTTGCGCCAACGACGACCTATCCGCAGCACAGCCATCAAGATATCGAGGAAAGCTATATCTCGATCGCAGGTGCCTGGTCAGAAAACAACGGCGCAGTCTATGCGCCCGGATCGCTGATCTATAACGGCTCGGGCGTCGAGCACCGCATCACGACCGGCGACCGCGATCCCTGCCTGCTGGCCTATGCCTGGGTTGGCCCTGCGCATCGCCTTGCCTCCCCGGGCATGAAACTCAGCCCGACACGGCGGCCCAAGGCGGGCTGACAGGGCGGCTGAGCCGCTCAGACCTTTGTGGCGGTACTGTGCGGCGTGATCGCCCGGCGCTTCAGTATGGCCTCGCGCCAGGTGATGAAGCTGACCGAGCCGACGATGACCAGCCCGCCCAGCACCACGTAGGGATCCACCGCCTCGTCAAAGACCAGCGCGCCCAGCAGAACCGCCCAGACCAGTTGAAGGAACGTCATCGGCTGCGTCACCGCCAGTGGCGCGGCGCGAAAGGCCAGCATCATCGTGTAATGCCCCGCCGTCGCCAACACCGCGACACCGAAGAGCGTCACCAGCTCCAGCAGCGTGGGCGTCACCCAATGCAGCGCGGCGAAGGGCGCAAGGCCAACCGTTACAGTCAGCGACAGCATCGCCACGACGACCACCGGCGATGCCTCATCCGTCGCCAGCTTGGCCAAGAGGTAGGAGGCGCCGAAGCTGATGGCCGTGACCAGCATAGCCATATGGCCCGGCCCCACTTCGCGCAGGCCGGGGCGCAGGATGATGACCGCGCCTAGCAAGGCCACGAGGATCGCTATAAGGCGGCGCATCGCCAGCCGCTCGCCGAGGAACAGCGCGGCGCCGATCGTCACGTAGATGGGCGACAGGTAATTCATCGCCGTGACATCCGCGAGAGGGATATGCGCCATCGCATAGAACCACAGCGCCACGCCGATGGTATGCACCGCGCCACGCCCGCAGAAGATGCCCAGAAGGCGCGGTGTAAGATGCGCGCGCCGGATGGCTGGTATGGCCGGGATCAGCAGCACAAGGCCGAGGGCATAGCGCAGAAACGCGGTTTCGGCTGCCGGGATGCGTGACCCGATCGTCTTGACCAGTGCGGTGACGCCCACGAAGAGCAGGCCGGTCACCACCATCCAGAAGATGCCCCAGCTGGGCCGCGTATTGATCTCACTAGCCATTCGCGCATTGAGAGATGAATTGAAAGGGAATGTCGAGGGACGATCTGCTTGATACCTCGCGCGTTTTCTAGCGGCCCTTGATGCTGATGGTAAAGCTTCGCTGCGCGCCTGGCGGCGGCGCGGGGAACGGGGCCGCGCGCCGGATCATCTGGAGCGCCGCATTGTCCAGCTGCGACGAGCCCGAGCTGGACGCAATGTCCAGTCCCGCCAGACCGCCGCCAGCCGCCACGCTGAAATTGACCACCGCGGTCCCTCGCGAGGTCGAGCGCGGGCGCGCTACGCGCGAGATTTTCGCCATCACGACGCCCGGATAGTTGGACGCCGCCGCATTACCCGCCGCCTGCGGTTTTTGCGCGCCTGCGCCGCTGGTCGCGGCCTTGGCGCGCTCCATGCCGGAAGCGGTGCCTTTGGCCGCATTCTGCTCGGCATTGCCGCGCGGGGCTGGCTGGGCCTGTTGCTGGAGTTCCGGCTTGGGCTTGGCCTGCGGCGCGGCCCGCGCGCGCGCATTTGCCGCCTCGAATTCGGGCGTGCGAAGTTTGGGGCGCAGGGACTTGGCGACGGCGTGGCTGGCCTCTTTCGCCGGGCGCACCGCCTTGGCGGGTGCAGGTACGTCCGGCGCGGGCATCTCCACAGTATGCGGCATCACCTCGGGGCTAGGGGCGGGCTCTGCCGCGACAGGCTCGCCGCGCTGCGGCTGCAGGGCGGCTTGCGGCGCGGGTGTCAGCGCCGCCCGGGGCGTCACTTCGGCAGGCGGCAGCGCCTCGGCAGGCTCGGTCGCGCGCGCGGCGGTCAAGGTGCCGGCCGCCATGTCGGCAAAGCTGGTGCCCAGCCGCGTCTCGGGCGCGCCGGCGCCGCCCTCGATCTGGGTCTCGGACGTGTCCACCAGCACCAGCGCCAGCGCCGCATGCACCAACAGCGCAATGCCCAACGCCACCAGCGCGATATTGCGCGAGGCGGCGATCACGGCGCGCGCCGGTCCCAGACCTCGGCAACCTGATGATATCGGATGAGAGCCATCATTTCTTTCCCTCGGCGGCCTCGCCCCTCCGCACGGTACGAGCAAACCCTTACAGTAACATTCAGGCAGTCACCACATTCCCACTCGAAGTGGTGCCACATCGCGGCCGCTATGGACAAGGCGCGCTCCACTACGCCAAATGCGGCGCATGAGCCACGACGCAACATACCCCGCCATCAGCGATCTCAAGGACCGCGCCCGCGCGCGCCTGCCCCGTTTTGTCTGGGAGTATCTCGACAGCGGCACGGGCACTGAGCGCGCGCGCCACGGGGGTCCCGCCGCGCTGCAAAGCGTCGAGATGATGCCTTCGATCCTGCATGGCGAATTCACGCCGGACCTTGGCACGACCCTCTTTGGGCGCGCGCACCCCGTGCCCGTCGGGATCGGCCCGGTGGGTATGTCCGGGCTGGTCTGGCCAGACGCCGAGCGCCACCTGGCCCGCGCTGCAGCCACCGCGCAGATCCCCTACACCCTCTCGACCGTTGCCGCGCAGACGCCCGAGACTATCGGCCCGCTGGCGGGCGATGACGCGTGGTTTCAGCTCTACCCCCCGCGCGACGAGGGCATTCGCCGCGACATGCTGGAGCGGGCGCGCAAGGCGGGTTTCAAGGTGCTTGTGCTGACCGTCGATGTGCCTGTCGCCTCGCGGCGCGAGCGTCAGACACGCTCGGGGTTGACCCAGCCGCCGCGCCTGACACCCCGCCTGATGGCGCAGGTGGCGCTGCGCCCAGCCTGGGCGCTGGGCATGGCGCGGATGGGCATGCCGCGCATGCGCATGATCGACAGCTACGCGGGCGACACCTCGGGCCTGCCATCGACGGCGCATGCGGGATACCTTTTGCGCACCTCGCCCGATGCGGGATATCTGGACTGGCTGCGCGCAAACTGGGACGGCCCGTTGGTCGTGAAAGGCGTGCTCGATCCCGCCGACGTGCCAAGGCTGCAAGCGGCCGGTGTCGATGGCATCTGGATTTCCAACCATGGCGGACGCCAGTTCGACGGCGCGCCAGCCACAGTGCGCCAACTGCCCCGCATCCGCGCGGCGACGGACCTGCCTTTGATCTTCGACGGGGGCGTCACCGGCGGGCTCGACATCCTGCGCGCGCTGGCGCTGGGGGCCAATTTCGTGATGATGGCGCGGCCCTGGCATTACGCGCTGGCCGCCCTTGGCCCCGAGGGGCCGGCGCATCTGGTGCATATCCTTGCCGCCGATATGACGGCCAATATGGGCCAGCTTGGCGCGCGCCGCCTGGCGGACCTGCCCGGTCGGCTGATCCGAGACCAAACCGGGTAGGAAATGTCGCAAAAGGATGGGCCACGCGCCGCATCTGTTGCGCGAATCCGGCGCGATTTCTACAAAAGTAGAAATAAGTTGCGCTGCGCTGCGGCAATTCGCACTCTGCGCGCAACCGGGCAGTGACCCGCGCAGACATAACGGGGGACGCGCCGATGACCGAGTTCAAGAAGATACTGATCGCCAACCGCGGCGAGATCGCCATCCGCATCATGCGCGCCGCCAACGAGCTCGGCAAACGCACGGTCGCCGTCTTTGCCGAAGAGGACAAGCTGGGCCTGCACCGCTTCAAGGCGGACGAGGCGTATCGCATCGGCGAGGGTCTCGGCCCCGTCGCGGCGTATCTGAGCATCGACGAGATCATTCGCGTCGCCAAGGAGAGCGGTGCCGACGCCATCCATCCCGGCTATGGCCTGCTGTCCGAGAACCCCGATTTCGTCGATGCCTGCGAGGCGAACGGCATCACCTTCATCGGCCCGAAGGCCAGGACGATGCGCAGCCTCGGCGACAAGGCCAGCGCGCGCCGCGTCGCCATCGAGGCGGGCGTGCCCGTCATCCCGGCAACCGAGGTGCTGGGCGACGATATGGATGCCATCCGTGCCGAGGCCGCGGAGGTGGGGTATCCGCTTATGCTCAAAGCGTCCTGGGGCGGCGGCGGGCGCGGCATGCGCCCCATCAACGGACCGGACGAGCTGGAGGAAAAGGTGCTCGGAGGCCGGCGCGAGGCCGAGGCCGCCTTCGGCAATGGCGAGGGCTATCTGGAAAGGATGATCCTGCGCGCGCGTCATGTCGAGGTGCAGATCCTCGGCGACAAGCACGGGAACATGTATCACCTTTATGAGCGGGACTGCTCGGTCCAGCGCCGCAACCAGAAGGTGGTCGAGCGCGCGCCGGCGCCCTACCTGACCGAGATCCAGCGCGCCGAGATTTGCGAACTGGGCTACAAGATCTGCAAGCATGTCGATTACGAATGCGCCGGTACGGTCGAATTCCTGATGGATATGGACACCAACCAGTTCTACTTCATCGAGGTGAACCCCCGCGTGCAGGTCGAACATACCGTGACCGAGGAGGTCACCGGCATAGACATCGTGCAAGCCCAGATCAAGATCGCCGAGGGCAAGACGCTGGCCGAGGCGACGCGCAAGAAGAGCCAGGACGATATCCGCCTGCATGGCCACGCGCTGCAGACGCGCATCACGACCGAAGATCCGCAGAACAGCTTCATCCCCGATTATGGCCGCATCACCGCCTATCGCTCGGCCACCGGCATGGGCATCCGCCTCGATGGCGGCACGGCCTACGCGGGCGGCGTCATCACGCGCTTCTACGACAGCCTGCTGGTCAAGGTGACGGCCCACGCGCAGACGCCGGAGGCGGCGATCGCGCGGATGGACCGCGCGCTGCGCGAATTCCGCATCCGGGGCGTTTCCACGAACATTGCCTTTGTCGAGAACCTGTTGAAGCATCCCACGTTCCTCGACAACACCTACACGACCAAGTTCATCGACGACACGCCCGAGCTTTTCAACTTCCGCAGTCGCCGCGACCGGGGCACAAAGGTGCTGACCTATATTGCGGACATCACCGTCAACGGGCACCCCGAAACCAAGGATCGCCCCCGCCCCCGCGCCGACCTCAAGGATCCGCGCCCGCCCAAGCCCCGCTGCGCGCCGCAGCACGGCACACGCAATCTGCTTGAGGAAAAAGGCCCGCAGGCCGTGGCCGACTGGATGAAGGCGCAAAAACAACTGCTGATCACCGATACTGCCATGCGCGATGGGCACCAGTCGCTGCTGGCGACACGCATGCGCAGCCGCGACATGATCCGCATCGCCCCCGCCTATGCCGCGCATCTGCCGCAGCTCTTCTCGGTCGAATGCTGGGGCGGCGCAACCTTCGATGTCGCCTACCGCTTCTTGCAGGAATGCCCGTGGCAGCGCCTGCGCGATCTGCGTTCGCGCCTGCCCAACGTGATGACACAGATGCTGCTGCGCGCCTCGAACGGCGTGGGCTACACCAACTACCCCGACAACGTGGTGCAGGAATTCGTGCGGCAGGCCGCCGAGACGGGCGTTGATGTCTTTCGCGTGTTCGACTCGCTCAACTGGGTGGAAAACATGCGCGTGGCGATGGATGCTATCGTGGACTCCGGCAAGATCTGCGAAGGGTCGATCTGCTACACCGGCGACATCCTGAACCCCGACCGCGCCAAGTATGACCTGAAATACTATGTCGGCATGGCCCGCGATCTGGAGAAGGCGGGCGCGCATGTGCTGGGCCTCAAGGACATGGCGGGCCTCTTGAAGCCCGCCGCCGCGCGTAAGCTGATCGCAGCGCTCAAGGACGAAGTGGGCCTGCCGATCCATTTCCACACCCATGACACCGCCGGCATTGCCAGCGCCACGATCCTCGCCGCCGCCGATGCGGGCGTCGATGCGGTCGATTGCGCGATGGACGCGCTTTCGGGTAACACCTCTCAGGCCACGCTCGGCTCGGTCGTCGAGGCGCTGGCGCATACCGAGCGAGACACCGGCCTCGACATCGCTGCCGTGCGCGAGATCTCGGATTACTGGGACAATGTGCGCGGACATTACGCCGCGTTCGAGTCGTCCATGCAAGCGCCCTCGTCAGAGGTCTATCTGCATGAAATGCCTGGCGGTCAGTTTACCAATCTCAAGGAGCAGGCCCGCTCGATGGGTCTTGAGGATCGCTGGCCCGAGGTGGCGCAGACCTATGCGGATGTGAACCAGATGTTCGGCGATATCGTCAAGGTAACGCCCTCCTCCAAGGTGGTGGGGGACATGGCGCTGATGATGGTCAGCCAGGGCCTGACGCGCGCGCAGGTCGAAGATCCCGCGCATGACACGTCATTCCCCGATTCGGTGATCGACATGCTGCAGGGCAATCTGGGCCAGCCTCCGGGCGGTTTTCCCTCGGCGCTGACCGCCAAGGCGCTGAAGGGTGAGGCCCCCAATACCGAGCGTCCCGGCACGCATCTGGCGCCCGTCGATCTGGAAGGCACCCGCGCCGAGCTGCGCGCGCAACTGGAAGGCCGTGCCGTCGATGACGAGGACCTGAACGGATATCTCATGTATCCCAAGGTATTCCTCGATTACATGGGCCGCCATCGCATCTACGGCCCGGTGCGTACTTTGCCGACTCGCACCTTCTTCTACGGAATGGAGCCGGGCGAGGAGATTACTGCAGAGATCGACCCTGGCAAGACCCTGGAAATCCGCCTGCAGGCCGTGGGCGAGACGGGCGAAGATGGCGAGGTCAAGGTTTTCTTCGAGCTGAACGGCCAGCCCCGTGTCATCCGGGTACCCAACCGGCTGGTCAAGGCCAGCACAGCGGCGCGCCCCAAGGCCGAGCTGGGCAACCCCGATCATGTTGGCGCGCCCATGCCGGGCGTCGTGGCCAGCGTCTCGGCCACGCCGGGCAAGAGCGTCAAGGCGGGGGACC
This sequence comes from Roseovarius maritimus, assembly GCF_043355895.2. Taxonomy (NCBI): domain Bacteria; kingdom Pseudomonadati; phylum Pseudomonadota; class Alphaproteobacteria; order Rhodobacterales; family Roseobacteraceae; genus Roseovarius; species Roseovarius maritimus. Next base: position 380,525 of record NZ_JBHFPF020000002.1, read on the forward strand.
TCTTGCTGACCATCGAGGCGATGAAGATGGAGACAGGGCTGCATGCCGAGCGCGACGCGGTGGTCAAATCCGTCCACGTCACTCCTGGCGGGCAGATCGACGCCAAGGATCTCCTGATCGAGCTGGAATAAGCGGCATGCGCAAAATCCTGATCTTTACTGATTTGCACTATACAGCCCCCGGCACACCGATCGGCCATCTGGATCCCGACGCGCGCTTTCGCGAGGGGCTGGCCCATGCGCTGGCGCAGTTCCCCGAGGCCGAGCGCGTGGTCATCACCGGTGATCTCACGCATCACGGCCACCCCTCGGAATACGCCCGGTTGCGCATCGCGCTGGCGGACTGTCCCCTGCCCGTGCATCTGACCATCGGCAATCACGACCGCCGCGCGCAGTTCATCGGGGCTTTCCACGAGGCGCCCCTGACCCCCGAGGGGCATGTCTGTCAGGTGATCGACACGGGCGACACGCGGCTGATCGTGCTTGATACGGTCAATGATGGTCATCATGCCGGCTTGCTATGCAGCGCGCGACTTCAATGGCTGGACGCGGCACTGGCCGCTGCGGAGGGACGCCGAACGGTTATCTTCATGCACCATCCACCGATGCCGGTCGGCTTTGCCGCGATGGACGATATCGGCCTCGCGAATCGGGCCGAGTTCCTCGCGCTGCTCAGCCGCCGCGCCAGCACCTGCCAGATCGTCGCGGGCCATGTGCACCGCACGATCTCGGGCGCGGCGGGCGGAATCGCGACGACAGTGCTCAAAAGCCCCTGCCACCAATCGCCGATCCTGCAGCCCGGCATGGACGCGCACACCTCGATTGACGAGCCCGGCGCCTATGGCATCCTCTACCTGGGCGACGAAGGCCCCGTCATCCATTCGGAGGATTTCGGGATCCCCGGCAGGCGGACGCTGAGCTACGTCTGAGACCGTCAAGCCTGCATGTGGCGGTCGGGGGTTTTACCCCTGGGCCTCCAGAGTATTTTTTGAACAATGAAAGATGTCGCACCATCAGCCTCTCGCAATTCGACTTTTTTCATTTAGCCCGAAATTTGCCCTTGCGGCGCCCGTCCGCAATTTGTAGATACCCCTCAATCGGTGCGGGCGTAGCTCAGGGGTAGAGCATAACCTTGCCAAGGTTAGGGTCGGGCGTTCGAATCGCCTCGCCCGCTCCAATTAGACCGCTACCCACGGTCACAAGATCAAGGCCGCCTTCGGGCGGCCTTTTCTTTTTTCGGCATGCGCGTTTTGCCGGGCAGCCCTTGGCGGGGCGCCGCGATCTGCCTATAAGCGCGGCAAAGATCAGGAGAGCGACATGCGCAGCGCCACGATTACCCGCAGAACCGCCGAGACCGATATTCGCGTTGCCATCACGCTGGATGGCTCGGGCAGCTACGACAACAAGACCGGCATCGGTTTCTTCGATCATATGCTGGACCAGTTGGCACGCCACTCGCTGATCGACATGCAAATCGCCTGCGAGGGCGACCTGCATATCGATGATCACCACAGTGTCGAGGATGTGGGCATCGCGTTGGGACAAGCGCTGGCCGAGGCGCTGGGTGACAAGCGCGGGATCCGCCGCTACGGCGCCTGCCTTTTGCCGATGGATGACGCGCTGGTGCGCGCGGCGCTCGACCTCTCGGGGCGGCCCTACCTCGTGTGGAACATGGACCTGCCCACCGCCAAGATCGGCACGTTCGACACCGAACTGGTGCGCGAGTTTTTCCAGGCGTTTGGGGCGCATTCCGGCATGACCCTGCATGTCGATGCGCTGCACGGGATCAACAGCCACCACATGGCGGAAGCGGCGTTCAAAGCCGTCGCCCGCGCGCTGCGCGAGGCCGTCGAGACCGATCCTCGCAAGGCGGACGCGATTCCGTCGACCAAGGGGATGCTGTGATCTGATGCGCACCGTCATCGTCGATTACGAGAGCGGCAACCTGCACTCGGCCGAAAAGGCGTTTCAGCGCATGGCGCGCGAGGTGGATGCGGGCGAGGTGATCGTGACCTCGGACCCCGAGACCGTGCGGCGTGCCGACCGGATCGTGCTTCCGGGCGACGGTGCATTCGCCGCCTGCCGGGCCGAGCTATACGACCATCGCGGGCTGTTCGAGGCGATGCGCGAGGCGGTGATCACCCATGCCCGCCCCTTCATGGGCATCTGCATCGGGATGCAGATGCTGGCCACGCGCGGGCTGGAGCATGGCGAGACGGCGGGTTTCGATTGGATCGGCGGCACGGTCGAGGCGATCACGCCGTCCGATCCGGCGCTGAAAGTGCCGCATATGGGCTGGAACGATCTGGTGCTGGATAGGGCGCACCCCGTGTTCGACGGTATCGAGACCGGCCAGCATGCCTATTTCGTCCATTCCTACCAGTTCCAGGTGGCCGATCCGGCGCATCTGCTGGCGCATGTGGACTATGGCGGGCCGGTCACCGCCGTGGTGGGCCGCGACAACCTGATCGGCACGCAATTCCACCCCGAGAAGAGCCAGGTGACGGGGCTACGCATGATCTCGAATTTCCTGCGCTGGACGCCCTGAAACTTTTTTTGTGAGTGACACCATGATCTTATATCCCGCCATCGACCTTAAGGACGGACAAGCCGTGCGCCTTCTGCGCGGCGAAATGGATGCCGCCACCGTGTTCAATGACGACCCGGCGGCGCAGGCCGAAGCCTTCGTCGCGGCGGGCTGCGAATGGTTGCACCTTGTTGATCTGAACGGGGCCTTCGCCGGTGCGCCCGTCAATGCCGCGCCGGTCGAGGAGATCCTGAAACGCTGCAAGGTGCCGGCGCAGTTGGGCGGCGGCATCCGCGACATGGCGACGATCGAGGCGTGGTTGTCGAAAGGTCTGGCGCGGGTGATCCTCGGCACCGTAGCCGTCGAAAATCCGGCGCTGGTGCGCGAGGCGGCCAAGGCGTTCCCCGGTCAGGTGGCCGTGGGCATCGACGCGCGCAACGGGCGGGTTGCGACCAAGGGATGGGCCGAAGAAACCGAGGTGATGGTGACTGATCTTGCCCGCAGCTTTGAGGACGCGGGCGTGGCCGCAATCATCTACACCGATATCGAGCGTGACGGCGCAATGCAGGGTCCAAATATCGAGGCGACGGCGGCGCTGGCGCATGCGGTCAGCATCCCGGTCATCGCGTCGGGCGGGGTCAGTTCGCTGGATGATCTGCTGGCGCTGCGTGATTGCGGCGCGCCGCTGAACGGTGCCATTTCTGGCCGCGCGCTCTATGACGGGGCGCTGGATTTGCGCAGCGCGCTGGACGCGCTGCGCTAAGCCTTAGTTGGCGGGGCCAGCGGCCTTGCTGGTCAGCTTGCCAAGGGCGGCACGCATTTCCGCGATGTAACCGGCGCCCGGCTCGACCCCGCTGAGATTGCCCAGCATGACCGCCGGATCCTCGTAGGCGAGGTACACCTGCCCGTCGAGCGACTCGTAGACCAGTACCTTCATCGGCAGATGCAGACCGGCAAGAATATCATCCTCCATCGCCTGCGAGCCCAGCTTGGGATTGCCGAAGATCAGAAGCTGCGACGGCTTGAGATCAATACCCACGCCTTCGGCCCCTGCCCCGTGATCAACGCGGGCAAAGACGGTGGCCCCGGCCGAGGTGACGGCCGCTTCGAGGCTGTCCATCGTCTCGCTCACGCTGCCTGCGGCCTCGACATGGGTTACGCTCTCTTCGCTGGCAAAGGCGGCGCTGCCCATCACGGCAATCAACGCGGCTGCGATAAGTCGTCTCATATGAAATCTCCTTGTCCGGTTTTTATCCTCTGGCCCTAGCATGTAGCGCGATTTGGCCATAGACAATCGCCTGACACGCCAAGGGCCGGATCAACCATGCTGAAAACCCGCATCATTCCCTGCCTCGACGTGGCCGATGGCCGCGTGGTCAAGGGCGTCAACTTCGTCGATCTGCGCGATGCGGGCGATCCGGTGGATGCCGCGCGCGCCTATGACGCCGCCGGTGCGGATGAGCTATGCTTCCTCGACATTCACGCAACGCATGAGAATCGCGGCACCATGTTCGACGTGGTGCGCCGCACGGCCGAGCAATGCTACATCCCCCTCACCGTGGGCGGCGGCGTCCGCACGCCGGCAGATGTGCGCGCGCTACTTTTAGCGGGGGCCGACAAGGTCAGCTTCAACTCCGCCGCCGTGGCCCGGCCCGAGGTGGTGCGCGAGGCATCGGACCAGTTCGGCAGCCAGTGCATCGTGGTCGCCATCGACGCCAAGACGGTCAGCCCGGGCAAGTGGGAGATTTTCACCCATGGCGGGCGGCGCGAGACGGGCATCGACGCGGTCGAGTTCGCGCGGCTGGTCGCAGGCTATGGCGCGGGCGAGATCCTGCTGACCTCGATGGACCGGGACGGCACGCGGGCGGGTTTCAACCTGCCTCTCACGCGGGCCATATCGGACGCGGTGGATGTGCCGGTCATTGCCTCGGGCGGAGTCGGCACGCTGGATCACCTGGTCGATGGTGTGAAGGAGGGCGGCGCCAGCGCGGTGCTCGCCGCATCGATCTTTCACTTCGGTGAGTTCACCATAGGTGAGGCCAAGGCGCATATGGCCGCCGCCGGAATTCCGATGAGGACAGGACTATGACTCTGGACGATCTGGAGGCTGTCATCGCCCGGCGCGCCGAAGCGGACCCCAAGAGCAGCTGGACCGCGAAACTGCTGTCCACGGGCCCTGAGAAATGCGCCGAGAAATTCGGTGAGGAGGCTATCGAGGCCATCATCGAGGCGGTAAAGGGTGACCGCGAGGCGCTGACCAGCGAGGCGGCGGATGTGCTTTTTCACCTCATGGTAATGCTGCGCGCGCGCGGTGTCGCCCTGAGCAACGTGATGGCCGAGTTGGAGCGCCGCCAATCCCAATCCGGCCTCGCCGAAAAAGCCAGCAGACAAGAGGGCTGAGATGATCAGGCACGTCGTTTTCTTTTCCGCGAGCGCGGATCAATCCGTGGACGAGGTCCGGGAGGGCCTGATGATGCTGGCAGAGATACCGCATGCCGAGCATTTCGAGGTGGGCCGCAACCTGCACAGCGACGCCATCACGCAGGAGGCGCCCGACCTGATCGTCTATGCCGAATTCGCCAATGAGGCCGCGCTGGCCGCGTTCAAGGCGCATCCCACCTATGCCGCATGCATCGCGCATGTGCGCCCCATGCGCGAGATGCGTATCGCAGCGGATTTCGTGGCGGGCTGAGGCTTAGGCCATCAGGCGCGGATACTCGATGGCCGGGCAGCGATCCATTATCACCTCAACACCGCGCGCGCGGGCCGTCTCGGCGGCCTCTTCATGCACGACGCCCAGCTGCATCCAGATCGTCTGCAGGTTCGGCAACGCGGCCAACGCCTCGTCCACGACACCGGGCACGTGTTCGGGGCTGCGAAAGACATCGACCATGTCGATATCGCCCTCGATGTCGGCAAGGTGAGCGACCACCTCCTGTCCCAGCAGGGTCTGGCCCGCAAGGCCGGGATTGACCGGGACCACCTCATAACCCTTGCCCAAGAGGAAACGCATCACGCCATGGCTGGGCCGCGCCGGATTGGCCGAGGCGCCGACAAGCGCGATGCGCCGCGTGGATTTCAGTATCTGCCGGATCGTGTCGTCTGTCATGGTGGCTCCCTCGCGTCTGCCTGTCCGCTGCAACGCTCCACAAAAAAGCGCCCGAAGTACAGACTTCGGGCGCAGTCACGGAACGAGGGACAGTGATAATAGACACCGAAGTTCCGGTCCGGCGTCTGTGCAATATCATTTAGGACTGAATCTCAGATTAAGAAGAGGCGGTAATAGACCTGTGATCGGCATGTGACCTTTTGCAGCATGACGGGCGTGCGGACCGTCCGCGCCAAGGGCCTCAATCAAAGATATCCTCGACCACATCCCAAATCTCTTCCAACGCCTTGCGCAGCAAGGGTTTGCGCCGTTTGCGCCTGCGGGAAGGCTGGCGATAGGCCTCGCGCTCGGCCCTCCGGCGCTGCTCCGGATCGTCGCGCCCCGTGTCGTAGGGATGGGGCGCGGGTTTGCGCCGCGGCGCGGGTTTGGGGGCGGATCCATCCCGCGATGGAGCATTGCAGGGCATCGCCTTCATCTCGTGCAGGGGTGCACCGCATGCCGCGCAGGACAACTCATGGCGGCCTTCGCCGCGCAGCACCAGCGCGGCGCGCGTCCCGCAATAGCAACACGTGGCGATCTTGCGCATGGTCTCTCCCGCTACGGCGCGGCCTGGTCCGGCGCCTGAGTGGCATATAGGGCCACCGCCGCCGCATTTGAGACGTTGAGCGAGCCAAAGCCGCCAAAATACGGGATTTTCACCAAAATGTCGCAGGTCTCACGGGTTTTTTGGCGCAGTCCCGGCCCTTCGGCCCCCAACACCAGCGCAACGGGGCGATCGCGCCGGCCCTCCATCGCCTGCTCGATCGTCTGGTCGGCCTCGCCGTCGAGACCCAGCACCAGGTAGCCCATCTTCTGCAGCTGCTGCATCGCATCGGCAAGGTTGCGCACCTGTTTGTAGGGCTGCCGCTCCAGCGCGCCGCTGGCGGTTTTCGCCAGCGCGCCGGTCTCGGGGGCGCTGTGATGGCGCGGCGCGATGACTGCGCAGGCGCCGAACACCTCGGCCGAGCGCAGGATCGCGCCCACGTTATGCGGATCCGTCACGCGGTCGAGCAGGATGATGCGCGGCGGGCGCCCGCCCTCGCCGCCGCCCAGCGCCAGCGTCTCCAGATCGCCCCAATCCAGCGGCTTGACCTCAAGCGCCGCGCCCTGATGCACCGATCCGGGATCGAGCGGCGCACTGAACTTGCGTGGATCCACCTCCTCGGGTGTCATGCCGGATGTGTCGATCGCCTTCTGCAACTTGTTGCGGGCGTTCAGCGTCACGATCAGGCGCAATTTCTCGCGTGCCGGATTCAGCAGCGCATCGCGCACCGCGTGCAGACCAAAGAGCCAGACCGTCTCGGCATCCGCCGCCTTCTTGGCCTGCTCCTTTTCGACCACCCATTTCGGTTTTTTCATGGCGCGTGGCCCCTTCTGCTTAGGCCGCGCAATATCGGGCGCGCCCGGCCTGCGTGCAAGGCGTTTTCCGCGCGGCGCGCCTGTCCGCACATGGCGGCCATTTTCCGGTTGACGCCTCACGGGCGCGCTTGTAATCAGCCCCCCACGTCAGGCGCTTGTGCGACTGGCCAAGTGGGCGACAGGCCGCAAGGTGTGGCAGGGGACTGTAACTCCCTCGCGGAGACGCACGCCAGGTTCGATTCCTGGGTCGCCCACCACTTTTCCATTTACGATGTCCGAATTGATGCGATGTCCATATTGATGCCGCGCATGACACAATCGCGCGCATTATGGGCATCTTTCCCTCGTGCATCGACAATCTGCGTCCTATAGTGCGAAAAAACGCATCTCACCAGCAGGATGGACATGGCAGGGCAGCCGGCAGCACCGCAGCATTTCAACGTGATGATCGTGGCGCAAGGCGGGCGGCTGCAATACGAGGCGCTGCTCTTTTGCCTGTCGCTGCGCAGCTATTGCCCGGACTTTTCCGGACGCCTGCTGATCGCCGAGCCGCAGCCCGGCCCCCTATGGCCGAACGATCCACGCGTCAAGGGCGATGAGACGCGCGCCATGCTGGAGGAATTGGGTGCCGAGATCGTCCCGTTTCACAACCAGCATTTCGGCCATGCCTACCCCTATGGCAACAAGATCGAGGCGCTGGCTGCGCTGCCCGAGGGCGAGCCTTTCGTGTTCTTCGACACCGACACGCTGATCACCGGCGATCTGGCCACCGTCCCGTTTGATTTCACCCGGGCCAGCGCATCGCTGCGGCGCGAGGGCACATGGCCCAAGCCCGAGCTTTATGGCCCCGGCTACGGCGCGATCTGGAAATCGCTCTATGACAAGTTCGGGCTGGATTACGAAGCCTCGCTCGACCAGAGCCAACCGGACGAATATTGGAAACGCTACCTCTATTTCAACGCCGGGTTCTTCTACTACATGTGCCCCCGCGCCTTCGGACAGCGCTTTCTCGACTATGCGCTCGCCATCCGCGACGATTCCCCCGAAGAGCTGATCTGTCAGGAGCTGGACCCGTGGCTGGACCAGGTGGCGCTGCCATTGGTAATCCATTCTCTGGGCGGCGGGCGCGATACCCTGCCCGAGGGCTATCTGGACGGCGCGGTCAGCTGTCACTACCGCCTGCTTCCGCTGCTCTATGCGCGTGAAGGCGATCACGTGGTCGACGCGCTGCACCACATCACCAACCACAACCGGGTGAAAAAGGTGCTGAAGGAATACGAGCCGATCAAGCGCATGGTCTATCAGGGCCGCGGCATGAAGGTGCGCGCGCTGTTCGACCAAGGCGATCTGCCGCGGCGCGAGCAGGCGATCCGCAATACGATCAAACGCAACGGGTTCTGGATGCGCTAGGCGACGTCGCCCGCCGGGATGGAGTCTCGCCACGCCGTCATCCCCCGCCTCATGATCAACCTGAATCGCATGATCATTGCCCGTTCCCCCGCCATCCCCTACAAATCCGCCAAGGGAATTTTCAGGAGGGGGCATCCCATGACACTCGGTTTTGACACTTTACAGGTTCACGCAGGCGCACGTCCGGATCCGGCCACCGGCGCGCGGCAGGTGCCGATCTACCAGACCACCGCCTACGCCTTTCGCGATGCCGAACATGCGGCCAAGCTCTTCAACTTGCAGGAAGTCGGCTATATCTATTCGCGCCTGACCAACCCGACCGTCGCCGCGCTGCAGGAGCGGGTTGCCACGCTGGAAGGGGGCGCGGGCGCCGTGTGCTGCTCATCCGGGCATGCGGCGCAGATCATGGCGCTGTTCCCGCTGATGGGACCGGGCAAGAACGTGGTCGTCTCGACGCGGCTTTACGGCGGCTCGATCACGCAGTTTAGCCAGACGATCAAGCGCTTCGGCTGGTCCGCAAGGTTTGTCGATATCGACGACATGGACGCGATCGCAGACGCCATCGACGACGACACGCGCGCAATTTTCTGCGAATCCATCGCCAATCCGGGCGGACATATCGCCGATTTGCGCAGCGTCGCGGATATTGCGGACAAGGCTGGTCTGCCGCTGATCGTGGATAACACCACCGCCACGCCCTATCTCTGCCGTCCGATTGAGCATGGGGCCACCCTCGTCGTCCATTCGATGACGAAATACCTCACCGGCAATGGCACCGTCACTGGCGGCGCGGTCGTGGATTCGGGCAAGTTCGACTGGTCCGCCTCGGACAAGTTCCCGTCGCTCAGCGCATCCGAGCCTGCGTATCACGGCCTCAAGTTCCACGAGACCTTCGGCGCGCTGGCCTTTACCTTCCACGGCATCGCCATCGGCCTGCGCGATCTGGGCATGACGCTGAACCCTCAAGCGGCGCATTACACGCTGATGGGCATCGAAACACTGTCCTTGCGCATGGAGCGTCACTGCGCAAACGCGCAGAAGATCGCGGAATGGCTGGAAGGCCATGATGCGATTTCGGGCGTGACCTATGCGGGTCTCAAAAGCTCGCCCTATCATGGGCGCATGGCGCAGGTCTGCCCCAAGGGCGCCAGCGGGCTCTTCACCATTTCGCTGAAAGGCGGCTATGACGCCTGCGTCAAGTTCGTCGATGCGCTGGAGCTGTTCAGCCATGTGGCCAATCTGGGCGATACCCGCAGCCTGGTGATCCACCCCGCATCGACCACGCACCGCCAGCTGAGCGAGGATCAGCAGCGCGCCTCGGGTGCAGGCCCCGAGGTGGTGCGTATCTCGATCGGCATCGAGACAGCGGATGATCTGATCACCGATCTGGACCAGGCCCTGACCAAGGCGGGATAGCGCGGGCGGGGGTTTGCCGGGCGGCGGGGCTTTTCCTTCCGTTCGGCAGGAACCTGCTATAGAATCATGTGGTGTGTGGCAGGACTCCCGCCGCGCAGCCTTGGGTGCTAGAGACGTGCAATGAAACCGAATTTTGCCTTGATCCTGTCCAGTGAGGACCTGACCCTTTTGCACCGGACCTATTCCGGATGGGCGCGGGTCGGCGATGTGCGTTTCGACGATCCGGATTTGCCCGGCGCCATTGCAGCGCTGCAGGAACGTGCGGGGCGACTACCCGGTGATCAGACATGCAAGATCGTGATCCCCGAGGATCAGATCAAATACCTCACCATCGAGGCAGAGGGCGATCCCGACACCGCCGTGCGCGCCGCGCTGGACGGCGCGACACCCTACGCGGTTGACGAGTTGGAATATGACTGGACCGCCGAAGAGGGCGTGATCCACATCGCCGCCGTCGCGCTGGAGACGTTGGGCGAGGCCGAGAGTTTTGCCGTCGAGAACGGCTTCGAGCCTGTCGGCTTTGCCGCGATCCCCGCGCATGGCGATTTCCGGGGCGAGCCGTTTTTCGGAGCCACGGCATGGGCCGGCACCGCCCTGCCCGAGGGCACCACGATCGAGCGAGACGCAGCCCCGATTCGCATCACCGGCGATGCCGAAATACCCGCCGAGGGAGATGCCGATGCGCCCGTTGCCGCAGCCGCGGCGCAAGCTGTGGCCGAGGCAGGCCCGGCCCCGAAAAAGGACAAGGCGGCATCCGGCGATGCGCCCCTCGCAAAGCCGGATAAGGGTGCCGAGACTCCCGCTCCGTCGCCCAAGGCCGAGCCCGTCAAGGGCACGGATGCAGGCAAGGCCGAGCAACCGGCGCCGACCGCCTTTACCTCGATCCGCGCCAGCCGCAGCGCCGAGGGCGCGCCGCGTGCGCCGCTTGTTTCAGGCGAGCCGCGGCTCAGCCGTCTGGGCGGGGTCGAGCCGGCACCCGCAACAGGCGCCGCCCCGCCCCTGCCCAGCCCTGCCGATAGCGGCGTCAACGACCCTGCCATGATGGCCGAGCTGGCCGCCAGCCTTCAGCCCGATCCCGAGGCGCGACTGGACCGCGACGCCGCCGCTGCCAGCCCCGAGCAAGAGGCCGAGGCCCCCGCCAGCGCAAGCCTGCCGGGCCTTTTCGGCACCCGAGCCGACAAAGAGGCGAGGGAAACCGCGCCCAAACCCGCCAGATCCCGCCCCCGCGAGGATGAAAAGCAGCGCATGACCGTATTTGGCGCGCGCCAAGCCGAAGTGCGGGGCAAACCGCGCTTTCTCGGCCTGATCCTGACGGCGATCCTGCTGCTCTTTCTGGTGGGCGTCGCGGCTTGGGCCTCGATCTTCCTCGATGACGGGCTGGCGCGGTTCTTTGGCGGCGGCGACATCAAGCTGGCGGACGTCCCTGCGACGAGCGAAGAGCAAGCTGATCCCGCCGCGCCCGAGGCCGAGGCAAGCGCACCCGCGCGAATCGCCCCGCTTCCGGATGGCGACGACGCGCGCGTTGCATCGCTGCCCGATGATGCTGGCGCAGCCCGCCCCGAGGTCGCCAGCCTGCCGGATCGCCCCTTGTCCCTGTCGCCGAGCGAGGCGCTGGCGCGCTATGCCGCCACCGGCATCTGGCAGATGGCCCCGTCCCCGCCGGAGACGCCAGGCGCAGGCGCACCGATAACCGATCTTTACCAGGTGTCGCTGGACCCCGGCGTCAATCTGGGCCTGCCCGCCACCCTGCCGCGCCGCGCCCCCGATGCAATCGACACCGCGCCCGAGGCCCCCGGTGCACCGCCGCCCGCCGGCACCCGCTTTGACTTCGACGCGCGCGGTTTCGTCCGCGCGACCCCGGACGGGGCCATGACGCCAGAGGGCGTTCGAGTCGTTGCGGGCCGCCCGCCCCTGACGCCGCCCGCCGACATGGCGCAGACTGTCACTGTGACAGCCGAAGTGCCCGTCACTGAGCCGGGTACCGGAGATGGCGCGAATGGTGCACCTGCGACCGAAGTGATCACCTTCACCGGCGATCCCGCTCTCGCAACAATCCGTCCCAAGGTGCGACCAAGCACCGCGATCGCCGATGAAACTGGCGGCGAGCAGGAGGAATCGGACGCGACCCAAGCGCCCGGCGTGCCCGAGACGCGCATTGCCGCATTGGAGGATCCCGTCATGGCTGGCGGTGGTGCCTCATCTCTGGCCGCCCTGCGTCCGCAGCCGCGTCCCGCAACAATGACAGCCGCGGCCGCCACACTGGCCAGCGCAAATGGCGCCGCCGCCGCACCCTTGGTCGACGGGGCCGCACTGACCCGGGCGATCGCCACCGCGCAACCTGACGCTGGCGCCGCGCAGCCGGACGCTGCAGAGGCCGATCCCGAAGAGCTGGAGGATGCGTTCGACAACGCGACCCCCCAGGCTGTCACCGCATCGCTGACGCCACTGCGCCGGCCCGGCGATTTCGATACGACCGTCAAGCGCACGCGCGAGCAGGCCGCAGCACAGCCGGTGCCAAGCTCTCAGCAGATTCAGCCCACCTTCCCGACCAGCGCATCAGTGGCCAAACAGGCAACAGAGAAAAACGTGTTGAAGCTGCGCGAGATCAACCTGATCGGCGTCTATGGCTCCAGCGCCAGCCGCCGCGCTCTGGTTCGGCTTGGCAACGGGCGTTACAAGAAGGTGCGCGTTGGCGATGCGCTGGATGGCGGACAGGTGGCCGCCATCGGCGATAGCGAGTTGCGCTACGTCAAGCGCGGCCGCAATGTTGTGCTGCGAATGCCGCAAGGCTGACCTCGCCGCTCACTGGCTCCCGCGCAAATTCCGTGTAAATGGACAAGGATCCTGTGTAAACGGCCATGCGCCCTCCGCTTGGCCGTTGCGACATTTCGTTCTGCCTTTATGCTTGGAGGTCAAACCCGCCGGGCAAAGGCCGCAAGCGCCGCGTCACGGCGCTCTGCGCACCCGTTTTCAACCGCGACGACCGCCGTCTTCGTCGCGGTAGTCCGTTCCCCCCAAGGAGACCGCGATGGACGCCTTTCTCTTCCAGGCCTCGATCTATCTGGCCGCCGCCGTGATCGCAGTTCCCATAGCGGCGCGGTTGGGTCTCGGATCGGTGCTGGGGTACTTGGCGGCGGGCATCCTGATAGGTCCGGTCGCGGGGCTTGTCGGGCAGGAAACGGCGGAGTTGCAGCATTTCGCCGAATTCGGCGTCGTGATGATGCTGTTCCTCATCGGCCTCGAGCTGGAGCCGCGCGCGCTATGGGACATGCGCCACCGCCTTCTGGGCCTTGGCGGGATGCAGGTGGTGCTGACCACACTCGTCATCATGCTGGGGACCATGGCACTGGGACATGACTGGAGTGTCAGTCTGGCCGTCGGCCTGATCTTTGCGCTCTCCTCGACCGCGATCGTGCTACAAACCCTTTCGGAAAAAGGCCTGATGCAGACGAAGGGTGGGCGCTCGGCCTTTTCCGTGCTGCTGACGCAGGATATCTCGGTCATCCCGATGCTGGCGCTGCTGCCGCTTCTTGCGATGCGCAAGACGCCAGAGACCGTTTTGGAGGGCACCCTGCAGCGCCCGATGGGCGGCACGGCCGAACACCTGGCCACGGGCGCCCATAACGATAGCAGCCTGTCGTTGGTTGCAGGACTGCCGGGCTGGGGTGTCACGCTTGTCACGCTCGGCGTGGTCGGCGCGATCATCGTTTCGGGGGTCTACCTGACGCGGCCCGTTTTCCGCTATATACACGCCGCGCGCCTGCGCGAGATGTATACCGCCCTTGCCCTGCTGATCGTCTGTGGCATCAGCTTCTTGATGTATCTGATCGGCCTCTCGCCCGCGCTTGGCGCCTTCCTTGCCGGCGTCGTCCTGGCCAACAGCGAATTTCGTCACGAGCTGGAAAGCGATATCGAGCCGTTCAAGGGCCTGCTTCTGGGCCTCTTCTTCATCACCGTGGGCGCGGGCATCAACTTCGCGCTGCTCTTTGGCGCACCGTTTCTGATCGTCGGTCTTGCGCTGATGGTGATCGTGCTCAAGGGCGCAATTCTCTATGTCCTTGGGCGCATGTTCGATCTGCGCGGGCGCAATCTGTGGCTTTTCACCCTGTCGCTGGCGCAGGCGGGCGAATTCGGCTTCGTGCTCATTTCCTTCTCGGGTCAGCAGAATGTCTTGCCCGCGGACATGACCGAAACGCTGCTGCTGGTGGTTGCCATGTCCATGCTGATCACGCCGCTTCTCTTCATCCTCTATGACTGGCTCTCGAGCCATATGGATGAGGCCGCCGAGGCCGCCGAGCCGGATGACGTGGACGAGCAGGCCCGCATTATCATCGTCGGCATCGGGCGGTTCGGGCAGATCGTCAATCGCCTCGTGCGCTCTTCGGGCTACGAGACGGTCGTGCTCGATCACGATCTGGGAGCGATCCAGCGGATGCGCCGCTTTGGCGTCAAGGGCTTCTTTGGCGATCCGACCCGCCCCGAGATGCTGCACGCGGCGGGTCTGCGCGAGGCCAAGATACTGGTCGCAGCGCTGGACGATCCTGACGCAGCCGTGCGGCTGGTGACCTTCGCCCGGCGCGAGCGGCCCGATCTGCACATCATCGCGCGGGCGCGCGACCGCAACCACGTTTTTCGCCTCTATCAGGCGGGCGCCAATGACATCGTGCGCGAGATGTTCGATGCCTCCCTGCGTGCCGGTCGATACGTACTTGAGAACATGGGACTATCCGAATTCGAGGCCGCCGAGCTGGAGGATATGTTCTACCACCATGACCGCAATTCAGTGCGCGAACTGGCCTCACTCTGGGATCCGGATGTACCCACGGTCGAGAACGAGGAATACCTCGCCCGCGCCCGCGAGCTGGAGCGCGAGCTGGAGACGATGCTGCTGTCACAGCTGGAGGAATCGGACGACGACACGCCGCGAAAAAGCGCCTGACCGGCGAGCATCAGCAGCTGTCAGCCGCCGCTGACGCCCGCCTCATCGAAGGTCGCCATGCCCGAATGGCAAGCCAGCGCGCCCTGCAGGATGGCGATGGCCAGCGCCGCGCCCGATCCCTCGCCCAGCCGCATACCCAGCGACAATAGCGGCGCCTTGCCCAAGCGCGCCAGAAGACGGGGATGCCCTGCCTCGGCGCTGACATGGCCCGCCACGCAGTGATCCAGCGCGCCGGGCGCCTCGGCCTCTAGGCAGGCGGCAGCGGCGCAACAGATAAACCCGTCGAGGATCACCGGGAGGCGCATGTGCCGCGCCCGCAGGATGGCCCCCGCCAAAGCCGCCAACTCGCGTCCGCCCAGTGCGCGCAGCACCTCCAGCGGTCTATCTCGCATCGCATCATGCCGTGCGACGCCCGCCGCCACCACGCGCGCCTTGAGCGAGACCTCATCGGGCCCAAGTCCCGTGCCGCGGCCCGTCCAGTCGGCAGCCTCCCCGCCATAGAGCGCGGTCGCGATGGCGGAGGCCGAGGTGGTATTGCCGATGCCCATCTCACCCGTCACCAGAACGTCGGCACCCGGATCCACGGCGTCCCAGCCGGCGCGGATAGCAGCCATGAAGCTCGCCTCGTCCATCGCCGGACCTTGCGTGAAATCGGCGGTCGGATTGCCCAGTTCCAGCGGAACAACGTGCATTTTTGCCCCGAACTGGTGTGCCAGTTGGTTGATCGCCGCCCCGCCCGCCTTGAAGTTCGCCACCATCTGCACCGTCACCTCGGGCGGGAAAGCGGACACACCCTGCGCGGTGACACCGTGATTTCCGGCAAATACAATGACCTGCGGCGCACGGATCTGCGCCCGCGCATCGCCGCGCCAGCCGCAGTACCAAGCCGCGAGTTCCTCAAGGCGGCCTAGCGCGCCGGGCGGTTTGGTGAGGCTGGCATCACGGGCGCGTGCAGCGTCAAGCGCCGCCTCATCCGGCTCGGGCAGATCCTTCAGGCGCGCCGCCAGATCCGTCATGCTGTGCATTTCCGCGTTCATCCCGCTGGCCCCCGTTGCATAAGCGTTTGGCGTCGGTGTATCGCAGAGGGGCTGAATGTGGCATCCCCAAAAAGGTCCGATCCGATGCGGAAAAACGACGGCATGACGCCCTATCTGAACGATTTTCGCGCAGCGATGGCCCTGTTGACCCGCCTGCCGCTGCCGGACGCCCCGATGCGCGGCGCCAAGGCGGCATGGGCCTATCCTCTGGTGGGCGCGCTGGTGGGCCTCGTCGCGGGGTTGCTCGGGCTGATTGCGCATTGGTGCGGCCTGCCTTCGGCGCTGGCCGCCCTCACGGCCCTTGCGGCGCAGGTGATCGTCACGGGTGCGATGCACGAGGACGGGCTGGCCGATACGGTCGACGGGTTCTGGGGCGGCTGGACGCGCGCCAAGCGGCTGGAGATCATGAAAGACAGCCATGTCGGCGTGTTTGGCGTCATCGCGCTGATCCTGTCGCTCAGCGCCCGCTGGGCGGCGCTTTGGCTGTTGTTTCAACTGGATGAGGGCTGGACCCTGGCAGCCATCATCACCGCCGGCGCGGTATCACGCGCGGCCATCCCGGCCATGATGTGGGCCCTGCCCCATGCGCGCGACGCGGGGCTATCACATGGCACGGGCCGCCCGGATGCGCGCCTCTGCGGCGCGGCGGCGGGGCTGGCCGCGCTGATCGCTCTGATGCTTGTAGGCTGGTCGGCCTTCGGTGTTCTGATCTGGGCCGCACTGGTGACCTTCGCCTTGGCGTGGGTCACGCGGGACAAGATCGGCGGCCAGACGGGCGACACGCTGGGCGCGGCGCAGCAACTGGCCGAAATCGCCGTGCTGCTGTCGATCTTGGCCTGATACGGCATGAAAAAGGCCGCAACCCATGGAGGGATGCGGCCTTTTACACAATTTAGCGGCTATCAGGCCGCCCGCGACACCAGAACATCTCCAACCTGGCGCGCCGCTTCGACCTCGCCATCGCCGCTGACAGCTGCGACTTCGCGGGTCAGACGCTCAAGCGCGGCCTCGTACAGCTGACGCTCGGAATAGCTCTGCTCGCGCTGGTCATCGGTGCGGTGCAGGTCGCGCACGACCTCGGCAATGGCGATCAGATCGCCCGAGTTGATCTTCTGCTCGTATTCCTGCGCGCGGCGCGACCACATGGCCTTCTTGGCCTTGGCTTTGCCCTTGAGCGTCGTCATCGCCTTCGAGACGATATCGGGACTCGAGAGCGAGCGCATGCCGATCTCGGTCGCCTTGTGCGTAGGCACGCGCAGGGTCATCTTGTCCTTCTCAAAGTTGATGACAAAGAGTTCCAGTTCGATCCCCGCGATCTCTTGGCTTTCGATCGAGACGATCTTGCCCACGCCATGCGCGGGATAGACGACAAAATCATTCGGGCTGAAGTCGGGCTTTTTGGCTTTGCTCATTCAAAACTTCCTTTCCTGCTGGCCCGAATGTCATCGACAAATCACATGCGGCCCGGCGCGGCGCCGGTGGGGCATGTCACACTGTCTTGGCACAGGAAAATCCACACCCAAGCAGTAGCAGGGGAGAGTGGATATCGGGCATGGCGTTACATCTGAGATACTTATACCACGAATCGCCGCGCTGCGGAAGGGCGCGCATCGTATCCCGGCACACAAGCCCGTGACGCAGCGCAATCACGCGGCAACCTTCGGCATCAACAGCCTCAGGGATTACCGAATTTGGCATGGCGCCGTGCGCGATGGGTCTCAGCCACCCTCGCCCGGCGCTTCGGAGAAATATTTCTCCAATTTATCGCTTTCGCCGTCGCGCTCCTGCGCCTCGGGCAACTCGTCCTTCTTGGTGACGATCACGGGCCAAAGCTCGGCGTATTTGCGGTTGAACTCCACCCATTTTTCCATGTCCGGCTCGGTATCCGGGCGGATCGCGTCCGCCGGGCATTCCGGCTCGCAGACGCCGCAATCGATGCACTCGTCCGGGTGGATGACCAGCATGTTCTCACCCTCGTAAAAGCAGTCGACAGGGCACACCTCAACGCAGTCGGTGTATTTGCAGGCGATGCAGGCATCGTTGACGATATAGGTCATGTCGGCCTCTTGAGAGTGGGTCGGGCGACAGATAATCCAGCCTCTTCGATCATTCAAGCGCCCCGGGCGGATTGAAGTCCAGTTTGCGTCGGTCCTTCTTGGTGGGGCGCCCTTTTCCCTCGTATCGCGGGTTGGGCGAAACAGGTGTTTCGCCTTTCGGCTCAGGGGCTGGCGTCAGATCGTCATAGAGGGTTTGCGCCTCAGCCGCCGGGCCGCGCCGCAGGCCCGGCGCGATGATGCATACAACGCGTATCTGCCGGGCCTGGGCAAATGTCAGAACGTCGCCGGGCCGCACCAACTGCGCCGGTTTTCCAGCCCGGTTTCCGTTGACGCGCACATGACCAGACTTGACGACGGCTGCGGCTAATCCGCGCGTCTTGAAGAAACGCGCCTGCCAGAGCCATTTGTCGAGGCGAATCCTTCCCGCCTCGGCAGTCTCACCGGCGGGTGTCGTCACTTGTCTTTCTTGAAGCCCATGAGGGCTGCGGCAAAGGGATTGTCCGGGTCGATCTTGTCCTTCTTGGGCGCAGGCTTGGCCTCGAAGCTCTTCGCGCCCGCATTGCCGGGCTTGCCGCCCCGGTCGCCGCCCCGATCGCCGCCCTTGGGCTTGCCTTTGCCACGCGGCTTGCCGCGCCCCTCTTGCGGTTTGCCGCGACCGCCCCCGTCTCGCGCGCCAGCGGGCGGGCCGCTGCGGCGGGCGCGTCCGGCCCAAGTGAAGGTATAATAAACCTCGGGCTCGGCCGAGGGCGCGATGGGATCGGCAGGCGTGCCGGGGGCGACCTCGGTCTCGCTCATCTCGGGGATGTCGGCGGACACCTCTGTCTGCTCCTCGGGCGTTTCGGCCACCGGGGCGATGCCTTCGGCTTCGATATTCTCGACCATATCGCCAGCTGTCTCGGCCTCGGGCTCGACGCCCGGAGCCTCTCCCATAATCTGATCTACGGGCTTGACCTTGGCACGCTCGCCGCGCTCGGCCTTGTAGCCAAGGCCTTCCATCAGGTCCGCGAACTGCTCCAGCGTCATGCCGGTGATCGACAGCATGTCCGCTTTGGCCTCGAACCCGCCGCGGCTATCCTCGGCGCGCAGCATGTCGGCCAGACGCTCCAGCATGTCGATGCGAATGGCGCGCGCCCCAGCGGCGCGATAGCCAGCCATTGTATAGTAGCCTTGCGGCATCTTGGCGGCGGGTACGGTGACAAGGCCCGGAGGCGGCGCCTCGGGGAATTCGTCCATGCCATTGGCAAGGCCCCAAAGCACCAGGCGCAGGCGCGTGGGTGCGGGCTTCAAAAGCAACGGCATGAAGATGGTGAACTGACCAAAGCGCACACCATGCTTGCGCAGAGCGCCGCGCGCGTCCTGCTCCAGCGATTTGACCTCATCGGCCACGTCACCCCGCGGAATGATCCCCATCGTTTCGACCATGCGAAAGCCGAAGCCGCGCGCGAGGCCGGTCAGCGTCTCGTCCCGGCTGATGTTCAAGAGCGGCTCGAACAGCGTCGCTACCTTGCGGTCAATGAAATGCTGCAAGCGCCGCTCGACCTTCTGCGCGACATCGGGGCCAGCCTCGTCATCAACAAAGGCTTTAACGCTGGGCTTCATCGGGTCCGAGCCGGCGATAAGCTTGCCCACGGCATCCTTGCCCCACATGAGGCCGCCCTGCTCGGTGAAATCGATCTCTGTATCGGGCGCATTGTAGAAACGATCGGCGCGCAGGTTGAAGTGTGGCGCAAGCGCCTGCAGGCTGGCCTGGCCCAGCGTCTTGGCCTCTTGCCCTGACGCCGTCTTGTCCTGCACAAAGCGGAACCCGTCCAGACGGCCGACGAATTCGCCTTCGACCGTCACTTCACCAGTATCGTTAACCTCTGCCACGATGGCTTCCTTCTGCTTGAGCCGGCGCAAGAGCACGGATGTGCGCCGATCCACAAATCTTTGCGTCAACGCCCCATGCAGCGCGTCCGACAATCGGTCTTCTACAGCGCGCGTCGCCTCGCGCCAATGCGTTTCGTCATCCACCCAGCCTTTTCGCTGTGCGACGTATGTCCATGTGCGGATATACGCCAGACGTTTCGACAACGTGTCAATGTCGCCATCGGTTCGGTCGATGCGATTGATTTGTCGCGCCAGCCAGTCATCGGGGATGCGGCCCCACTCATGCAGATCGCAATATATGGTTTCCAGGAGGCTCGCATGCTCGGCTTGGCTGATACCGCGAAAATCGGGGATGCGGCAGACGTCCCACAGCAGTTTCACCGCTGCGCCACCGATTGCGCGGGCCTGCACATCGGGGATTCCCGACAAGGTGCGCAGTGCGGTCAGGTCATCCGCCTCGCGGGCGCGGACCAGAATATCATGCTCGGGCTTGGCTTCGAGCGAGGCGATGAGCGCGCCAGTCGAGCCCATCTGCAGCGCGGCGTTGCGCCACTCCAGCTTGCGGATGGGGGCAAAGCGGTGCTCCATGATCGCCTCGGCCACGTCCGGCGTCAGTTCGGGCGCCTCGCCGGTGACGCCGAATGTACCATGCCTCATCCCCCGCCCCGCCCGGCCTGCGATCTGGGCCAACTCGTTCGGCATGAGCTGCCGCATGCGCCGCCCGTCGAACTTGGTCAGCGAGGAAAACGCGACATGGTCGATATCGAGATTGAGGCCCATTCCGATGGCATCCGTCGCCACCAGATAGTCCACATCGCCGTTTTGATACATCTCCACCTGCGCGTTGCGCGTGCGCGGTGACAAAGCGCCCATCACCACGGCCGCGCCACCCTTCTGGCGGCGGAGCACCTCGGCGATGGCGTATACATTATCCACCGAAAACCCGACGATTGCGCTACGCGGTGGCATCTTACTTATCTTTTTCGAACCTGAATACACCAGATCCGACATCCGGCTGCGCGGCACGAATTCCGCCTCAGGGATCAGCTGCGCGATCATGCTGCGCATCGTTCCGGCGCCCAGGAACTGCGTCTCGCGCAAGCCGCGCATCCGCAAAAGACGGTCGGTAAAGACATGCCCCCGCTCGGGATCGGCGCAAAGCTGGATCTCGTCCACCGCGACGAAGTCTGCGCCGATGCCCTCGGGCATCGCCTCGACCGTGCAGACCCAATACTTGACGCGCGGCGGCACGATCCGCTCTTCGCCGGTGACCAGCGCCACCACCGACGGGCCGCGCGCGCGCACGATCTTGTCATAGACCTCGCGCGCAAGCAGGCGCAGCGGCAGGCCGATGACGCCCGTGGGATAGCCCAACATCCGCTCGATCGCGAAATGCGTCTTGCCGGTATTGGTAGGGCCCAGAACCGCAAGGATCCGTGCGTTGTCGGCCATGGGCCTCGTCTCCGGTGGTTCAGGATTGCGTCAGAGATCAGCGCCCTGGGTTTCGGCGTCGATCCGGGCCATGTTGGCCTCGGTATCATCGAAATGCGGGTGGATCTCGGCCACGCGGGCATAGGCCTCGCGGGCAAGGACGGGCTGGCCGATCTCTTCCAGCAGCGCGCCAAGGCTGTAGATCGCGGCGAAATTGCGCGGGTCGAGCGCCAGCGCCCGCTCCAGATCCGCCATCGCGGGGCCAATCAGGTCAGCGTGGGCAAACGCGACCGAGCGTGCGTGCCAGCCTTCGGAAAAATCCGGGGCATGATCGGTGAGCGCGCTCAAAAGTTCGATGGCAAGGCCGGTATCGCCCGCCGACAGCGCATCGCGCCCACGTTTGAGCAGCAGGTTCATCGCGGGCGAGCCGGATTTTGACAGCTCCAGCCGAATCTCCCGGCCCAGCCGCACGGCCTCGCGCGCCGGCGCGGTTTTCAAATCTTCATACATGCCATCAAGCCGCGCGGTATCCTGCGCCTGCGCACTCAAAGGCGCGGCCAGCGCCAGACACAGCGCGAGGGCAGGATTGAGATTGATGCGAAGAGCGCCCATAACAGGTCCAAGTTTAGCGCCACTGGCGGGAAAGCAAACCCCCTGCAAGAGCGCGGTACATCAAAAAGGCGGGAGCGGCGAATGAGCGACAGGGTAAACGAGGCGGTCGAGGCGCTGAACGCGCGCCTTACCGGCGAGCCGATGGACGGCTCGGCCAAGTTCGTCGTTACCGGCGAGGGCGCGATCATCATCGACGGGGCCGGGGCGCGCGCCTCGGATGCGGCCGCGGATGTGACACTGACTGCACCGGCGGATATCTTTCTGGCCATCGTGGAGGGCGATCTGGACCCGGCCAGCGCATTCATGAGCGGCAAGCTGGATGTCGAGGGCGACATGAGCGTCGCGATGCAGCTGGGCCGGGTTCTGGGCTGATGAAGGAGGCGCCGCTGCTGGAGGATATCGCGGACGGCCCGCCGGGCGGCCGCGCGGTCTGGGCCACGGCGGCAGATGGCGTGCGTATCAGGGTGGCGCACTGGCCGCGTGAGGAGGCATGCGGCACGGTGCTGCTCTTTCCGGGGCGGACGGAATTTATTGAGAAATACGGGCCTGCGGCGCGGGATCTGGGCGCACGTGGCTATGGCGTGGCGGCGATAGACTGGCGCGGACAGGGGCTTTCGGACCGGCTGACAGGGGACACGCTGACCGGCCATGTCGGCAGCTTTGCCGAGTACGGCCATGACGTGGCCGCAATGGCCGGCATCGCCGAGGCGCTGGACCTGCCGCGCCCGTGGCACCTTCTGGCGCATTCCATGGGCGGCGCGATTGGCTTGCGTGCCGTAATGGAGGGCCTGCCCGTTGCCACCTGCGCCTTTACCGCGCCGATGTGGGGTATTCGCCTGCGCGCGGCGCTGCGGCCAGTGGCCTGGTCGCTGGGCTGGGCCAGCGGGCATATCGGCCTCGGCACTCGCTATGCGCCCAGCACCGGGCCGGACAGCTATGTGCTGAGCGCGCCGTTCGAGACAAATGACCTGACCCGCGACGCCGAAATGCTTGAACAGATGCGCGCACAGCTGACCTCCCATCCCGAACTGGCGCTTGGCGGGCCCAGCCTCCGTTGGCTCTTTGCCGCGCTGCACGAGTGCCGCCGCCTTCACGCGCTGCCCTCGCCCGCGCTGCCGTGCCTCACCTTTCTGGGCTCCGAAGAGCGCATCGTCGACACGGCCCGCATCGAGGCGCGCATCGCCCGCTGGCCCGAGGCCCGGCTGGAGCGGCTGGAGGGCGCGCTGCACGAGCCAATGATGGACCGGCCCGAGACGCGCGAGGCGATATGGACCATGCTCGACGCATTCTGGCGTGCGCGCGCCTAGCGGTCCTGCCGCACCTCCTGCCGCTGCGCGCCGAGACCGGCGATGGAGAGCGTCATCACATCCCCCTCGCGCAAGTATCGAGGCGGTTTCATCCCCATGCCCACCCCCGGCGGCGTGCCGGTGGCGATGATATCACCCGGGTGCAGCGTCATCATCTGGCTAAGATACGAGATCACCCCGGCCACGCCGAAGATCATCGAGGCCGTGCTGCCGCGCTGCGCAGGCTCGCCGTTGAGATCCAGCACCATATCCAGCGCCTGCACATCGCCCAACTCCTCAGGCGTGACCAGCCAGGGGCCGATGGGGCCGAAGCTGTCGCAGCTCTTGCCCTTGGTCCATTGCCCGCCCCGCTCGGCCTGAAACGCGCGCTCCGACACATCGTTGACGATGGTATAGCCCGCGACATGGCCCAGCGCGCCCTCCTCGCTGACGTATTTCGCGCGCCGCCCGATCACGATGCCCAGTTCGACCTCCCAATCGGATTTCTCCGACCCGCGCGGCATGTAGACCGGATCGTTCGGCCCCGTAATGGACGAGGTCGCCTTCATGAAGACAATCGGCTCCTTCGGCGGCTCAAGCCCCACCTCGGCGGCGTGGTCATAATAATTCAGCCCGATTCCGATCAGCTTGCCCACACCGCCCACGGGCGGGCCAAGGCGCGGCGCACCGGCCACTTGGGGCAACGTATCCACATCCACCTGCGGCAGCGCGGCCAGCACATCGCCCGCGATGTCCTCTACCACGCCCGACAGATCGCGCAGCTCGCCCGCGCTATCCAGAACGCCCGGCCGCTCGGCCCCCGCCTCGCCATATCGCACGAATTTCATATCCAGCTCCCTTGCCTGCTTCGGCGGCAGACTAGACACCCCACCACTCTGTGCAAGAGGCTGGCAATGATCGCGGCGCAACCTATCCTTCCTTTCATGGTGCTGACCTTCAAACCCGAGGGCATTTATTGCCCAGCAGGCGACTTCTACATCGACCCGTGGCGTCCGGTTGACCGCGCATTGATCACCCATGGCCACGCCGATCACGCGCGTCCGGGGCACCGGCGCTACCTTGCCACCGATATCGCCGGGCCTGTCATGCGCCACCGCCTCGGGCAGATTGACCTCGATTCGATAAAGTACGGTGAATCCCGCACCATCGGCGGCGCCAAAGTCTCCTTCCATCCCGCCGGGCACATTCCCGGCTCGGCTCAGATCCGGGTTGAGGTGGGGGGTGAGATCTGGGTCGTTTCCGGCGACTACAAGACGGTGCCCGATGCGCTCTCAACCCCATTCGAGAGCGTGAGATGCCACAGCTTCATCACCGAATGCACCTTCGGCCTGCCGGTCTTCGAGTGGCCGTACGAGGCCGAGGCCGCGCGGCAGATCAACGACTGGTGGGCCGCCAACGCCGCCGAAGGAAAGTTCAGCCTGCTGGGCGCCTATTCGCTGGGCAAGGCTCAGCGGGTCATGAGCCTACTCAACCCCGAGATCGCACCGATCCTGACCCATGGTGCGGTCGAAAACACGAATGCCATCCTGCGGGACCAAGGCTTCGATCTACCCGCCACGACCTACGTCACGCCGGACCTCGCGCCCAAGGATTACTCCGGCGCCATGGTCATCGCGCCCCCCGGCGCGCTGGGTAGCGATTGGGCGCGCAGGTTCCGCCCCCATGCCACCGGGTTTGCCAGCGGCTGGATGCGGATGCGCGGTGTGCGGCGACGGCGCAGCGTTGACCGGGGATTTGTCGTCTCGGACCATGCGGACTGGAACGGTCTTAACGAGGCGATCAAGGCGACGGGTGCAGAAAACATATATGCGACACACGGTTACACAGATATCTTCGCGCGATGGCTGAAGAGCGAAGGCTATAATGCCGAAGCGCTGACAACGGAGTTCACCGGCGAGGTTCTGGACGCAGAGGAGACCGAATGAAACGGTTCACCGCGCTTTATGCCACCATCGACCAGACGACGAAAACCAACACCAAGGTCGCGGCCCTCGCCGCCTATTTCGACGCCGCGCCAGAAGGGGACCGCCTCTGGACCATCGCACTTTTCTCGGGCCGCCGGCCGCGCCGCGCCATCACCACGACCAAGCTGCGCGAGTGGGCCGCCGAGCGGGCAAACGTCCCCCTCTGGCTCTTCGAGGAAAGCTATCCCATTGTCGGCGATCTGGCCGAGACGATCGCCCTCATCCTGCCGCCGCCCAGCCGCACACAGGATCGCAGCCTGACGGACTGGATAGGCTATCTGCGCGCCCTCGATGGCGCCGAAGAGGAGGCGCGCAAGACCGCCGTTCTTGACGCGTGGGACCAGATGGACGCCGCCGAGCGCCTCGTCTTCAACAAGCTGCTGACCGGCGGCTTTCGCGTCGGGATCAGCCGCAAGCTGATGACCCGTGCGCTCAGCGCCGCCACCGGCCATGACGAGGCTGAGCTGGCCCATCGCCTGATGGGTGACTGGACGCCCGACACGACAAGCTACCGCGCCCTGATCGAGGCGCCCGACCCCGAGGCTGCGCAATCGCGCCCCTATCCATTTTGCCTCGCTTATGGGCTGGAAGAGGCGCCAGAGACGCTGGGCGCGCCGGAGAACTGGCTGGCCGAGTGGAAATGGGACGGCATCCGCGGCCAGCTGATCGCGCGGGGGGCCGCGCATTTTGTCTGGTCGCGCGGCGAGGAACTGATGACCGACCGATTCCCCGAATTCGCCCAAGCCGCCGATTTCCTGCCCCCCGGCACCGTGCTGGATGGCGAGATCGTGGCTTGGGACGGCGCCGCGCCACTGCCCTTCAACGATCTGCAAAAGCGGATCGGTCGCAAGACAGTGCCGAAAAGCTTACTGAAAAGCGCGCCGGTGATCCTGTTGGCCTACGACCTGCTGGAGGAGGATGGCGAGGATCTGCGCGCCCTGCCCTTTGCCGAGCGGCGTGCGCGGATGGATGCGCTGCTGGCCAAACTGCCTGAGGACGCGCCCGTGCGCCCCTCTCCGCTCATTGAGCATGACAGCTGGGACTCTCTGGCACTTATCCGCAGCACCGCCCGCGAGAACCGCGCCGAGGGCCTCATGCTGAAATCCGCCGCCAGCCCCTATCACGCGGGGCGCAAGCGCGGCGATTGGTGGAAATGGAAGCTGGACCCGCTGACGATCGACGCGGTGATGATCTATGCACAGCAAGGTTCGGGGCGGCGCGCCAACCTCTTCACCGACTTCACCTTCGCAGTCTGGAGCGGCAATGATCTCGTGCCCTTCACCAAGGCCTATTCCGGCCTGACCGATACCGAATTTCGCAAGATCACCGCCTGGGTGCGCAAAAATACCCAAGAGCGCTTCGGACCCGTGCGGCGCGTCACGCCCGAGCACGTCTTTGAAATCGCCTTCGAGGGCATCGCCCCCTCGCCGCGTCATAAATCCGGCGTCGCCCTCAGATTTCCCCGCATGAAACGCTGGCGCCATGACAAGCCGCTGCAGGAGGCCAATACCCTGGACGACCTGCACGAGATGCTGCGCCAATACGGGTAAAATGGGCCCCTTGAGGGCGCGCCGCGCGCCGCCTATGTCTGGTGCAACGCATATTTTAGGAGCTTACCCGATGATCCATCTGTCCCAGCCCGTCCATGACGCGAACGCCAATGCAAAGGGGAAGGATCTGGGCGATCTGCCGGAATGGGATCTGAGCGATCTCTACTCTGCCCCGGATGCGCCTGAAATCAAGCGCGACATGGACTGGCTTGAGGCCGAATGCGCCGCCTTTGCCGCCGATTACGAGGGCAAGCTGGCGGATCTTGACGCCGATGGGCTGCTGAAATGCATCCACCGCGACGAGGCGATCAGCAATATTGCCGGGCGCATCATGTCCTATGCGGGCCTGCGCTATCACCAGTTGACGACGGATGCCTCGCGCACGAAGTTTCTCTCGGATGCGCAGGAAAAAATTACCAACTTCACCACCCCACTGGTGTTCTTCACGCTTGAGCTGAACAAGTTGGACGAGGATCACCTGTCATCCCTTCTGGCGCAGAATGCCGATCTGGCGCGCTACAAGCCCGTGCTGGACCGCATTCGCGCAATGAAGCCCTATCAGCTATCCGATGAGATGGAGAAGTTCCTCCACGACATGGGCGTCGTCGGCGACGCGTGGGAGCGTCTTTTTGACGAGACGATTGCCGGCCTGACCTTTGACGTCGATGGCGAGGAATTGGGCATCGAAGGGACACTGAACCTTCTGACCGAGCAAGACCGCTCCAAGCGCGAGGCAGCGAGTCGGGAGCTGGCCCGCGTTTTTGGCGAAAATATCCGGACATTCTCCCGCGTGCACAACACCTCGGCCAAGGAAAAAGAAGTGATCGACCGCTGGCGCGGCATGCCGACGGCCCAAACCGGTCGCCACCTTGCCAATGATGTCGAGCCCGAGGTGGTCGAGGCACTACGCGACGCGGTCGTCGCCGCCTACCCCAAGCTGAGCCATCGCTATTACGAGCTGAAGCGCAAATGGCTTGGTCTCGACCGGATGCAGGTCTGGGATCGCAACGCGCCTCTGCCGATGGAGCAGACCAAGATCGTCGGGTGGGACGACGCCCGCGACACGGTCATGAACGCCTATACCGAATTCGACGCGCGCATGGGCGATCTGGCGCAACCCTTTTTCGACAAAGGCTGGATCGACGCGGGGGTGAAGCCGGGCAAGGCCCCCGGTGCCTTCGCGCATCCTACGGTGACGAATGTGCACCCTTACGTGATGCTGAACTACCTCGGCAAACCGCGCGACGTGATGACGCTGGCGCATGAGCTGGGGCACGGCGTGCATCAGGTGCTGGCGGCGGATCAGGGCGAGCTTTTGTCCTCGACGCCCCTCACGCTTGCCGAGACGGCCTCGGTCTTTGGCGAGATGCTGACCTTCCGCCGGATGCTGGCAAACGCCAAATCCGACGCCGAGCGCAAGGTGATGCTGGTCGGCAAGGTCGAGGACATGATCAATACGGTCGTGCGACAGATCGCGTTCTACGATTTCGAGTGCAAGCTGCACGCCGCCCGCCGCGAGGGAGAGCTGACGCCGGACGACATCAATGCGCTCTGGATGTCCGTGCAGGCGCAGTCACTGGGACCGGCATTCGACTTCATGGACGGGTACGAGACGTTCTGGGCCTATATCCCGCATTTTGTCCACTCGCCCTTCTACGTCTATGCCTATGCCTTCGGCGACGGCCTCGTGAACGCGCTTTATGCCGTTTACGAGGAAAATCCCGAAGGCTTCCAAGATAAGTATTTCGACATGTTGCGGGCGGGTGGGTCCAAGCATCACTCCGACTTGCTGAAACCTTTCGGCCTCGATGCCAGCGATCCCAAGTTCTGGGACAAGGGCCTCAACATGATATCAGGCATGATCGACGAACTCGAGGCGATGGAGGACTGAACGCCTCCCGTCTACTCCGCTGGCACCGCCGCGCCGCCGGGCGCTGTGTCCGGCTCCAGCCCGGTGCGCCCGTCTGGCGCGACGTAGATCAGGAAAGGCAGCCGAGCGGCGACGTGGCGAAAAATGCTGCGCTGGTTCATCTCCAGAGCGTAGGCCACGTAAGCGGGATCGTCTGACAGGTGCTTCTCCTCCATGCGGCCCCGGCCGAAATAGATGCCGATAACCACGGTCAGCGCTGCGCTGGCGGTGATCGCTTCCCACTTAGTGAGCGCGGTCATGAATGGCGCGGCCGTCAGCACAAAGAACAGGCATTTGGAGGTATAATCCGGATGCTTGGTATATTTGTAAGGGCCATTCGTGATGATCCCGCGGTTGGTCAGGTTGGACCAGCGCAGGCCGAAAATGGCCGTTGCCCAGAGCCAGACGAAGAAGGACAACAGGATCAGCCCCAGCCACGGCCAGAAGAGCATCGGATGATTATGGATCACGTCGATCCAGGAGC
The DNA here is from genome assembly GCF_043355895.2 of Roseovarius maritimus. NCBI lineage: Bacteria > Pseudomonadati > Pseudomonadota > Alphaproteobacteria > Rhodobacterales > Roseobacteraceae > Roseovarius > Roseovarius maritimus. Next base: position 409,543 of record NZ_JBHFPF020000002.1, read on the forward strand.
GGTCCGGGCGGTAGTCAAAAACTCGCCCCGTCACGATTTGGTTGATCGGCTCATAGCAGACAAGCGTTACGATCCATGCCACCGGTAACGCGTTGGCCGAGCGGATATGCGCATCGAAAAGGCGCATGGTCATGGTATAGCCGACCACGACGATGACCAGTTCCATCACGATCATCACCTTTGTCAGATAGGCGGCCGCGTCTACCGGGCCGGCAAAGGCCCCGGCAATACCGCCGCTCAGGCCTGGTATGTTCATGGCGAGATAATTGAACATGACCGGAAGGAAAAATCCCTTGATCGCCCACCCCAACATGAAGTTTCGTAGATAAGCCCAGTCAGGGGAAGGATTTTGTCCCGTCACCCACGCACCCAACTGCCAATAGCCATCATGCGGCTCGACCATGCGCCGGTCCACCTCGATGAAATAGACCAAAGTCACCGGCAGCGCGGCGGGCGCCAGAATGACGATCGCCACCAGCGGGTCGACCAGCCGCCAGACAGGATAGATGCGAAACAGGCTGTGGATCACGACGAGCGCTGCAAGAAGGATGAAAAGGCCCAATAGCTTGAGGCCGACACGCCGCGGATCGCGGCGGCCGGGTGCGGACCAATCCAGACCCGTTGATGGCTGCCGGTGAATATGACGAATGCCGATCTCATAGAGCGCGACCGGTATGAGAAACGAAAAGATCAGCATCAGCGCAGCCGAGATCGACGAAGCGGCTGGATACGCGACCTGCCAGGCGATCGCTGCCCCAAGGCACGTCAAGCCGATGACGGCAGTCACGGAACTTGCGACGGATGTCTGATGGCTCATGTCTCACTCCTTGGGCAATCGGCCCAGAGTCGCGGTGCCATCACCGCGCCGGACGCTGCTGAGGTGAATTCATCAGGGCATTCTGTCCATTCTTGGGCGCGCGCTGGGCGCATGTCGGGCTTTTTCAGGAGGCGTGGGTTTTGGGTTCAACTGGCTTTGTTGCACAACTGATGTGAGGAATTCATCTCGTGACTCCCACGTGGTAGCCGGGATGCATGAGCAGACCGATAGCCCCAAACTACAAGACCAGGAGCTGGCCGGTCGCTAATCAAGTGCTCCAGCGCCGCGACTCGTTGACGTTCTGGTTCGACCGCCAGGTCGCCGTGCGCCAGGACGCCGTACGCCAAGTTTGCATCGCAGTCCTGAACGACGCCGCTGCGTTCGGCAATCTTTCACGGAATCTGGAGGATGTGTTTTTCGGGAGAAAAGAGGCCTCGACCGTCAGACGAAACAAGCAACGAAGCCTTCAAGCTTGGGATATTCGCACCCGTGCATTGTAGGCGGGTGCCGCACGTGAGCCTAAGCTTCATTTGCAACGGGGCAGTTCACCCTCTGATTCGCGACATGCGCAACACTTGTCGGCCAAATATCGCCGGGCCGCTTGTGTTGCCATGCATTCCACCTATTTTCTTAATGGAAGGTCATTGGGGGATGATACATGCCAAGATCCAGCCTCATCCGGTTCGGACGGACCTACACCCGCCACGCGGTCGCAGGTTTTGGGATGGCGGCAGCGATGGTTGCGCTGCTTTTCTGGTTCGACACCGGGCAGTTGAAGCAGATCGTGGCCTTATCCGGCGGCGTCTGGAGCGCTGCGGCAGTGATGTGGCTGACAATCGGAGCGGTCTTTGCCGGCCTGAAATGCGTGTTGGCGCGCGATGGCGGGGACAATGATGACGATCACGGGCCGCGCGGCGGCGGTGGTCACCGCAATGACCACGATGGCCGCATGATCCCCATCCGTGTCGAGGCGCGCAGCCGGAATCGCCGCTAAATGCCTTGAGGTTTGTGCGAAAGTGGCGGGCCCGCACGCAACCGTTTGGTTCCTCATTCCCGAGAGCCTGCATATACAGGTGGGCGCCGGGTAACCGGACCAGGGCCCGGACAGAGCCAGCTCCCTCGGAAGTGATTAAGGCCACTGGAATGAAACCGATCACGAGAAGGGCAGAACCCGCCACTGCGTGAGATAGGACGCATCGGGGCCTTCGACAAGGGGTTGTGGATGTTCGATCTTTGTTCATAATTGCGGCCATGCAGGAAACGTCTCTCATCCTCCGCCAGCCCGGCCAGATCCTTGCCCGTGGCGTGTGCCGCTATTTAGGCGAAATGAACTTTGCCGCGCTTGAGGAGTATGTCCCCGAGCGGGGGCGCCGTGTCGATGTCATGGCACTGGGGCCCAAGGGCGAGTTATGGGTGATCGAGTGCAAGTCGAGCCGCGCCGATTTCATGTCCGACAGCAAATGGCAGGGCTATCTGGACTGGGCCGACCGGTTTTTCTGGGCGGTAGATGCCGATTTTCCCGCCGAGATCCTGCCCGAGGAGACCGGCCTGATCCGCGCCGATGGCTATGGCGCCGAGATCATCCGCTTGGGGCCGGAAACCAAGCTGGTCGGCGCTCGGCGTACCGCCGTCACACGCAAGTTTGCCCGCGATGCGGCGCGGCGCCTGCAAGCTTGGCGTGATCCGCAGGTTTGACGCGGTATCAGGAGGCCGCGGCGCCTTTGGCGGCAGCCATGATTTCGGCCGCGATCTCTTCGGCCTCTTCGGGGGTGAAATCCATCGGAATCTCGACGCCCTGCGATTCGACATAAATTCGCACCATTCCCTGATCGGTCGGCCCGATCTGCAGATTGGCCTCGACGTCGCGTTCGCTGTTGATGCCCATGATGCGGCTCCTTTTCGTTGCGGGCGGGGATAGCCCGGCAAGCCCGGATTGACAAGGTGCGTGCCCTCTGCGGACGTGAACGGCAAGGGGCAGACAGGGGCGCATATTCACGCGCTTTTGGGTTGCAATCATGCGGCGCCGGGGCTAAATCGGCCACCAGTGCCGCCTTAGCTCAGTTGGTTAGAGCGCTTGATTGTGGATCAAGAGGTCCCCCGTTCGAGCCGGGGAGGTGGTACCACCCTCACTTCATTCGGAAATGTCGATGCGGATCGTCTGGCGCAGTTGGCCCGTGGCACGGTCATAGATCAGGATCTCGTCCGTTTCCGTAACCACGGCATACCAGTCATCGCCTTGGGTAAAGGCGGCGGGTGCGGTCCCATCCGGCAACGCAATCGCCCCCGGCAGCGTCACATCGGCACCGCGCGCGAAGCGGGTGACAAAGAGCGCGACGATCACTATGAACCCGATGATCATGGTCGCCGACAACACGGTGACCAGTACGCGCAGATATCGCACCATCGCCGGATCGACCGGCTGCATCTGGGGATCTTCATCCATGGGCTCGACCTCTTTGACCTTGCGGATCGGTATGGACCCGCCAAAGCGGCTTGACAAGGCGCTGGCGCGTGACGTGCCGGGTGATGCGGCCCTGTCGCGCACACGGTTGGCAAGGCTGATCGCAGATGGGCAGATCCGCATCAATGGCGCGGTGGTGACCGACCCGAAGGCGCGCGTGTCCGAGGATGACGAGGTGGATATCACCGTGCCGGTGGCCGAGGACACGCATATCATGCCCGAGGATATCACGCTCGATATCCTTTACGAGGACGCCGATCTGCTGGTGGTCAACAAACCTGCGGGCATGGTCGTCCACCCTGCCCCCGGCACGCCCGGCGGCACGATGGTCAATGCGCTGCTGCATCATTTCGGCGGCGATCTGTCCGGCGTCGGCGGGCAAAAGCGGCCCGGTATCGTGCACCGCATCGACAAGGACACCAGCGGCCTTCTGGTCGTCGCCAAATCCGACCCCGCGCATCACGGCCTTGCCGTTCAATTTGCCAAACACACTGCCCAGCGGCGCTACATCGCGCTCTGCCACGGCACGCCCGAGGCATCGGACCCGCGCCTGCGCGGCCTGCGCGGCGTGGATTTCGAGCCGGGCAACATCCTGCGCATCGTCTCGCACCTGGCGCGCCACCGCACGGATCGGCAAAAGCAGGCGGTCTGCTGGTCCGGCGGGCGGCATGCCGTTACCCGCGCCCGAACGCTCGAACGGTTCGGCACGCCGGCCGCTTGCGCGCTGCTGGAATGCTGGCTGGAGACGGGCCGCACGCACCAGATCCGCGTGCACATGGCCTATGCAGGTCACGGCCTGATCGGCGATCCGGTCTATGGTGCGGGCCGCAAGCTGGCGCAAAAGGCGCTCCCGCCCGCCGGGGCCGCCATGGCGCAAAGCTTTCCCCGGCAGGCGCTCCATGCCGCCAGTTTGGGCTTCACGCATCCGCTGAGCGGCGAGGAAATGCTGTTTGAGGCCCCCCTGCCCGCTGATATGACTGCTCTCATCGCCGCCCTCACGCCGGATCCCGATCCCAGCACGGTTGCGTGAGCACGATGTCACATGGCTGGCGCAAGGAACGAGCCCGGTTCATGGTAAGTTAAGTCAATGATGCGACACGCATTGAAAACGCGCGAGGCAGCGCCCAAATAGATGTTAAAGCCGTAAACATCACGGCACGCAAAAGGGGCAAGATATGGCAAATTATGCAAATCTGCCGGCACCGACGCCGGAAGGCGGGCTGAACCGGTACATGCAGGAAATCCGCAAATTTCCGCTGCTGGAGCCCGAAGAAGAATACATGCTGGCCAAACGCTGGGTCGAGCAGGAGGACACCGAGGCGGCGCACCGCATGGTGACGTCGCACCTGCGCCTCGCGGCCAAGATCGCGATGGGCTATCGCGGCTATGGCCTGCCGCAGGCCGAGGTGATCTCGGAGGCGAATGTGGGCCTGATGCAGGCCGTGAAGCGCTTTGATCCCGAAAAGGGCTTCCGCCTTGCGACCTATGCGATGTGGTGGATCCGCGCCAGCATTCAGGAATACATCCTGCGCTCGTGGAGCCTTGTGAAGCTGGGCACCACCTCGGCGCAAAAAAAGCTCTTCTTCAACCTGCGCAAGGCCAAGAACAAGATCGGCGCGCTGGAGGAGGGCGACCTGCGCCCCGAGAACGTTAAAAAGATTGCGACCCAGCTGGGCGTAACCGAGGCCGAAGTCATCTCGATGAACCGGCGCATGTCGGGAGGTGACGCGTCGCTCAACGCCACCGTCGGCTCCGAGGGCGAGGGCACGATGCAATGGCAGGACTGGCTCGAGGATGAAGACGCCGATCAGGCCACTGACTATGAGGAACGCGACGAGTTGACCGCGCGCCGCGAAATGCTGGCCGAGGCGATGGATGTGCTGAACGACCGCGAGAAGGACGTGCTGACCCAGCGCCGCCTCAGCGATCAGACCGTCACGCTGGAAGAGCTGAGCGGGCAATACGATGTCAGCCGCGAACGAATCCGCCAGATCGAGGTGCGCGCGTTCGAGAAGCTGCAGGAGCGGATGCGCGAGTTGGCGCAGGAAAAAGGCATGATGGAAGACGCCTGAGCTGCCTCCTCTTTGCGGAAACACAAAGCGCCGCGTCCGGCCTGGACGCGGCGCTTTTTCATTTTTTTGCTGCTGAGTGCGCTCTAAAACGCCTCGGGCCGCGCCTCGCGCGCCATGTGATCCAGCACCGCATTGACGAATTTCGGCTCCTTGCCCTCGGGAAAGAAGCTGGTCGCGACATCGACATACTCTGTGATGATCACCCGCGGGGGCGTCTCATCGCCCAGAAACTCGGCGCCGGCGGCGCGAAAGAGCGCGCGCAGGGTCGGGTCGATCCGCGCGATCGGCCATTTGGCCACCAGCGCGCGGTCGGTCATCTGGTCGATGGGCCGCTGCTGATCGACGGCGCGGTCCAGAACCATGCGAAAATGATCCTGATCCCCCTCGATCATGTCCGTCTCGTCATCGAATTCCGCGCCGAAACGATGATCGAGAAACTCCAGGTAGACGGAATTCACATTCTGGTCCGAATGCTCCATCTGGAACAGCGCCTGCACGGCATAAAGCCGCGCGGCCGAGCGCATCTTGCGCTTCTGGTTGCCGGAAATAGATGCCGCGTCTGTCATGCCGAGGGAGTATCCTTGGGTTTGCCTGCGATCTGCAGTTCGTCCGCACTGGGCATAAAGCCGACGCCCTTGCGCGGAGCGCCCCATTTACGGGTCAGCGCGATCAGATGCAAGGCGGCGGCGGCGGCCCCTGCCCCCTTGTTCATGCGCGCGGGATCGGCACGCACCTCGGCCTGATCGCGGTTCTCGACCGTCAGAATACCGTTACCGATGCAGACCCCTTGCAGACCCAACAGGGTAATGCCGCGGCTGGAATCGCTGCACACCGTCTCGTAATGCGTTGTCTCGCCGCGAATGACGCAGCCGAGGGCAACATAACCGTCGAAATTGCTGAGCCGCTCGGCGATACCGATGGCCGTGGGCAACTCCAGCGCGCCGGGCACTTCGATCAGATCGTAGGTAGCATCCGTTGCCTCAATCTCGGCCACGGCGCCCTTGATCAGATTGTCTGCGATATCACGGTAGAAGGGCGCGACGGCAATCAGCAGTTTCGCGGGCTTCGATAGTTCTGCGCGGGGCATGATGTATTCGGTGCCGGCCATTGCCTTATCCTTTGCTGAGCGGGCGCGTGCCCGTGATCGAGATGCCGTAGGCGTCGAGGCCCAGATAGCGCGTCTCGGGATTGTCGGTGACGAGGATCAGCTCGTGAATGCCCATTGTCGACATGATCTGCGCGCCAAGACCGGTATGTTTGATCGTGCGGGGGCCGTCCTCGTCCAGCTCTTCTGCCAGTTCGGGCCGGGGCTGGCGGAAAAGGAAGATCGCACCGCGCCCCTCGTCCGCGATGATCTGCATCGCACTGCGCAGCTTGCCCGCGGGCGCGCCGCCGATGCCCAGCACATCCTCCAGCGCGTTGAGAGCGTGCGTGCGCGCCAGCACCGGCGCGCCATCATCCAGATCGCCCTTGACCAGCACGACATGCTCGGTCCCGCTGATCTGATCCGCAAAGATGCGCATTTCCCATGTCCCCCCGATATGGGCGGTCACCTTTTCACGGCGCAGCTCGCGCACGAGGTTATCATGCTTGTGCCGGTAGGCGATCAGATCGCTGATCGTGCCGATTTTCAGCCCATGTTCCTTGGCGAACTCGATTAGATCGGGCAGGCGCGCCATGGTACCATCAGCCTTCATGATCTCGCAAATCACGCCCGAGGGGTTCAACCCCGCCAGCCGCGCGATATCGACCGCAGCCTCGGTATGGCCGGCGCGCACCAACACGCCGCCCTGCCGCGCGCGCAGCGGAAAGATATGACCGGGCGTCGCCAGCGCGGCCATCGTGTTCTGCTCATTGATCGCGGTGGCCACGGTATGCGCGCGGTCGGGCGCGGAGATACCTGTGCTGACGCCCTCGCGCGCCTCGATCGACACGGTAAAGGGCGTCTCGTGACGCGAGGAATTGTTGACGGCCATCATTGGCAGGCCCAGCCGGTCCACCCGCTCGGCCGTCATCGGCAGGCAAATCAGGCCGCGGCCATGGGTTGCCATGAAGTTGATCGCCTCGGGCGTCGCGAACTCGGCGGCCACCACCAGATCGCCCTCATTCTCGCGATCCTCATGATCGACAAGGATGAACATCCGGCCCGCGCGCGCCTCGGCGATGATCTCTTCAGTGCTCGACATGGCCGTGCGCAGGTCGGCTTCAACCGGGCCGGGCGTTCTGTAGGCTGTGCTATCGGGCATGTGACCCCCACGAAATCTCTGGAAACGTTCGCCGCCCGAGATAGCGCGCGCGGCCGCTATTGACCAGAGCCGAGTGCCGCCGCCACGCAGGTGGCAAAATCCTCACCACGTTTCTCGAAACTGTCGTACTGGTCAAAGCTGGCCGCGGCCGGGGCCAGCAGCACGGTATCGCCCGGCTGCGCCTCAGTGTGGGCGCGGCGCACGGCCTCGGCCATTGTGGTGCAGACCTGCGCCTCGATGCCCTCAAGCTGCATGGCGAAATGCGCGGCCTCGCGCCCGATGACATAGGCGCAGGCGACATTGCCCAGTGCGGGGGCCAGCGCGCTCAGCCCGCCCTCCTTCTCCAGCCCGCCACAGATCCAGCGGATCGACGGAAACGCCTGCAGAGCCTTGAGGGCGCTATCGACGTTGGTCGCCTTGCTGTCATTGACGTAAGTCACGCCATGCGCCTCGGCGATCACTTGGCTGCGATGCGGCAGGCCGGGATAGGAATGCATGGCCTGCTCGATCACACGCGGGGCAAGGCCCATCGCACGGCAGGCGGCATAGGCGGCGCAGGCGTTCTGGTGGTTATGCGCGCCCGGCAGCCCCTTGATGGGGCGCAGATCTATGCTTCCCGCCTGCCGGCCCTTGCGATATTCCGACAGGAACCCTTTGCGCGCGAAGATGTTCCAGCCTGGCCCGGTCAGCTTATCGACCACCGAAATGCGCATGACCCGATCATCCGCTGCGCTCTCACTCAGCTGCCCGGCCAAGAAGCGTCCCTCGACCTCGTCCACGCCGATGATGGCGCGGTCCGGCCCGCCCTCGGCAAAGAGGCGACGTTTGGCCGCGAAATAGCCGCCGAGGCCGCCGTGTCGATCAAGGTGATCGGGGGATAGATTGGTGAAGATCGCGATATCGGGCGTCAGGGCGCGCGCCAGTTCGGTCTGATAGCTCGACAGCTCCAGCACCACCGCGCCGCCATCCTGAGGCGGGTCGATATCCAGCACGCCCCGCCCGATATTGCCCGCCAGCTGCGCATCGCGCCCGGCCTCGGACAAAATATGGTGGATCAGCGCCGAGGTGGTAGATTTGCCATTCGATCCGGTGACGGCGATGACGCGCGGCGGCTGGTCGAAATCATTCCACTCCGCGCCCGCAAAGCTGCGAAAGAAGAGCCCGATGTCGTTATCCACTGGCACGCCCGCCGTCTGGGCGGCCGCGACGATGCGGTTGGGCGCGGGGTAGAGATGCGGGATGCCGGGGCTGACGATCAGGCAGGCAATGCTGTGAAACGCGCCCTCGGCGCTCAGGTCCAGCACCTCCAGCCCGTATTCCTCGGCCTTGGTGCGCGCGGCCTCGTTATCATCCCAGCAGACCGGCTGCGCGCCCCCCGCCTCAAGGCTGCGCGCCGCCGACAAGCCCGACCGGCCAAGGCCCAGCACCGCCACGCGCGCGCCCTCATATCCGCGAACCGGGATCATCGCCTAGCGCACCTTGAGCGTCGCCAGACCGATCATCGCGAGAATGAGCGCGATGATCCAGAAGCGGATGACGATCTGCGGCTCGGCCCAGCCCTTCTTTTCGTAATGATGATGGATCGGGGCCATCAGGAATACGCGCTTGCCCGTGCGCTTGAAATAGAGCACCTGGATGATGACGCTGAGCGCCTCGACGACAAAAAGACCACCGACAATGGCCAGAACAATCTCGTGCTTGGTCGCGACGGCAATCGCACCCAGCGCGCCGCCAAGGGCGAGCGAACCGGTATCGCCCATGAAGACAGCGGCAGGTGGTGCGTTGTACCACAAAAATCCGAGGCCGCCGCCAACAAGACCAGCGACGAAGATCAGGATCTCGCCCGTGCCATCGACATAATGCACGTCCAGATATTCGGTGAAATCGACGCGGCCGACAACATAGGCGATCACGCCCAAAGTGGCCGAGGCGATCATTACAGGCATGATGGCAAGCCCATCGAGGCCATCCGTGAGGTTCACCGCATTGGCCGCGCCGACGATCACGATCATGGAGAACGGCACGAAGAAGACGCCCAGATTGATCAGCGTGTCCTTGAAGACGGGCAGCGCCAGTTGATATTGCAGCGGCTCGGGGTGATAGGCCGACGCCCAATAGGACGCGATGGCAGCGATGAGAAAACCAAGCGCGAGGCGTAGTTTGCCCGGCACGCCCTTGTGGTTCTGCTTGGAGACTTTCGCGTAGTCATCGGCAAACCCGATGGCGCCAAAGCTCATCGTGACGAAAAGAACCAGCCAGATGAAAGGGTTGTCCAGCCGCGCCCAGAGCAGCGTCGAGGTCAGCAGCGCGCCCACGATCAGAAGGCCGCCCATCGTCGGCGTACCCGCCTTGGTGAAATGCCCCTCGGGGCCGTCGGTGCGGATCGGCTGGCCCTTGCCCTGACGCTTGCGCAGGACGTTGATCAGGGGCGGGCCAAAGAGGAAACCGAAAATCAGCGCCGTCAGGAAGGCACCGCCAGTGCGAAAGGTGATGTAACGGAAGAGATTGAAGAAATCGCCACCATCGGACAGGGCGGTGAGCCAGTAGAACATTCAATCATCCCTCGTCTGAGAGCGGTTTGCCCGCCCCGATTTGCGCAGAGCGTCGACAATGACACTCACCTTGCTGCCTTTCGATCCCTTGATCAGCAGCACATCGCCCGCGTCTATCACGCCATGCACCTTGAGCGCCAGTTCCTCTGCCGTCTCGTACCATTGCCCTCTTTGGGCGCGCGGTAGTGCCTTCCAAAGCGCGCGCATGCGGGGGCCGACGCAGTGCACGGTGGTCAGTGCAGCCATATAAGGCAGGTCCACCAGAGCGCGGTGCATCTCGCCCTCGCCCTCGCCCAACTCCAGCATGTCGCCGAGGATGGCGATGCGCCGGCCCTTGGCAATCCGACCGATATTGTCGCGCGGCGTGCTGGCGGCCAGCACCTCGAGTGCGGCCGCCATGGAGGTGGGATTGGCGTTGAAGGCGTCGTCGATCAGGTCCAGCGTCCACTCCTCATCGCCACTGTCCAGTTCCAGCACCTCGCGCGTGCCGCGCCCGGCTGGCGGCTGCCAGCGGGCCAGGTCGGGCGCGGCAAGGCCCGTATCGGCGCCCAGCGCCTCGCAGGCGGCCAGCACGCCCAAGCCATTCATCGCGAAATGCCGCCCGGCCGAGCTGATCTTGAAGATTACGGGCGTGCCGCCCAGATTGGCCCGCACGATGGTGCGGTCATTGTTAAGACTGACATCGTCCAAGTGATACATGTCACTGGCGATGCCGAAGGGCACGATACGCGCGCCCGCCCGTTTGGCCGCCTCGACCAGGATCGGCGTCGTGGGCAGATCGGCATTGATGATCGCAGTGCCGGCGGGCTCCAGCCCTTCGAAGATGGCTGCCTTTTCATGGGCGATGCCCTCGATATTGTCGAACGCCTCCAGATGGGCGGCGGCGACGGTGGTGATCATCGCCACATGAGGGCGCGCCATCTTGCTCAGCGGGCCGATCTCGCCGGGATGATTCATCCCGATCTCGATCACGGCAAATTCGGTGTCCTGCGGCATCCTCGCAAGGGTCAGTGGCACGCCCCAATGGTTGTTGTAGCTGGCCTCGGCGGCATGGGTGCGGCCCTGAACCGAGAGCACATCGCGCAGCATTTCCTTGGTCGAGGTCTTGCCCACCGATCCGGTGACCGCAACGACGCGCGCCTCTGTCCGCGCGCGCCCAGCGCGGCCCAGCGCGCCCAGCGCCTCCAGCACTTCCGGCACGATAAGAAGCGGCGCATCGGGCGCGACGGCCGCGGGCAGGCGGCTGACCATCGCGGCGGCGGCGCCCGCCTTCAGCGCCTGCGCGACAAACTCATGCCCGTCGCGCGCGGCGCTGAGGGCAACGAAGAGATCGCCGGGCGCCAGCGTGCGCGTGTCGATGGACACGCCATTCACCGCCCAATCGCCCTGAATGCGCCCCCCGGTGGCGGCAGCGGCTTCCGAAGCCGTCCAGAGGGTCACGCGCCTTCCCCCGCTTGGGCTGAATCGAGAGCCATGACCGCGACGCTGGCCTGCTCGGCATCGTCGAAGGGTAGCACATCGGCGCCCACCGTCTGGCCCGTCTCATGCCCCTTGCCGAGAATGAGCAGGGCATCCCCCGGCCCCAGCGCATCGACGCCGCGCAGGATCGCTTCGGCACGGTCGCCGACATTGGCGGCCTCGGGGCAGCCCTCCATCACGGCGGCGCGGATCGCGCTGGGATCTTCGCTGCGCGGGTTGTCATCGGTGACGATGACCAGATCGGCATGGCGGGCGGCCGCCTGCCCCATCAGGGGGCGTTTCTTCGCATCGCGGTCGCCACCCGCGCCGATGATGGCAACGAGGAGGCCCATAACATGCGGACGCAGCGCCTCGATCGCGGTGGCGACGGCATCGGGCGTATGCGCGAAATCCACAAAAACCGCCGCGCCGCTGCGCCGCGTCGCTGCAAGCTGCATCCGGCCCCGCACCGTCTGCACCTCGGGCAGCACCTGAAACACGCGGTTGGCGTCGGCGCCCGCGCCGATGGCAAGGCCTGCGGCCACAAGCAGATTTTCCCCCTGAAACCCGCCGATCAGCGGCAGATCGACTTGGTTGATCTCATCGAGCCACGAAAAGCGCAGCGATTGCCCCGTCGGGTTGAACCGCTGACTGAGCAAGCGCAGCTGCGCCGTGTTGTGCCGCCCGACGCGCAGAACGTCCTGGCCGCGCGCCTCGGCCAGATCCGCAATCTCGGCACCTTTGGGATCATCCATGTTGATCACGGCCACGCCGCCCTCCGGCAAAACGCGGGTGAAGAGCGCCGCCTTGGCATCGAAATAGGCCTCGAACGTGTGGTGATAATCCAGGTGGTCCTGGCTGAAATTGGTGAACGCGGCGGCGACCAGTTGCACCCCGTCGAGCCGGCGCTGATCGAGGCCGTGGCTCGATGCCTCCATTGCGGCATGGGTGATACCCGCATGGGCGGCTTCGGCCAGCACCTTGTGCAGGGTGACTGCATCAGGCGTGGTATGGGCCAGAGGCGCGGCGTAACTGCCCTCGACGCCGGTCGTGCCCACGTTGATCGCCTCCAGGCCCATCGCCTGCCAGATCTGCCGCGTGAAACTGGCGACGGATGTCTTGCCGTTGGTGCCGGTAACGGCCACCATCACCTCGGGCTGCGCGCCGAACCAGAGCGCGGCGGCGCAGGAGAGGGCGGCGCGCGCGTCCTCGGTGACGACCAGCGCAGCGCTGGAACCGGCGAGCACATCCTTGGCGATCCGCGCGCCTTCGGCATCAGTGAGGATGGCAGACGCGCCCATGCGCAACGCGTATTGGATAAATTCGCCGCCATGCACCCGCGTGCCCGGCAGCGCGGCAAAGAGGCTACCGTCGCGCACCTGGCGGCTGTCGATGACCAGCCCGGTAACCTCGGCCTGCGCGCCGCCTGTGGCCGCGAGCCCCAGCTGCGCCAATGTCTTTGCCTGCCCGCCGCTCATCGTTCGCTCGCCTCGTCTGCTGCCTAGTCGCCGTCTGCCATGGATGTCAGCTTTATATCAGTCAAGGGAGTCTGTTCAATCTCGGGACGCAGGCCCAAGAGGGGTGCCACGCGCGCCACGATCTCGGACGAGACCGGCACCGCTGTCCAGCCCGCCGTCCGGCGCGGCTTGTCTCCGGATGTCTCGACCGGCTCGTCCAGCGTCACAACCAGCACGTATTTCGGATCATCCGCCGGGAACATCGAGGCGAAGGTGGCGATCACCTTGTCCTCGTAATAACCGCCGCCGTTTTCCTTGGGCTTGTCCGCCGTGCCGGTCTTGCCGCCGACCTTGTAGCCGGGCACCTCGCCCATGGAGGCGGTGCCGTTGGTCACCACCGCGCGCAACATCTTGCGCGATTCGGCGGCGACGGCGGCGGACATGACCCGCTCGCCCATCTGCGGGCCGTCCTGCTTGAGCAATGTCGGCTTGATGTAGCGCCCGCCATTGGCGATAGCGGCATAGCCTGCGGCCAGATGCAGCGGACTGGATGACAGGCCATGGCCATAGGAAATGGTCACGGTCGAAAGCTCGGTCCAGCGCCTGGGCAAGAGAGGCTGGCCGCCGCTCGCCTCGATCATCTCGAAATCGACGGGCTTGAAAAAGCCGAGTGATTTCAGGAACTCTTGCTGACGCTCGGCCCCGATGCCCAGCGCGATGCGCCCCGTGCCCCGGTTCGAGCTGTGCACGATCACATCCGAGACACTGATCATGCCGTAATTCTTGCGGTTGAATTCACCGATGGGAAAGCCGCCGACACGCATCGGCGGGGTCGCGTCGATGATCGTCGAGGGGCTGACCAGCCCCAGCTGCATCGCCTGCGCCGTGGTGAAGATCTTGAAGGTCGAGCCCAGCTCATAGACCCCCTGAACCGCCCGGTTGAAAAGCGGGCTATCCGCCGCATTGCCCTGCACCAGAGGGCGCGGGCGATCGTTGGGGTCGAAATCCGGCAGCGACGCGATCGAGATCACCTCGCCCGTCTGCACATCCATCAGCACGGCAGCGGCGCCCTTGGCGTTCATGATGCTCATGCCGCCCGCCAGCACACGCTCGACCGCGGCCTGCACCGGCAGATCCAGCGACAGGGTCAGCGGCTGATGGTTCTGCGCCGGATCGCGCAGGCGGTCGTCAAAGTATTTCTCGATGCCCGCGACGCCGATCACCTCGGCGGCATGTACCCCCTCACGGCCAAAGCCGGCACCGCCCAGAACATGCGCGGCCAATGTGCCGTTGGGATAAAGGCGCATCTCGCGCGGACCAAAGAGAAGCCCCGGCTCGCCGATATCATGCACGGCCTGCATCTGCTCGGGGCTGATCTTCTTCTTGATCCACAGGAACTTGCGCTTGCCTGAGAAATCCTTGAGCAGGCGATCTTCCTTGAGATCCGGGAAAATCTGGACCAGCGCCTTGGCCGCCTTTTCAGGTTCGATCATCTGCTGCGGCTGCGCATAGAGGCTGTGCGTGTCGAAATTCGTCGCCAGGATGCGCCCGGCGCGGTCCACGATATCAGCGCGCTGCGCGAGGATGCCCGCACCCGCCGCGCTTGTGCGCGGCTCGGCAGGCTCGGTCTGGGCCAGAACGCCCATGCGCAGGCCGATCACGGCGAAGGCGCAGAAAAATGTCGCCCCCAGCACCAGGAGGCGCCCCTCGGCGCGGCGGCGCGCCTTGTCGCGCATGGCCTCGTGACGCAGGCGGATATTCTCGCGCTCGATTGCGTCGGGATTTTCGCCCTTGGCGCGAGCGGGCAGGATACGCGCCAGCGGGCGCAGCGGCGTGCGGATCATTCTGCCACCTCCTCGGAAGGCTGGTTGGTCACCTCGACCGAGCCGGAAAAGTCGATGCGCAGATCCGTCTCGGGCGGGTAATCCACATCGTCGATCCGGCCAAACTGCTGCGCCTCCAGCGGCATGAGACCAAGACGGTCAAAGTTGATATCC
Organism: Roseovarius maritimus; assembly: GCF_043355895.2. Classification (NCBI taxonomy): domain Bacteria; kingdom Pseudomonadati; phylum Pseudomonadota; class Alphaproteobacteria; order Rhodobacterales; family Roseobacteraceae; genus Roseovarius; species Roseovarius maritimus. Next base: position 424,603 of record NZ_JBHFPF020000002.1, read on the forward strand.
GCCAGCTCCCGCAGGCGCGCGGGGCGGTTGAGATAGGCCCATTCGGCATTGAGCACGCGCAGACGCTGGCGCGCGGTGGCGATCTGCCCCTCCAGCCGTTCGGCATGGCTGATGGCGGCCTGCGTGCGGTAATTCTCGTGATAGGCCCAATAGGCCAGGCCGATCACGGCCAGTGCACTGAGAACGTAGAAAAAACTGCGCATCACTTCCCCCCTTTGAGCAATGGCATGCCCAGTGCCTTGCGGTCTGTCACGCCCGGTGCCGCATCCGTGCGGAACGCGACCCGCAGCTTTGCGCTGCGCGACCGCGGATTGACCGCAAGTTCATCCTTGTCTGCGGTGATCGCCTTGCGACTGGTCAGTGTGAACTGGCGCGGGCGCGCCTCTTGGGCGGGCGCGTGGCGGCTACCGCCCCCGCCCCCATCCGAGCGGTCCTGCAGGAAACGTTTGACCATGCGATCCTCGATCGAATGAAAGGTCACGACCGCCAGCGCCCCCCCAGGCTTCAGCGCGCGCTCGGCCGCCTCCAGCCCTCCGATCAATTCGCCATATTCATCATTCACCGCGATGCGGATCGCCTGAAAGCTGCGCGTCGCAGGATGGGCCTGACCGGGCTTCGAGCGTGGAAGGCATTTCTCTATGATCTCGGCCAGTTGCAAGGTCGAGACGATCGGCACCTCGGCGCGCTTGCGGACGATGGCCTTGGCGATCCGGCGACTCGCCCGCTCTTCTCCATAAAGATAGAGAATATCGGCCAACTCACTTTCTTCGGCGGTGTTGACCAGATCGGCGGCGGTCGGTCCCTCCTGGCTCATCCGCATGTCCAGCGGCCCGTCGCGCATGAAGGAAAAACCGCGCTGCGCCTGGTCCAATTGCATCGAGCTGACGCCAAGGTCCAACACGACGCCGTCCAGATCGCTTGCAAATTCATCGAGGCGCGAGAACACGCCCTCGACCAGTTCAACACGGTTTCCGTACGGCGCTGCCCAGACCTCGGCCATCTTCAGCGCGGCCGGATCGCGGTCCACGCCGATCACCTTGGACGCCCCCGCCTCCAGCAGCGCGCGCGTATATCCGCCCGCGCCCAGTGTGCCATCCAGCCATGTGCCGGCGATCGGCGATGCCGCCTCAATCAGCGGCGCGATCAGAACGGGGATATGAGGAGCATCATCGGAGGGTGTGGCAGCCGTCGACATCGCCTATTCCCCCTTGGCCCCGTCCAGGAAGATCAGCGGGTCGAAATCGTCAGGGAGCTCGTCCAGCCACTCCTCGGTCTTCGCGGCCTCTTCGGCCTCGTATGTCTCGGGCTTCCAGATCTGGAACGTATCGCCCGCGGCGATAAAGAACGCTTCACCTTCGAGGCCGATCTTCGCGCGCAGCTTGGCGGGCAGCACGAGGCGCCCGGTATCATCCACAGTGGTGGGAAAGGACTGGCCGTGAAAGAGGCGCTGCAGCATCTTGCGCTCCATCGAGCCGCGTGGCATCGCGTCGATCTTGGCGTCCACCTCGTCGATGGCCTCGACGGTGTAGCATTCCAGGTAATTGCGGCGATGATCGCCATAGACAATGACCAGTTCGGGCGCGAGGCCTTCGGTCCAGTTCGGATCCGAGGCTTCGATCACACGGCGAAAAAGGGCCGGGATCGAGACCCTGCCCTTCGCATCCACCTTGTGATGGCTTTCGCCTCTGAACCTGCGTGCCACGCTCGGCGTCCCTTGCCCTGCTTCGCTTGTCGTACTTGTCGCTCAAACGAAAACGACGGATCGAGCTGCTGCCACTGCTCGATCCGCCGCCCTCGTCCCGCATCTGCGGGGTGTCCAGCTACGCGCGCCACCTGGGGGGATGTCTGCTCGCTGCGCGCCGGATCTCTTCGTTTCGGATGAAGGCGGATGCCTGTATGAAACCTGACTTTGGTTGTTTTGTTCGGGATCGTTTGGTGTCCCTTGTCTTCGTCCCGTCCTCATCACGCTTATAGGGATGACATGGGAATTCATGGGACGCAATAAAAAAATAACAGCTTCAGCTACAGGATATAGTTATCCACAGGGGTACAAAACAAGATCATGTGACACAGAAACGTGATGAAACGCTTTCCCTAGATTGAGAACACGCCCAAACCACCATATTTAGCGTCACGCATTGTGACCCATATTTTTCCCACGAAATCCCGATTTTTTTCAGATTTAGCGTGAACTTGGCCTGAATTCTGCCGGAACAAGGCAAATCACATTGCGGCACCGCCCGGAATCACACGCTTGATTCCTCGGGATTCGCGCAAATCGACCGCAGTCAGGCCCTTGGAACAGGATATGGCCGTGCGTCCGTCCCATGAATTCCCGGATGTCCCATGAATTCCCGCCAAATTCTGCGCGGATCGGCAATTCTGCCCCCCGCCGCTACTTCATCTTGGCAATGAATAAACAAGAATGCGCATCAGCGGGCGCCGGTCTCGCCCTCGGGCGCGTCCGGGTCTGCCTGGCCGATCCCGAGAAACACGAATTTCAGAGGCAGCATCCAGGCAAATCCGACGATCACATAGACAAGGAATGTCACGAAGCCCGGCAGGTCCGGCAGCCACGCGATCAGGCTGATCGCCGCCACGATATAGGCAGGCAGGCCGATCAGCAGGATCACCAATGACCAGCGCCGCCGCGCCTTGTAGCTCAACCGTGTCTCAGCCATGCCGCCTCCTCAGATCAATCCGCGAAAGGATCCGTCACCAGGATGGTATCCTCGCGCTCGGGCGAGGTAGAGAGTAGTGCGACGGGGCAATCGATCAATTCCTCGACACGGCGCACATACTTGATCGCTCCGGCGGGCAGATCGGCCCAGCTGCGTGCGCCTTCGGTCGACTCGGACCAGCCGGGCATCTCTTCGTAGATCGGCTTGCAGCGGCTTTGCTGATCGGCGGCGGTCGGCAGGTAGTCCAGCGTCTTGCCGTCCAGCTCGTAGCCCGTGCAGATGCGCAGCGTCTCGAACCCGTCGAGCACGTCCAGCTTGGTCAGCGCGATACCCTTGACGCCCGAGGTCGCGCAGGTCTGGCGCACCAGCGCCGCATCGAACCAGCCACATCGCCGCTTGCGCCCGGTCACGGTGCCAAACTCGTGGCCGCGCTCGCCCAAGCGCTGGCCATTCGCATCATCGAGTTCGGTCGGGAACGGGCCCTCGCCCACGCGGGTCGTGTACGCCTTGACGATGCCGAGCACATAATTGATGGCCCCTGGCCCCACGCCCACGCCCGTGGCCGCCTGCCCCGCGATCACGTTCGAGGACGTGACGAAGGGATAGGTGCCAAAGTCGATATCCAGAAGCGCGCCCTGCGCCCCTTCAAAGAGGATGCGCTTGCCGGCCTTGCGCTGATCGTTCAGCACCTTCCAGACGGGGGCGGCATATTCGAGGATCGCCGGTGCGATCTCCTGCAGTTGAGCGATCAGCGCGTCGCGGTCCACCGCCTCGATCCCCAGACCCTTGCGCAGCGGGTCGTGATGCTGCAGCGCGCGGTCCACCCGCGCCTCGAGCGTGGCGGCATCCGCAAGGTCCGCCACCCGGACCGAGCGGCGCCCCACCTTGTCCTCATAGGCCGGCCCGATGCCGCGCCCGGTGGTACCGATCTTGGTGCCCTTGCTGGCCGCTTCCTCGCGGGCGCGGTCAAGCTCGCCGTGGATCGGCAGGATGAGCGGCGTGTTCTCGGCGATCATCAGCGTTGCGGGGGAAATCTCGACGCCCTGCTCGCGAATCTTCTCGATCTCGGCCACCAGATGCCAGGGGTCCAGCACCACGCCATTGCCGATCACCGACAGCTTGCCGCCCCGCACCACACCCGAGGGCAGCGCGTTCAGCTTGTAGACTTTGCCATCCACGACCAGCGTGTGCCCGGCATTGTGCCCGCCCTGAAAGCGCGCGATGACATCGGCACGCTCGCTCAGCCAATCGACGATCTTGCCCTTGCCTTCGTCACCCCACTGGGCGCCTACGACGACCACGTTTGCCATGCCGGACCTCTTGTCACTACGGATTGAAACCGGCGTCGGTATAGCGGCGCACCGTGGCGGGCGAAACCTCTAAATCGGGGCACGGCACTGGACAGTCGTACCGCTCCATGTCCCACTAGGTGAGGGGCCTCTGAAGGAGAATGCAATGGGATTCGTGCTGCGCTGGCTGATCGCCTTCGTGCTGCTGACCGTCACGTTCAACCCCACGTCTTGGAATTACGTGGTCTGGGCACGGCAAAGCTACGGCGAACAGTTGCCGTTGGTCGTTCTGGCCGGGCTGCTGCTTCTGGTGGTGTATGTCGTCTATTTGCGCGCGACACTGCGTTCGATCGGGGGCGTTGGCATGACCATGGTGCTGGCCATCACCGCGGCGGGCCTTTGGGTGCTGCATGACTATGGGCTACTGAGCCTCAGGGACACGTCCCAGGTTGTCTGGCTGGCGCTGATCGCGCTGTCGCTGGTCCTTGGCATCGGCCTCAGCTGGAGCCATCTGCGCCGGCGCCTCTCGGGCCAATCCGACATGGATGATGTGGGCGACTAAGCAGGGATGCCGCCCGGCGGGCGATGCCGGGTTGCGGGGGCGCGGGAAATTCCCTAGATACCGCGCAAGAGTTTCTCACATGTCCCTATCCGGCAGGCCGCTCAATGGAAAACGTCATCCTCATCATCCACCTGCTTTTGGCGCTGTCGCTGATCGGCGCCGTGCTTTTGCAACGCTCCGAAGGGGGCGGGCTGGGCATGGGCGGCGGTGGCGGCGCAGGCGGCCGCGTGGCGGGCCGCTCGTCCGGCACGGCGATGGGCAAGGTGACGTGGATCCTGGCAGGCGCCTTCATCTGCACCTCGATGGTGCTGACGGTGATCGCGGCCAGCAATTCCTCGGGTTCTTCGGTGCTTGACCGTATTACGGATGCCCCAGCCCGCGACGAGGCTCCGGCCGATGAAGGCTTGACCGCGCCGCTGGCTCCCGCTGCGGGCGATGACGCGCCGGTTCTGCCGACCGCCGACTGATCCAATCACATGATCCGGGCCGCCTGGATGCGGCCCATCATCCTGCTGCGGCGCGGTTGCGCGCCGCCACCGAATCCTCTATGGCTCAAGTCCCGTGGTGCTGCGGTTTTTTGACGCCGATTTTGCACGATTTCCGGCCCGATTGCGCGGCCCATAAACACGGGGGGACCGCCACCCAATGGCTCGTTACATCTTCATAACCGGCGGTGTCGTCTCATCTCTGGGCAAGGGCCTTGCCTCGGCTGCTCTCGGCGCGCTTTTGCAGGCACGCGGTTTCTCGGTGCGGCTGCGCAAGCTGGACCCGTATCTGAACGTCGATCCCGGCACGATGAGCCCGTTCGAACATGGCGAGGTTTTCGTCACCGATGACGGCGCCGAGACCGATCTCGACCTTGGCCATTACGAGCGTTTCACCGGCGTTCCCGCCCGCATGACGGACTCGGTCAGCTCCGGGCGCATTTATTCAAACGTGCTGGAAAAAGAGCGACGCGGTGACTACCTGGGCAAAACCATTCAAGTGGTTCCCCACGTCACCAACGAGATCAAGGAATTTTTGGCCATCGGCGAGGACGAGGTCGATTTCATGCTCTGCGAGATCGGCGGCACGGTGGGCGATATCGAGGGCCTGCCCTTCTTCGAGGCGATCCGCCAGTTCAGCCATGACCAGCCGCGCGGGCAATGCATCTTCATGCACCTGACGCTCCTGCCCTATCTGGCCGCCTCTGGCGAGCTGAAAACCAAGCCGACCCAGCACAGCGTCAAGGAGTTGCAGAGCATCGGCATCGCGCCCGATATCCTCGTCTGCCGGTCCGAGCATCCGATCCCCGAAAAGGAGCGCGAGAAGATCGCCCTTTTCTGCAACGTGCGCAAGGAGGCCGTGGTGGCCGCCTATGACCTCAAGTCGATCTACGAGGCGCCACTGGCCTATCACCGTGAGGGGCTGGATCAGGCGGTGCTCGACGCGTTCCAGATCGCGCCCGCTCCGCGTCCGGATCTGAGCATCTGGCAGGACGTGGCCGATCGCATCCACAATACCGACGGCGCAGTGAATGTCGCCATCGTGGGCAAATACACCCAGCTTGAGGATGCTTATAAATCGATCAAGGAGGCGCTGACTCATGGCGGCATGGCCAACCGGGTCAAGGTGAATGTTCAATGGGTCGATGCCGAGGTTTTCGACACCGAGGACCCCGCGCTGCATCTAGAGGGCTTCCACGCCATCCTCGTGCCCGGCGGCTTTGGCGAGCGCGGCACGGAAGGCAAGATCAAGGCCGCGCAGTTCGCCCGCGAGCGCAAGATTCCCTATATGGGCATTTGCCTGGGCATGCAGCTGGCGGTGATCGAGGCGGCGCGCAACGTCGCGGGCATCAAGACGGCCGGCTCGGAAGAGTTCGACCACGAGGCGGATGTACGCCGTTTCGAGCCGGTGATCTACCATCTCAAGGAATGGATCCAGGGCAACGAGAAGGTCAAGCGCAAGGTCACCGACGACAAGGGCGGCACCATGCGCCTCGGCGCCTATGACGCCACGCTCAAGGAGGGCAGCCGGGTCGCCGAGATCTATGGCACCACCGCCATCGAGGAGCGCCACCGTCATCGCTATGAGGTGGATACCAAATATCGCGAGAAGCTGGAGGAATGCGGCCTCCATTTCTCGGGCATGTCCCCCGATGGCCGTCTGCCCGAGATCGTCGAATGGGCGGATCATCCGTGGTTCATCGGGGTGCAGTTTCACCCGGAGCTGAAATCCAAACCCTTCGCGCCCCATCCCCTCTTCAGCGATTTCGTGCGCGCCGCGGTCGAAACCTCGCGCCTCGTCTAGGGCGTCTTGCCTCTCCGGGGGACGGGCAGCGGCCCTATCCCCGGAGGCGCAAACGCCATGCGCCTTCTATTAAAGCCAAACGTCCCAAATGCTTAGCCGCCGGCGGCGTCCCGTGTCCATCACCGGACCGTCACGACCGTGCAGGTGGCGTGACTATTCACCTTATGCGCCACGCTTCCCACCAGCAGGCTGCGAACGCGGCCAAGGCCACGATGACCGATCACGATCATGTCGGCCCCGACGTCCTTCGCCATTTCCAGAACGCCATTGGCAGGGTCATCGTCCACTGTCCGGGTGTCGACCTTGCTGGCGCCGATGTCTCTGGCACGATCTGCCGCGCGCTTCACGAGCTCTTCACCGATCAGCGTGATTGCCCGCACCGTGTCCGACGGTGGATCGAAGCTGCTGAAGATATTGCGGTTCTCCGCTTCCCGCATCTTGTCGAAATCGATCTTGGACGCGGATTTGACGGAATCGAGGATATGCTCTGCCTCCGCCATGCGAACCAGGTCGTTTGAAATCTTGCCGAATTGAAGCGCGTGCCCGATCGTCAGCGGAATATCGAATTTCGCCGCAAGCTCCGCCGCCATGGTGACAGCTTTCTGCGCTGTCTCGGACCCGTCTGTTGCAACCAGAATATGCTGTTTCATCGCTTGCCTCCATTTTTCCGGTGTGAAGCGCGCCGGTTGACCGAGTTGTCTCCACCCATCTCAGTTTACCACCCCACGCAGGAATGGCTTTTGACCGTGGTCAAGCGTGGCTTCGCGCTGGCCGGCATGGCGGATGGCGATGATTTGCGGCGGCCAAGCCGCGTCGCAGGCGGCGCTCACCCCGCCGGGCAGGCTCAGCCAAAGACGACATCCATGAACATCATCACAACGACACCGGCCATAAGGCCCGCAGTCGCCCCCTTATGATGCCCGTGGCGGTGCGTCTCGGGGATGATCTCATTGCTGATCACGTAGAGCATTGCCCCCGCCGCGAAGGTCAGTCCCCAGGGCAGAAGGAGCTCGGATACGCTGATCGCGATGACACCTAGGAGACCTGCAATCGGTTCGACCAAGCCGGTGGCGGCAGCGACCAGGAAGGCAAATCTGCTCTTGTATCCTTCGCTATGCAGCGCCAGCGCCACGGCCAAACCTTCGGGCGCGTTCTGCAATCCGATGCCAACCGCAAGAGCCGTCGCGGCGCCGATATCCCCACCGCCAAAGCCGACGCCGACGGCAAGACCCTCTGGGATATTGTGTAGCGTTATCGCAATCACGAAGAGCCAGATTTTCCGCACAGACTCGGCCCTCGGCCCTTCCAGCCCCGAGACGAAATGGCGATGAGGCAGCCTTTCATTGAGAAGAGATATCGCGCCCGCGCCCAAAAGAATTCCGCCCACCGCGATCAGTCCCGGAATGATCCCCTCCCCGTATTGCGCGCGCGCTATGTCGAGACCCGGGAGGATGAGGGAGAAATACGAGGCCGAGAGCATGACCCCGGCCGCGAAGCCGAGCAGAATGTCATTCACCTTGCGCGAAACCGTCCTTCCGATCAGTATGGGCAAAGCACCGATCGCGGTCATCAGGCCCGCGGCCAGACTGCCCAGAAATCCAAGCGCAATTATGTTCATTCAGACACCCCGGCTTGCTGATCGAAGCTTCCCGACACCTTGAATTCCGGCAGACCGCCGGCCCCTTTTTGCAGAGCGTCGAAATGACGTCACCGGACAATCGGCCAAGACATGTGCAGGTGCAAGCACGCCGTGGGCTTGCCCGCAACGGCGGTTGTCTGCTCGAAGCGCTGACATATTGATGCTGATCAACTCGTGATCCGGCTGTCCGCACTAGGATTGGTTGCAATTGCTGCGAAGATGCAAACAGTGGAAGCGCATCAGCCATGCACCAGGGGATAAGACAATGAAAAACGCCAGCGTTCTTATGCTTGTCGGCGGGTCCGCCAAAGGCGTGGACCTTGATCCGGTACTGGAAACGGCGGCCGCCGATGAAACGCATGTTTCGGTTCTTGTGCTGGAGGCGCAGCACCGCCCGCAAGTCTACACGGATGGCGTGGGATTTTACGGCATGCCCTTGATGTCCAAGACCTGGCAGAAAGACATCGAAAAGGCCAAGGCCGATCTGTCCGACAATGCGAAAAGGCTGGAAAAGCGTATTTCGGATGCCGGTGTGAATTGCGATGTCGACATTCTCGGATGCGATCAGGCGGCGTTGCCATCCATCATCGGGCGACACGCATCGACATTCGATGCGGTAATCATATCAAACGATCTGCGCGATCAGGAAATTACCTTTGGCAGCGCGGTTCACGGCGTGTTGTTCCAATCCTCCACAGCCGTCATTCTGAACCCCGGCGCCTCCCGCAGGGCGCTGAGACCGGCGCGCGCCTTCATTTCCTGGGACACGAGCATTCCGGCAGCGCGGGCCGTTCATGCGGCCCTCCCCATGCTGACCGCCGCCGAGGAGGTCACGGTGGGGATTTTCGACCCCGTCGAGTCTGTAGACCGGTTTGGGGAGAATCCCGGATCCGATGTTGCAAGGTGGCTCAGCCATCATGGCTGCCACGTAACCGTTCAGAGCTATCCCAGCGGGGGACACGAGATCGGCAAATGCATCCACACACGCTCCACCGAGATCGGCGCCGATCTCGTGGTAATGGGTGCCTTCGGTCATTCGCGTCTGCGCCAAGCCGTCTTTGGCGGTACGACGCGGTCGGTTGTCGATCAGACGGAGTTTCCGGTCCTACTGGCTCATTGAGCGGAGCGGCGCGCAAGGCTGCCGTCTAGTGCTTGATCATCTCCAGCAGCGCATCCAGCGGGCGGGTGTTCAGCACATCGCCCGCCTCAAGCCAGCCGCGCCCGGCCTGTCCCACGCCAAAGCGCATCATCTCCAGCCCGTTTACCGAATGGGCATCTGTCGAGATGGCCACAGTCACGCCGATCTCTTTCGCCATCTTGCAATGCGCATCGTCAAGATCGAGCCGGCTGGGATGGCCGTTGAGTTCCAGAATACGGCCCCGCTCCTTGGCCGCCAGCATCACGTCCTCCATCGCGATCGCGTAGGCAGGGCGCTGGTTGATCAGCCGCCCCGTCGGGTGCCCAAGGATGGTGAAATGCGGATTGTCCATGGCGCGGATCACACGCTGGGTCTGTTTTGCGCGGGAGAGGCCAAAATTGGAATGGATGGAGCAGACGGTGTAGTCCAGGCGCGTCAGAAGGTCGTCCGGATAATCCAGACTGCCATCCGGGAGGATATCGACCTCGCTGGATTTCAGCACGCGAAGCCCGTCGAGCTCCGCGTTGAGCGCGTCGATCTCATCGATCTGGGCGGCAAGTTCGTCTGCGCTCAGCCCGCCCGCGACGGTCTGGCTGCGGGAGTGATCGGTAATGCCGAGATACGCGTATCCCTTGTCCTTGGCGGCCTCGGCCATGGCGCGGATGCTGAACTTGCCGTCGCTGGCCGTAGTGTGGCAATGCAGGTCGCCGCGCATGTTCGCCAATGTCACCAAATCCGGCAAGGTGCCAGCCTCGGCGGCTGCAATCTCTCCACGGTTTTCGCGTAGCATGGGGGCGATGAAGGGAAGACCCAGCTTACCGTAGACGCCCTCCTCGCTCTCCCCGGCGATACGGTCAACCCCGTCGAACAGGCCATACTCGTTCAGCTTCCAACCGTTGCTCGTCGCCCGCCGCCTCAGCGCGATGTTATGCGCCTTCGAGCCGGTAAAATAAAGCATGGCGGCACCATAGCTTACCTCCTCAACCACGCGCAGATCGACGGTCAGCCCCGAGCGCAGGATGGCCGTGGACCGGGTGGTGCCCTGACTGACAATCTCCTCGACCTCGGCGTAATCAGAGAAGGCCTGCGTGACATCATTCCCGCGTTTCGCCGTCACAAGGATATCAAGATCGCCCACGGTTTCCTTGCTGCGCCGGAAACTGCCCGCGATTGTGGCCCGCTTGACCCCGGTGATCGCATTGACGAATGCCATCAGCGGCTCGGCGACATGCTCGGCATCCATCAGGCGAAATCGCTTTTCCTGCTGCTCGAAACGGTCCAGTGCGATGTGAATTTTCTCTTCGGACTTTGCCCCGAAGCCGGGCAAGCCCCGGATTTTTCGGGCCTCTACTGCCTTGCGCAACGCCTCGAGGCTGTCCAAGCCAAGCGCATCGAACAACGCCTTGACCTTCTTGGGCCCAAGACCGGGAAGCCGGACCATGTCGGACAGGCCCGGCGGCACGCGGGTCTCGACATCGTGCAGCGCCTCCAGCGCGCCGGTATCGACAAGCTCCGCGATCTTGCCCGCCAGATCGTCCCCAATGCCGGGCAAGTCGGACAGATCCTGCCCCTCGGCAATCATACCGGCCACATCCCGCGGCAAGCCGGACAGCGTGCCCGCCGCGGTACGGTAGGCGCGCACGCGAAACTGGTTGGCCCCGTCGATTTCAAGAAGGTTCGCCATCTTGCGGAAAACCTCGGCGATTTCGGCGTTATGCATTGGCATGTTCGGCCCCCGTGAATGCTTATTGCGCGCGCCCCTCAGGAGGCGCAGGCGCGGCAAGGGCTGCGATGCCCTGACCCAGAATATATTGCAGAAGGCTTACCCCAAAGGCGAGCGCCAGCCCCTCACGGCCGGGATCGGGCAGCTTCAAGATATCCGACAGGCCCGGCAGCCACAGCGCCGCCGCGATCAGACCGAGGCAGAGCGCAAGCGCACCCCACACATAAGGGTTCCGCGTCACTTCATTGAAGATCAGGCTGCTGCCGGCCTTGCGCATGTTGAACACGTTCCACAGTTGCGCCAGTGCCAGCGTCAGGAAGGACACCGTTACCGCAGGCCCGATATCCAGCCGCAACCAGAAGAGCGCCAGCGCAAAGGCGCCCAGCGTGAGGGCCGTGATCAGCGCGCCAAGCGCCCCGATCAGCACCCATTGATCGCGCGCAACGATCCCTTCGGCCGGATCGCGTGGGGGCCGGGTCATCACCGCAGCATCCCCGCGCCCGAGACCCAGCGCGAAGGCGGGAAAGACGTCCGTCACGAGGTTCAGAAACAGGATCTGCAGCGGCAGAAGCGGTGCAGGCAGCCCCATCCCCACGGCCAGCCCGACCACGAGGATCTCGCTGACATTGCAGGACATCAGGTAGACGACAAAGGAACGTATATTACCAAAGATCACCCGCCCCTGCTGCATCGCCGAGATGATGGTGGCGAACTTGTCGTCTTTCAGCACCATATCCGCCGCCTCACGGGCGACCTCGGTGCCGCGCTGGCCCATCGCGATGCCGATATCGGCCTTTTTCAGCGCGGGCGCGTCATTAACGCCGTCACCCGTCATCGCGACGATCGCGCCACACCGCTGAAAGAACGCAGCAAGCCTCAACTTGGTCTCGGGCTGGACGCGGGCGAAAACGTCGGTATTCCTGAGCGCCCGGCCCTCATCGCCATCGCAAGCAACGGTTTCGAGATCGCCAAGATCGGCCTCTTCCAGCACCGCGATTTCTTTGTTCCCCAGCCCGGCGTGCCCGGCAATCGTCACAGCGGTGTCGGCATGATCACCGGTCATCATTATCACCTGAACGCCTGCCCGGCGCGCAGCGCTGATGGCCTCTGGAATGTCGGCGCGGATCGGGTCGAGCAGGCACACCATGCCTGCCAGCGTGAGATCGTCATAAGGGTCGGCATTGTCGCTGGTAGCGGTTTTCGAGGCCAGGCCAAGAAGGCGCAGCCCCTCGCGCGCTGCCGCCTCGGAACGTGCTTGCCACTCGGCGCGCGCGGCGCCCTCCATCGGCTGGGCCGTACCGTCCTTGGCCATCACGTGGGTGCACACCGCCAGCACCGCCTCCGGGGCACCCTTGACCGCAAGAAATGTTTGGCCATCGCGCTCATGGAGCGTGGCCATCATCTTTTCGGTCGGATCGAAGGGGTGCTGGCCGGTCTGCGGATACTCTTGCTCCAGAGTGTCGCGCGAGAAGCCTGCCGATCTGGCGGCGAGCAGAAGGGCCTGTTCCATCGGATCTCCGTTGGCCTCGGCCTTGCCTGCCCCCTCATCGAGCGTCGCGGTATTGCACAGCGCGCCAATCCTCAGGCATTGCTCCAGCGCGCCGCTCTGGCTTACCGAAACATTCTCTCCGTTCAGCGCGAAACGCGTATCCTTGCCCCTTTCCTCAAGCAAAATGTCCCCTTCCGGCACCAGGTATCGATTGGCGGTCATGCGGTTTTCGGTCAGGGTTCCGGTCTTGTCAGTCAGGATGATGGTCGTGGCACCCAGCGTCTCGACAGATGGCATGTTCGAGATCAGGGCGTTGCGGGCCGCCATGCGCCACATGCCGCGCGCCAGCGTCAAAGTGGCGACCACCGGCAAGCCCTCGGGCACCGCTGCCACGGCCAGCGCCACCCCGGTCTCGATCATGTCGCTCAGCGCATGTCCCCGCAGAACGCCGAGGAAGGTCGTGAACGCTGCCAGTCCCAGCGTCAGCCACACGAGGCGGTGGCCCAGCCTGTCAAGCCGGCGCTCCAGCGGTGCGACCTCTCCCTTGGCCGATTGCGCCAGATCGCTGATCCGGCCCAACTCCGTTTGCATACCGGTGCTCATGGCGACGGCCTCGGCCCGCCCGCGCGTGACCGAACTGCCTTTGAAGGCCATGTTCACGCGGTCAGCCAGCGGCGTGTCCGGGTCCAGCCGACCTGCATCCTTGACCACGGGGGCGGATTCGCCAGTCAGTACGCTTTCGTCGCAATGCAGATCGGCAACCTCGATCAGCCGCAGATCGGCCGTGATCACGTCGCCTTCTTCGATCAGAACGATATCGCCGGGCACAAGCTCCTGCGCATCCAGCGTACGCTCGGCGCCGTCCCGTCGCACCCGCGTGCGAACCCGCGCGATCCGGCGCAGGGCCGTCATCGACTTTTCAGCGCGCAATTCCGTGAAGAACCCGATTGCGGAGTTGATGATCAGCACGACGATGATCGCGCCCGCCTCGACCAGATCCCCCAGCCAGATCGAGAACCCTGCCCCAACAACCAGAAGCCAGACGATAACGCTCTTGAATTGGTGCAGAAGGATCGACAGGGCGCTCTTGCCCTTCGCTTGGCGCAACTCGTTGCGCCCGTATTTCTTGCGCCTTGCGAGAACGTCTTCGGCCGAAAGCCCGGTTTCAGGCGCCGTCCCCACCCGGGCCAGAACCTCTTTGGTCGCTGCGGCGAAGGCCTGCATTTCCGGATCGCCCGCCATCATTCTTCCTTTTCGTGGATTTTTTCACGCACCTTCACCCGGCGGTGTCGCGGATACTTCTCGCCGCCCAATCCGGTTCGGCCTCGCTTTCGGAATACCCGACGATCAACAAAACCGGAAGCAATCCGGATTCGATCAAGAGCCCCCGGCACTTGAGGCGCGATCCATCACCTTGCTTGCATTCGCAAAGGTCGTCACGCTTTGCCATCGATCCTCCAGATCTGCCTGAGCTCTGTGACACGCCTGCAGGGCATCCTGAAATATTGGCCGATCTCGACGTCGGACATGCCCAGATCCGCAAGTGCCTCAAGACAGCGTTTTGGGGTCGGACCCAAGACGTGCATGTATTTTTGCAATTCGGGTGTCAACTCAGGGCGTCCCGGCGTGTCTCGCGTCGGAAACGCATAGCTTCCGGGCGCGAGCCTTCTCACAAAATCTCTGCCACCCGCCTTTTCCACCACGCTTTATCTTGCACCTCCCCGCCTCCAAAAGCACGAACGCGATCAGTGTAGGAAAAAATACACCGCTCCATTGATTTCGATCAAGATACTCGCAAGCGCCCAGCCGATCGGCAGAACTTGGCTGGCCCCATGACATTCATGAGCCGCATACCGCGCCGGTCGCGATGAAGGAATGGCGCCCTGAAACGCTTAGCAGGGAAACCGATTCCGGCCGTCCTCATTGAGAAAAATCAACCTGGTCCATTGCGCAGCCCGCTAGACTGGATGCCATGAACAGCTCTACCCGCGAATTCAAGAACCGATCGGATGCCGGCCGAGAGATCGCCGGGCTGCTGGCGAGTCTGGAATTGGACAATCCGCTGATCTATGCCCTGCCGCGCGGCGGCGTTCCAGTGGCGGTCGAGGTTGCAAAGGCGCTGGGGGCTCCGCTTGACCTGCTTTTGGTGCGCAAGATCGGCGCGCCGGGAAACCCCGAGGTGGCGCTTGGCGCGCTAGTAGAGGGCGCCGACGAACAGATCGTCATAAATGAGGATGTTCGCAGGCTTTCGGGTGCGGATGACGCCTATATCGCAAAAGCCGTCGCCGATCAGCGGGCCGAACTAGAGCGGCGCAAGGCGCTCTATCTTGGCAACCGGACCCGGCTGGACCCCAGGCGCCGAACAGTTGTCGTCGTCGATGACGGACTGGCCACAGGGGCCACGATGAAAGCGGCCCTGATCGGCCTCAAACGCTTTGGCCCGAACCGGATCGTGGTGGCACTGCCTGTCGCGCCGAAATCCGCCTTGCAGGAAATATATGATCAGGCCGACGACATCATCTGCGTCCATCCTGTCTCTGAATTTCGCGGCGTCGGGGCGTTCTACCAGGACTTTCATCAGCTGTCGGACGAGGAAACCGTTTCATTGCTGAAGGCGGCCCCAGCGGGCACCGATGCGAAATCGCCCCATCTCTACCGAAGGCAGGTGGCCATTCCCCCGCTCGGTCTGACCGGAGATCTGACCGTTCCCCGCGACCCCAAAGGCATAATTCTCTTTGCGCATGGAAGCGGGTCCAGCCGACTCAGCCCGCGCAACACCTATGTTGCCGACCAACTGAACAGCCACCGCTTCGCCACGCTTCTGATCGATCTGTTGACGCCGGACGAGGGACAGGATCGGCGCAATGTCTTCGATATCCCGATGCTGGCGGACCGAGTGCTGGAAGCGTCGATCTGGATCACGTCCGAGCCCGATCTTGAGGATTTGCCGCTGGGCCTTTTCGGATCCAGTACGGGCGCCGCTGCCGCCTTTGTGGCTGCTGCCGAACTCCGGGGGCGGATCGCGGCTGTGGTGTCGCGTGGTGGCCGCCCGGATCTGGCAATGGACTACCTGCCACAGGTTCAGGCACCGTCCCTTCTGATCGTCGGCGGCGAGGACCATGATGTCATCAGGCTGAACAAACAGGCGCGCGCGGTGCTAGGGTGTCCGAAACAGCTTGAGATCGTGCCGGGCGCCGGGCACCTCTTTGAAGAGCCGGGAGCGCTGGATGCCGTGATCGGTCATGCCTCCGATTGGTTCAAAACGCATCTGCACGCCCCCGGGTCCGCAAGAACCCCGACGGCGCCCACGACGCTCACCAAAGACGAGCGCAAAGTTCTGATGGACGCGGCCGAGCCTCTACCACATATCGAGGATCCCGCTTTTGCAAAGGCATTTGACCGTTTCGGATCAAAGCGGGTCGTGCTCTTGGGAGAGGCCTCGCATGGCACATCCGAGTTCTACGCCGCACGCGCCGCCATCACCCGGCGGCTTGTCGAAGAGCACGGCTTTTCGATTGTCGCGATCGAGGCCGACTGGCCGGACGCCGCGATGATCGACCGCCACATACGCCAGAAACCATATGAGGCGATGTCCGGCACGCCCTTTGCGCGCTTTCCCACATGGATGTGGCGCAACAAAGAATTCGACTCCTTCATGCATTTTTTGGCGCAACACAACCGCGCCAGACCGATGGAGGATCGCGTCGCCTTCTACGGGCTGGATCTTTACAACATGAATGCCTCGATGGCTGCCGTCCTGTCCTATCTCGACAAGACGGATGACCAGGCGGCGGCGCTTGCGCGCGAGCGTTACGCCTGTCTGGCACCTTGGGCGCGCACCCCCGCAGCCTATGGGCGGGCGGCACTGACCCAGGGTTTTTCTCTTTGCGAAAAGGCAGTGACGCAGATCCTTGTCGATCTGCTCAAAAAGCAGCTTGAGTATAACAGCAAGGACGGCGACCGGTTCTTTGACGCGGCCCAGAACGCGCGGCTTGTCGCCAATGCCGAGCGCTATTACCGGGTGATGTATCACGGCTCGGCCCTGTCATGGAACCTGCGCGACCAGCACATGTTCCAGACACTACGCCAGATCCTGGATCATGCAGGGCCGGACAAGAAGGTGGTGGTCTGGGCGCATAATTCGCATATCGGCGACGCGCGCCATACGGATATGGGCCGCAGCCGGGGCGAATTGAATATCGGCCAGCTTTGCCGCGAGGAATATGGCGATGCGGCGGCGCTGGTCGGATTCGGAACGGCGTCGGGCACCGTCGCGGCGGCGTCCGAATGGGACGCGCCGATGGAGATCAAGACCATCCGGTCCCCGCTGCCCGGCAGCCATGAGGAAATGTGCCATGCGCTCGATCTGGACCGCTTCCTCTGGGACTTCAGGAAGGATCAGCCTGACGCCTTCCGAAACCTGCTCTCGCGGGACCGGCTGGAGCGCTATATCGGCGTGATCTACCGGCCCGAAACCGAAAGGGCGAGCCACTACAGCCCCGCCAACCTGTCCGAGCAATATGATACCTTCGTCTGGTTCGATCGCAGCCGGGCCGTGACCCCTCTCGCCACGCTGAGCAACGTGGCCGAGGATGAAACCTACCCGTTCGGTCTGTAAGAGACGCCGCCGGATGCGGACACGCCTGCCCCTGCACGCCCTTCTGCCCGGAGTCCAGGTATTGACCACCATCAATTTCAAAAGATGACCATGCGCTTTCATGGCGGCCAGCCGCGCAACGCGAGGCCCATGACATGAGACGTGCAAAGCAGACCGAAGGCGCACCTGCGGAAACGGGCATGCGCCATTTCACTTGGCACAGGACCTCATGTATATTTTACAAATGACGTTCCGTGAATGAACGGAACGCAAAGGAAACAGGAGAAGCCCATGTGGGGTAGCGCCGTTCGGATTGCACGCATCAGCGGCTTTGACATCAAAGTGGATGCCAGCTGGCTCGTGATCGCCGCACTGATCGTCTGGAGCCTTTCGACCTCCTACTTCCCAACTGTCTTGCCGGACGCCACCAGGGGTACGTTGGTTACGCTCGCCGTGATCGCGATGCTGGGCCTCTTTGCGTCCCTCATCCTTCATGAATTGGCACATGCCGAGGTTGCAAGGCGGTTCGACCTGCATATTTCCGGCATTACCCTCTTTCTTTTCGGCGGCGTTGCAGAACTGAAATCCGAGCCGGCCGACGGCAACAGCGAATTCTGGATCGCCATCGCGGGACCCATCGCCAGCCTTTGCATCGCGGCCACCTTCTGGACCGTCGCGTGGATCGCCGAGATCGCCGCAATGCCCGAAACGGCGATTATGCTCCTGTCCTATCTTGCCAGTATCAACCTGATCCTGGCCGCGTTCAATCTGCTCCCGGCGTTCCCGATGGATGGCGGGCGCGTCTTGCGGGCATGGCTCTGGACGCAGTCGGGTGATCTGCTGAGCGCAACCCGCCGCGCAACCCATGTCTCGGCCATCTTCGCCTACGGGTTCATGGGCCTCGGACTCTACATCATTTTTTCGGGTGCGGTGGGCGTTGGGCTCTGGCCGGTGCTCATCGGTCTATTCGTTCTTGCCACCTCGCGCGCCGCACTTCTGCAACTTGAAAGCAAGACGGCGCTGGAGGGGCGGACGGTTGCCGATCTGATGACGCGCAATCCGTGGACGGCGCATCCGGATACCACTCTTGCCCATCTGGTCGATGATGTGTTTCTCGAGCATGGCATCAGCTTCGCTCCAGTCGTCGAGAATGGCGCGCTGCTCGGCTATGTCGACTACCACCTGATCCGAGGCGTTGAGAGGGCGCGTTGGGCCCAGACGACCGTCGGCGACATCTTCGAGCCTGTCGCGCCCGACAACTCCGTGCCTCCCGCGATGGCCGGAACCAAGCTGATGTCCGTCATCATGGAAACCGGCCGACGAAAACTCCTCGTCATCGACAATCATCACCTCGAGGGTGTCATCACCCTTTCGGATATCTCGGCCTATCTCGGCGTCTTCCGGCAGGTCTCCGGCTAGCGGCATCGCGGCACGGCAGAGCGTTCCCGCAAGCCTGGGGGGGTTGACCACTATCAATGCGCGCAGCGCAAAAATGCGCAAGTCTGGACCAGACCTTGTCAGGAGGACATCATGAAAATCAGCGATGCAATGCATGGCCCGGCAGAGTGGGTCGAGGCCGACACGCCGGTCAGTGAGATCGCCGAGCGCATGGCCAAGGAGGATATAGGTGCCGTCATGATTGGCCAGGACGACAGACTGGTCGGGATGATTACCGATCGGGACCTTGCCTTGCGCGTGGTGGCAAAGGGACTCGACGCGCACAAGACCAAGGCCGAAGACGTGATGAGCAAGAATGTCGTCTATTGCCGCACCGAGGAGACGGTGGAAGACGCCATCCACCTCATGGATCAGAAAAAGATCCGGCGGTTGCCAGTGCTTGACGATGATAAACGGATGGTCGGAATGCTCAGCCTTGGCGATGTGGCCCATTCGTCCGCGCTCCAGCTTGCCGGGGAGTTGACACGTGCCGTCGCCGGCCATCACAAGTAGGCACAGGGCGATGCAACCCGTACGCATCTGGTATGTGGTTCTGAATACGACCCGCGCGCGCATATTGAGATCCCTGCCCGGACCAAACGACAGGATCCCGGTCGAGGTGACGATACAGGGCCGCAGCCTGAACCTTGGCGGCGCAATCGAGGAGCGCAGCCAGACCGCCCCTGCGACGGGTGGTGGCAACGGACGCTTTGCAGATGGCGGTGAGCCGGAGTCCTTGCAGAAAGAGGCCCGCACCTTCGTGCGCGAAGTCCTCAGCTATCTGGAGCAGCAAAGAGACGCAGACGGATTCGACGAGCTTGTGGTCATATGCCCCTCCGAAATCATCAGCCTCTGGCAAGCGGAAATATCGGGCGATCTGCAAGGTACCGTGCGCCGGGAATTCAACAAAAGCCTCGTGCGGTTCTCATCGCGCGAACTTGCGGCAGCCATTCGCGCCCTGCAATCCAGTTGCACGGCTCGGTAATGGCCGAGTGGGCCAGCATGGGAGAGACAGCCCCACGATCTGTTCGGCCTGCACCTATTTCTGAATTGTCTGCAGATAGTCGGCAATCGACAGAACGCGGCCGCGGATCAACACATTTGTCGCACCAGCCATCCCATATGGCGGCTGGATTTCATCCCTGAACTTGGCGCCGAAGGGAGGCATCGGGTTTTCATGGGCGCGCAATTCGCTGCGGCCATCAACGATATGGATCACGCGCAGCATCGGAAACTCGCCACCGTTGCGCTCGCTGAGCATGGTGAGGTCAGGCACCTCAATGCTGAGCCACTCAGCCAAGTTGCCGTTCCCCTTGCCTTCTGCGCCGTGGCATGTCGCGCAGTTCTGATCGTAGAAATGCTTGCCCCAAGCGTCTTCCTCGGCCAGCGCGGAATTGGCAAGGAATGCCGATCCAATAAAATATGCAATTTTTCGAAATGCAGTTTTCATAACGATCCTCCACCCCCTGTTCTTTGCAATATGCCTCGGACAGGCGCCGGCCTCATTGACGCTGATCAATGCTGACACACGCCGACTCGGCCATCATGCAAGCGTTCGTGAACCTTCCGCACTCTGCGACGCGCAGTGATCCGCCCGTCGCCGGAGGATGCGGAAAATGCCGTTGGCTGTGCATCCGGTCGCGGTGCACAGCCAACGGCGGCAAGCCAAAAGGAGAGATGTAAATGCCCAAGCAATCCGGCAATGTGCCTGTCTCGCGTGAGAGCGGTAATGCGTCGCGCGGGCTTAGTCCCTGGACAGGATTCGGCAGCCTTCGCGATGAGATGGACCGCCTCTTCGACGCTTTCGAGCCCGGCCTGTGGTTCGACCGCAGCCCCGGGCAAACCCGAGGACAGGGACACGCATTTCCCCTGTTTCCGGCAATGGACCTGACCGAGACGGAGAAAGCCTACAAGATCACCGCCGAGCTTCCCGGGATGGATCCCGAAGCGGTCCACGTGAAGACCAGTAACGGGGCGCTTGTCATCAGTGGCGAGAAATCCGAGGAAACCAAAGAGGAAGATGCCAGCCATCATCTCAGCGAACGCCGCTGGGGCAGCTTCCAACGCTCGATCCGCCTGCCCGAGAATGTCGATTACGGCAAGATAGACGCGCAGTTTTCGAAGGGTGTGCTGACGATCGATGTCCCCAAATCGCAAGCGGCGCTTGAGTCCGAAAAGACAATCAAGATCAAAGCCGGGTAAGACGCTATTGGCATCCGCATCTCACGCTCGTGCGGATGCCGCCGCTTTTCCCAGATCTACGAGGGTCAGTTCGTCAGATTATGAACAGCGGCAATGCTTTGATATCTCGCTTCTTTCTGATTTAACGTCTTTGCAACTGAACGAGGTTCAAGACTGACCTGCCATGGCCACCGTTTCTGTTCTTGTCGTTGAAGACGATCCTGAAGTCAGAAAGACGCTCCGCCTGGGATTGATGTCCCAAGGGTGGCAGGTGTTCGAGGCGTGGGACCGCGCCTCGATGCTTGGATCCATTAATGATCACGACATCACGCTGATTACCCTCGATCTCAATCTGGGCGAGGAAGACGGGCTGAAACTTGCCCGCGAATTGCGTGCCCAACGCAATATTCCGGTGGTCATGATCTCGGGCCGAAGTGAGCCCTATGACCGCGTCCGGGGTCTGGAATGTGGCGCGGACGACTATATCCTCAAACCGTTTCACATCCGCGAAGTCATTCTGAGATTGGAAAAAACGCTGGAGCGTTATCGCTCGGTCGTCGAGGCGCCGTCCAAGGTCTTATTCAATCACAGCGAATTGGATCTGACCCGCAAGACCGCCCGGCATCTGGATGGCACCCCGCTGGATCTGACTGCAATGGAATTGCAGTTGCTGGAACTTTTCGTGCGCCATCCCGGGCGCGTGCTAAGCCGTGACGAGATTTCCAATGCGCTCTACGGGCGCGACTGGTCGCCTTGTGATCGGTCCATCGATGGCCATGTCGCGCGCCTGCGCCGCAAGATCGAAACACCGGATGATGAGGTCCTGCTCATCCGGTCGGTCCGCGGGGTGGGCTACGTTTTTAGCGGCGAGGTTACTCCCGTGCCTCAGCAGGCCTGAGCGCGCGCTCCACCGCCTGAGCAAGAACCGCCATCGAATACGGTTTCTTCAGCAGCTCCGGAACTGGCCCTGCTCCTTTATGCGGCGCGCGGCGGATCGAGATGTGACCTGAGGTCAACAGCACAGCCACTTGCGGATAATGCTGCGCGACTTCATCCGCCAGATCATAGCCCGAGATCCCGCCGGGCATGACCACGTCGGAAAACACCAGGTCCACCGGCTCGCCCTCGGCCAGCAAATTCAGCGCGCCAGAGCCATCGGAGGATTCGATCACCGCATATCCAAGCGCTTCCAGACGTTTCAGCGTCGCCTCACGGACCCTGTCGTCATCCTCGACGACGAGTATGAGTTCGCCATTTCCGAGCGGCATGTCCCGCTGCCTGATGCTTTGGGACGAGACGCACTCGGCAATCGGCAGGAAGAGGGATACCTTGGTTCCCTGCCCCGGCTCTGACTCAATCGTGATGAACCCGTCCGCCCGCGCAACCGAGGCGGCAACGCTGGTCAGGCCAAGCCCGGTGCCCAGTGTCGGCGGCTTGCTGGTGAAAAACGGCTCGCGCGCCTTTCGAATATCCGCCGCGGACATGCCGATACCGCGGTCCGACACGCTGAGCTCCAGAAACCGCCCCGGTCTTCCGTCTTCATAGCTTTTGGCCCGGTCCTCACTGATATCGACCGTGCGGGTTGCGATGACGATCTCGCCGCCCTCGGACTGAGCGTCGCGCGCATTGAGAACGAGGTTCAGAATGGCGCCGTCCAGTTCAGACGGGTTCATGCAAATGCAATGGTCCTCTCCGCCGGGCACGAAATGCAACGCCGCATGCTCGGTCAGCAGGCGTTCAAGCATGGCCCATGTCTTGAGGATATGATCGTCCAGCCTGATCAGCGGCGGCACGGCATCCTTCTGACCTGAGAGACTGAGCAGCTTCTTGTTGAAATCACCGCCCATTTCGGCCGATTCGATGGCGGATTGCAGCAGATCACTTGTCACCGGGTCGGTCACCCGCAGGGCTGCCAGTTCCAGATTGGCCAGAATGACGGAAAGCAGATTGTTGAAATCATGCGCGATGATGCCCGCAATCCGTCCCACCGTCTCCAGCCGCTGTGACCGGGCCAGCGACATCTGCAATTCGCTGTATGCGGTGCCGTCGATCAGGATGCCGACAAAGCGCGAGGGCTGTTTCTGGCCATCCCGCTCGGCGAACACGACGCGCCCGATGAGCTGCATGTCGCGCTTCTGGCCTTCGACGGTCGGTCTGACCTCGGATTTGAAAAACCCGTCCCCCGCGGGGTCTAGCGCGCGGCGCCGTGCCTCGCGAAAGGCCGCAGGATCAGGCGGCCTGAGCAGCTTGATCCAGCTATCCAGATCAGCGGGCACGGCGTCCTCGGCCAAGCCAATCAATCGCCGGAAAGTCGCGCTGGCCGCGCCCTCGCCAGTCTCCAGATCCCGCTCTACAAGACCGATCCCAACCGCGTCGATCATAAGGCGCAGCCGTGTTTCGCTATCGCGGCACCGGTCCCCCGCCGCTTTTTGCTCGGAGATGTCTTCGCAGTAGACAGCGACCCCCAGAACGTCCCCATTGGAGTCGCGTACCGGGGTGACGCGCCACCGCTCCCACGCGGTGCGCCCATCTTCACACTCGATGGCCTGTTCATCGCAGGACAGCTCTTCGCCTGCCAGCGCACGCTGATACGCATCATTCAGGCGCTTGGGCAGGCTGGGTGTCCCTTGCCCGTCCGCCGCGTCCTGCCGATCGGAGGTATCCGCCGCGTAGTGTTGCAGCCATTGTTGCGATCCCGCAACATACTGCATTTCGCGATCGAACATGGCCACAGCAACTGGTGCATGCGAGATGAACATGGACAAACGGACGTCAACACCTTGGGCATCCGATCGCTGGCCTTCGCGTGACGTGTCGCTCATGGTCGTTCCTTTTTCGAAGCCATGCGACACCAATCCGGCATCCCACGCACAATTCTATACAAATCTAGCCCGGACGTCGCGGCTGTAAAATCTTAAAATACCGCCATGTTTCCTGCGCTGGCGTGAAAGAATTTGCAACCATAGCACGCGATCGAAACCGGGGGGGGGCAATGGTTTATTCAACGACATCACCGCAACAATTCTTGGATGTTTGCGCATCCTGCGAGGCGGGCCGTGTGGGTCTTTGCAGCCTTCTTGACGGTATGGCCGCGACTGCCGTCTCTTCGAGAACCCAGAATATCCGCTACAAGGCCGGTGAAGAGATTGCCTTGCAGGGCGAAGTCTCGGATCGGATCGGAATTATTTCATCCGGCCTGGTCAAGATCGTATTGCTGACCCCCGATGGCGAGAACCACCTGCTGGAGCTTCTGAAACCGGGCCGTGTTGTCGGCGATCTGAGCAAACGGGAAAACGCCTTTTCTTGGGAGACCGTGACACCGGTAACGATATGCTGGTTCAACCGTGACACGCTGGATCAGCTCATGCATGAGCATCCGCAGGTCTATCGGGCGTATCTCGAGGTAGCAGCCCGCCAGCTTGAGGAGAACCGGCTGTGGGTGGCGGCCATGCGCGGGCGCAAGACACTGCAGCGCATCGCCTTCTGGGTGGTTCACCAGATATCGGTTGAGCATGAGCTTGGTACCCCGGTCATCAATATCGAGCTGAGCAGGCGCGATCTGGCGTCCCTTCTGGATATGACGGTCGAAACGCTGTGTCGCGGATTGCATCAGCTCTGTGACAAGGGCGCGATCAGATTGCAAACGTCGGACAGGATCGAAATTTCGAACCTTGCCAATCTGAGAAAAATCGCCAGATGCGAGAATTGCCGGAAGGATCAATCGCGCGGCGTAGAAAGACAAAAACGGGGCGTCGATAATCTGCTGTCCATTTCGCGCTACGCGCCGGGCAGTCAGGACCTCCGCAATGCTGTAAATGCAGGCCACGGAGGGCGCACCGCCCCCAAGGCGCGGCAATCCTGAAGGTATCGCGCGAGATGGTTCGCCGTCAGCAGCAAGAGTAAGCCGGCTCAGCCCGCCATCAACGCCTCGGCAGCCGCGCGTGCGGCGGGGGTGATAGTATCGCCCGAAAGCATGCGGGCGATCTCGGCCACGCGATCCTCTGGGTCGAGCGATGTGACGGTCGAAAGGGTCATCCCATCCTCCACGCGCTTTTCCACGCGCCAGTGATGCCTCGCCAGTGCGGCCACCTGCGGGCTGTGCGTGACCACCAGAACCTGCCCGCCCGAGGCCAGATCGGCAAGGCGGCGTCCCACCGCATCCGCCGTCGCGCCACCCACGCCGCGGTCGATCTCGTCAAAGATCATTGTGAGACCGGGCTGGCTGCCCGTCAGGCAGACCTTCAGCGCCAGCAGAAAACGGCTCAGCTCGCCGCCTGACGCGATCTTGGCCAAGGGGCCGGAGGGCGCGCCGGGGTTAGTAGCGACGCGAAACGCCACCTCGTCGATGCCGTCAGGGCCGGGCGGGATTTCGGTCATCGTGGTCTCGAACACCGCCCGCTCCATCTTGAGCGGGGCAAGCTCGGCCATCACGGCGGCATCGAGGCGGCCTGCCGCCTCGGCGCGGGCGGCGCTGAGGGTGCTTGCGGCATCGTCATAGAGCTTGCCCGCGCGCTTCAGCTCGGCGCGCAGAGCCTCAAGTTCGGCATCGCCTGCATCAAGTGCGGCCAGCCGCGCCTCCAGCCCCTCGGCAAAGCTGCCAAGCTCGTCTGGGATTACGTCATGCTTACGGGCAAGGGCGCGGATGGCAAAGAGGCGCTCCTCGGTTTCCTCCAGCTCGGCGGGGTTGAAGGCCAGCGCCTCAAGGCAATCCTCGACGCCGCGCGCGGCCTCGTCCAGCTCGGCCATGGCGCGGCCAAGGGCGGCAATCGTCGCCTCCAGCTGGCCATCCACCTGCGCGCTGGCATCCTCGAGCCAGCGCAGCGCGTCGCCTGCCGCACCCTCGGCCCCGTCATTGCCCAGCGCCTGCGCGGCCTTGGCGATATCGCTGCGCACGCGCTCGGAGGCCTGCATCATGCGGCGGCGGGCGTCCAGCGCGGCATCCTCACCCGGCTCGGGACTCAGGCTGCGCATCTCGGCCACGGCATGGCGCAGGAACTCCTCTTCGCTACGCACGGCCTCAAGGGCCGCTTCCGCGCGCTCCAGCGCCTTTTGCGCGGCCTGGCGTGCGCTCCAGGCGGCACGCACATCAGCCTTGAGCGCGTCAAGCTGGCCGTAATCGTCCAGAAGGATGCGGTGACCGCGCGGGTTCAGAAGGCCGCGATCGTCATGCTGTCCATGCAGCTCGACCAGCGTCTCGCTGAGGCTGCGCAACACTTCGCCCGAGCAGCGGCGATCATTGACCCAAGCCGTCTTGCGCCCGTCCACGGTATTGATGCGCCGCAGGATCAGCTCATCGGCGGCGGGCAGACCCGCCTCCTCCAGCACCGCATGGGCGGCGTGGCCTTCGGGCAGGTCGAAGACCGCCGTCACCTCGCCCTGCTCGGCGCCGCTGCGCACCAACTCGGCGCGGCCGCGCCAGCCGAGTACAAAGCCGAGGCTGTCCAGAAGGATCGACTTGCCTGCCCCCGTCTCGCCGGTCAGCGCGTTGAGGCCCGGCTGAAACCCCAATTCCAGCCGGTCGATGATCAGCATGTCGCGAATGTCCAGACTGCGCAGCATTGCGTGAACCCGTAGGGTGAGCCTAGCCCACCGCCTGTGTTACAGCCACTGGCCCTTGATCATCTGGCGATAGATCTGTGCCAGCCAGCTGTCACCGCGCGCCTCGAGGGCAAGACCGCGGCGCGTGAGCAGCTCATAGCTGTCCTCGTACCAGCTGGTTGCGCGGAAGTTATAGCCCAAGATGGCCCCGGCTGTCTGAGCCTCGTCCGTCAGGCCCAAGGACAGATACGCCTCGACCAGGCGATGCAGCGCCTCGGCGGTATGCGAAGTGGTCTGGAAATCCTCGACCACGACGCGGAAACGATTGATCGCCGAGGTGAAGTGATCGCGGCGCAGGTAGTAGCGCCCCACCTCCATCTCCTTGGCGGCCAGATGATCGAAAGCGAGGTCGAATTTCAGCATCGCGGTGCGCGCGTATTCGCTCTCGGGATAGAGCTCGATCACCTTGCGCAAGGCTTGCAGCGCCTGAAATGTCAGGCCCTGATCGCGGCCGACCTCGTCGATCTGGTCATAATAGCTGAGCGCGAGGAGGTATTGCGCGTAGGCCGCATCCTCATCCGTCGGATAGAAGTCGATATAGCGCTGTGCCGCGCTGCGGCTGGCCTCGTAATCGGCGTCGCGGTGATAGGCATAGGCCTGCATGATGACCGCGCGCTTGGTGAGGTCCGAATAGGGATATAGCCGCTCGATCTCGGCAAAGCTCTGCGCGGCCAGCGCGGGCTTGTTCGAGGCAAGATCGAACTCGCCCCGCTCGAAGATCTGCTGCGCCGTGTAATTCTCGTAATCGACATCGCCGCGCTCGACCCGGCTGTTGATGCCCCCGCAAGAGGCAAGCGCCGCCGTCAAAAGAAGTGCGCCAGCGGTCTTGGACGCCAGAAATCTTGCTTGTTGTGCCGCCAGTGTCGCGCGCCGTGTTGCGCCCTGTCTGCCAAACGTCATGCCTGATATGCCCTTCTTCGCCTCTGATCGGTTTGTAGCCCAATCATCCAGCCGGTGCCAGCACGGAATCCGGCGTGGCGAGGCAGGGACGCCGAGGGAATGACGGGGCGGATACGGGGTCACTCAGGCGACCTGCGGCACCTCGCCCCAATGCACACCGGCCCCCGGCAGACGCGCCGCCAGCGCCGCATCGCATGTCACCCATTCCACCGCGCCCGGCTGATCGAAAAGCGCGCGCAGCAGGTCGTTGGTCAGTGCATGCCCAGCTTTGTGGCCATGATAATGCGCCAGAAGCGGCGCCCCGGCCAGTGCGAGATCCCCCAAGGCATCCAGCATCTTGTGGCGCACCGCCTCGTCCCCGTGCCGCAGACCACCGGGGCTGAGCACTTGCGCGCCATCCACGACCACGGCATTTTCCAGCGAGCCGCCAAGGGCAAGGCCATTGGCGCGCATCAGGTCAACATCAGCCTTGCGGCAGAAGGTTCGGCTGCTGCTCAACTCTCGCACGAAACTGCCATTGGCCATGTTCAGGACCTTTTTCTGAGTCCCGATCGCGGCGTCGTCAAACATGATGTCGAACTCGATGGTCAGCGTGTCGCTGGGCGTCAGACTTGCCCACGCATCGCCGCGGCGCACGGTCACTTCGCGCATTACGCGCAGAGCCCGCACGGGGCTGGTCTGGCGGCCCACACCGGCGGCAAGGATACCGCGCACAAAGGCAAGCGAGCTGCCGTCCAGAATAGGCACTTCGGGACCATCCACTGTTACCAGCGCGTTATGGATCCCACACCCCATCAGCGCCGCCATCACATGCTCGACCGTCGAAAGCTGCAGACCCTCCGCATTTTCAAGACGGGTGCAGAGAGGCGATTGATGGACAAGGTTCCAGCGGGCCGGGATGTCGCCCGCGCCATCCTCGCAATCGAGGCGGCGGAAGATGATCCCGCTATCCACATCCGCCGGATGGATCACAAGACGCGCAGGCCGACCTGAATGCAGGCCGACGCCGTCGAAGGTGATGGGAGTGGACACAGTATTCTGCACGATGATCCTCAGATAAATTCTATGCGGGGACATCGCCCGCACTTGATTAACAGGGATTTACTGACCTTGTTCCCGAGGCTCAACTCAATCTTTGCAACCGATTGAAACATGCAGGAAAGACCTATGCGCGGCATTTCGCCGAAAGCCTTTTAATCGTTTAAGGTCAGCGTGTTACGCAGGCGAATTATCCCCGTTCATCACGGAAAAAGGCCGCCCAAAGACGGCCTTTTGTCATCATTTGCTGCACTGCCGTGAGGCCGCGATCAGTTGGCCTGACGGCGCAGGAACGCGGGGATCTCGATCTGCTCGTCGCGCTCTTCCTCGGGCTCGGCGCGGGCTGGCTGTTGCGCCTGCACGCTGGGCTGCTGACGCGGCTGGCGCGGCGCTTCACCTTCTTGGCCGTGACCGGTCATCCGATTCAGCAGCGAATTGATGCCAAAACGCGGACGCTCGGACTGCGGTTGCTGCTGAGGCTCGCGCGGCGGCTCTTGTTGTGCGCGGGGCTGCGGGGCCTGCGCGCCTTCGGGGCGGCGCGAGGCCGCGTTACCGACGGCGTGATGCAGACGTTCCATCGCCTCGGGCGAGGGCGTGCCGGGCGTCGGCGCGCGCGGGGCGACATAAGCGTTCAGATCTTCCTCATCCTCCTCCGTTGCGCGCGGCACGTAGGCGGGGGGAGGCAGATCGTCATCCGCGCGGGCCGCAGGACGCGGCGCGGGCGCGGCGCGCTCCTCACGCGGCTCGAAGATGTCTTCCATCTGGTCCTCGGCAGCGGCGCGCTCGGCCTCGACCTGGGTAAAGAGCGACGGCTCTCCCTGCTCTTCGCTGCGGGCAGCGACAGGCTCGGGCTGGGGCGCCGGGGCGGCGGGTGCAGGCTTGGCCGCGATGTCCTCACGCTCTTCGACGCTGGAGGTCTGGCGCAGCGGCTCGGCCAGCGACCGGCGGGGGACCGGAACTTCGGTGGTGGCGGGGGCGGCGTCGATGCCGGTTGCCACAACGCTGACGCGCATCATGCCTTGCATGCCGGGATCCATGGTAGAGCCGACGATGATGTTCGCCTCGGAGTCCACTTCTTCGCGGATGCGGTTTGCCGCCTCGTCCAGCTCGAACAGGGTCAGGTCGGTGCCGCCTGTGATGTTGATCAGCACGCCCTTGGCGCCTTTGAGGCTGATCTCGTCCAGCAGCGGGTTGGCGATGGCCTTTTCGGCGGCCTGGATCGCGCGATCCTCGCCCTCGGCCTCGCCGGTGCCCATCATCGCCTTGCCCATCTCGTCCATCACGGCGCGCACGTCGGCAAAGTCGAGGTTGATCAGGCCCGGACGGACCATCAGATCGGTAACACCCTTGACGCCCTGATAAAGGACATCATCGGCCATCGAGAAGGCTTCGGTGAAGGTGGTTTTCTCGTTGGCGAGGCGGAACAGGTTCTGGTTGGGGATGATGATCAGCGTGTCGACGACCTTTTGCAGCGCATCAACGCCGTCCTCGGCCTGCTTCATCCGCTTGCCGCCCTCGAACTGGAAGGGCTTGGTCACGACGCCGACGGTCAGTACACCCAGCTCGCGCGCGGCCTGCGCGATGATCGGCGCGGCGCCGGTGCCGGTGCCGCCGCCCATGCCGGCGGTGATAAAGCACATATGCGCGCCTGCAAGGTGATCGACGATCTGCTCGATGCTCTCTTCAGCAGCGGCGGCGCCGACCGAGGCACGGGCGCCCGCGCCCAGGCCTTCTGTCACCTTGACGCCCAGCTGGACGCGGTTCTCGGCGTTCGACTGCTGCAGCGCCTGGGCGTCCGTGTTCGCAACGACGAAATCGACCCCATCCAGCTCTTTTTCGATCATGTTGTTGACCGCGTTACCGCCAGCACCGCCGACACCGAAAACGGTGATGCGGGGCTTGAGATCTTCGCGTCCGGGCATGGTGAGGTTCAATGTCATTGCTCTGTCCGCCTGTGTTTGCGCCCACATTCGCGGGCCATTTTTCTGCCTTAATTGGAATTATTACCGGGGATTACCCGGATCGTCACCTAAAAAACGCTCTTTCTACACCAAATCTAGTCATTTTTTCGCGCTTTTTCGCGGGATTTTGCCGATGACACCCGATCTTGCGGTCACCAGTTGTCCTTGAACCATTTCACCGCGCGTTTGAGCGATCGCTGAGGATAGCGGTCGACCGGCAATTCGAAGTCCCACCATTCGTCCTGCGGGTTGGCAGCAAAGAGGCACATGCCCACCGCACTGGCAAATCCCGCGCCCGTCGCCGCCTGTGGCAACCCGTGCACGCGCAGGGGCCGTCCAAGGCGCACCTGCTGGCCGAGGATGCGCGAGGCCAGTCCGTCGAGACCGGGGATCTGGCTGCCCCCGCCCGTCAGCACGATCTGCTGGCTGGGCAGGCAATCGAAGCCCGCGGCATCCAGCCGCGCGCGCACTTCCTCCAGGATCTCCTCGACGCGGGGGCGCATGATGCCGATCAGCTCGGCGCGGCTGACGCTGCGGCGGTCATGGTCCCAGTCGCCGGTATCGCCATGGATCTCGATCATCTCACGGTCGTCCATCCCGGTGGCGACGACGCCGCCGTAGAAGGTCTTGATCCGCTCGGCGGTGGCCGTGGGCACCGACAGGCCCATGGAGATGTCGGACGTCACATGCTCGCCGCCCATGCGGACGCTGTCGCAATAGATCATGTGCTTCTTGATGAAGATCGATATGCCGGCGCTGCCGCCACCGAGGTCGATACAGGCGGCGCCCAGTTCCTGCTCGTCCTCGACGAGGCTTGAGATGCCCGCGACATAGGCCGAGCTGGCGACGCCCGCCAGTTCCAGATCGCAGCGCTTGACGCAATGGGCAAGGTTCTGGATCGCGGCGCCGTCAACCGTCAGCATATGCATGTCGGTGCTCAGCGTGTTGCCGATCTGACCGCGCGGATCGATCAGCCCCGAGCGGTGATCAAGCGCGAAATTCACCGGCTGCGCGTGGAGCACCTCGCGCCCGTCGCCGAAATCCGGGACCTCGCAGGAGGACAGCACCCGGCTCACATCCTGTTCCGAGACGTTATGTCCCTCAAGCTCGACCTGCCCGGCCAATCCGTAGCTGCGCGGGGAGGCGCCGGAGAAGCACGCGATGACATGATCGACGCGCATGTTCGCCATCTTCTGCGCGGCCTGAACCGAAGTTCGGATGGCGCGCTCGGTCTCGGCCATCGCGTCGATCTCGCCGAAACGCACACCGCGCGAGCGGGTGGTAGCCGCGCCGATGACGCGAAAGCCCGCCTGCCCCGCCATTGCGCCGATGCCGTCATCCTTGCGCGGGCTGGTCCCGTCGAAGCGCAACACGAGGCAGGCGATCTTGGAGGTGCCCACGTCCAGCACCGCCACGACGCCCCGCTGCATTGCCGCGCGCCGCATGTTGCGCATCGCGCGCTGGGATTCATAAAGTTCGATCATTCTGCGCCTGTCCCCGTCTTTTCATTCCGCACGCGCCACCATTCGGTCTTGGCTCGCTCTTTCATTCGCAGCGTCGGGCGATCCGACAGCCGCATGTCCACCACCGCGATATCGCGCTCCAGCATGTCCTGAGCCTCGCTGAGCACGATCACGCGCTCGAGCGCGCGCACCGGATCGTCCTCGGGCAGAAGGATGCGCTGGTCTCGGTCCAGCACCAAATCCCAGCGCCGCTCGCCCATGCGCACGAGGCCCCGCAGCCGTCCGGCAAGCGGCGCGGCGGCGGCGCGGATAGCCAGCGCCTCGGCCACGGCCTCTTCGGCGCCGGGGCCGGTCAGCACGGGAAGGTGGGGCCGCTCGCCGCGATGCGCAGCGGCATCCAGCGCAACGCCAGCCTCGTCCACGACGATCAGGCCGCCCTGCACGCGGATCATGGCGGCAGGGCGCCGCTCGCTGATGCGAATTTCCAGAACGCCGCCCTGGCGCACGCGCACGGCGGCGGCGGCAACGGCCGGAATTTCCTCGACTGCCAGACGTACGGCGTCGAGGTCCATGTCGAAGGAGCTGGCCGGAAGCGTATAGGCGAAGCTATCGCGCACGTCTTCGGCTACCCGGTCGCTGGCGCCCTCGACGGACATCAGCTTGACCATGAATTCGGGGCGTGTCTGGATCTGGTGACGCAAATCGACAATGGCCAGCCCTATGCGCTGCTGCACGGCGGGGTCCGAGAAATACCAGGTCCCGATGCCGAAGCTGAGGCAGAACGGAATGCCGAAACGCAGCATCCGGCGATACATTGGCGTCAGCAGCACGCGCTGCATCCGGTAGGACCAGCGCGACGGCGCGGGATCGGCCTTGGCGCCCGTCTGGCGGGCACTGCTTTGGCGGAGGCTCAGCGATCGCATGAGGCGTCCTCCACCATCCAGCGGCAGAGCGCGCCAAAGCTCATGCCTGTGGCCTGCGCCTGTTCCGGCGAAAGCGAGGTGGGCGTCATGCCCGGCTGCGTGTTCGTTTCGAGCAGGATCAGACCCGCCTGCCCCTTGCTTTCGTCCCAGCGGAAATCGGTGCGGCTGACACCCCGGCAGCCGAGGATTTCATGCGCCTTGAGCGCGTAATCCATGCACAGATCAAAGATGTCCTGCGGGATCCCGGCGGGCACGACATGGCGCGATCCGCCCAGCTCGTACTTGGCCGAGTAATCATACCAGCCCTCGGTGATGATGTCGGTCACCGTCAGTGCGCGGTCGCCGACGACCGTGGTGGTCAACTCGCGGCCGGGCGCATAGGCCTCGACCATCACGCGCTCGGGCATGTCATCGCTCAACTGCGCGGGGCCGTTGGCGTCCTCATGCACGATATAGACGCCGACGCTGGAGCCTTCATTATAGGGTTTGACCACGTAGGGCGGCTGCATCGGGTGCGCCGCGCGCACGTCATCGCGATTGGCAATGATACTGGGCACGACCGGCAGGCCTGCGGCGCGGTAGGCGGATTTGGTCGCCTCCTTGTCCATGGCGAGGGCCGAGGACAAAACGCCCGAATGGGTGTAGGGGATGCGCAGCCATTCCAGCAAGCCCTGCACGCAGCCATCCTCGCCCCAGCGGCCATGAAGCGCGTTGAAGACGACATCGGGTGCAATCTGGGACAGTTTTTGCGCGAGGTCCGCGCCAGCGTCCACCTCGGCTACATCATAGCCTTCATCCCTCAGCGCGGCGGCGCATTCACGCCCTGATGACAGCGACACGTCGCGCTCTGCCGACGACCCGCCCATGATTACCGCGACTTTGGGGTTTGTTCTGCTCGAACGAACCACCGATCTGCCTCAATGTCCCGGGCCGTTTGCGGCCCTTTTTTGATTTTTGGCCGTTCACGGCCCTGTTTTTATTGGTATCGGGCTGTTTTCAGCCCTGGTCTTTTTGGTCTTTCTTAGTGTCCTGTGCGGGAGCACCTCCCGAAGGGGCCGGTTCGCCGACCCTCATGATTTCCCACTCTAACTCTATTGCGCTGGTTTGAAAAACCTTTTTTCTGACATCTTCGCCCAGCCCCTCCAGATCGGCGGCCGTGGCGCCGCCGGTATTGACCAGAAAGTTCGAGTGCATCGGGCTCATCTGCGCGCCGCCGCGTCGCGCGCCGCGCATGCCGGCGTCGTCGATCACCTTCCATGCCTTGAGATCATGGACATCATCCGCCGCGCCCGTGCTGCTGAACCCTGCCGGATTGCGAAAGGTGCTGCCGGCGGTGCGGTCCTTGGTCGGCTGCGTCTCGTCCCGCTTTTTCAGCTGCGCCTCCATGCGCGCGGCCAGATCGGCAGGATCGCCCTCAGGCCCGGTCAGCGTGGCCGAGGTCAGCACCCAGCCCTCGGGCAGATCGGTCTGGCGGTAGCGGAAATTCAGATCCTCCGCCCCCAGCGTGACAATCTCGCCCTGCCGCGTGACCGCGCGGGCACTGACAAAGACGTCAGCCGTATAGGTGCCATAGCAGCCCGCATTCATCCTGAGCGCGCCGCCAATGGCGCCCGGAATGGTGCGCAGGAAAGTCAGATCGACCCCCGCCTCCGCCGCGCGCCGCGCGACATGGGCATCGAGCGCGGCGGCACCGGCGGTGACACGGGTGCCGTCGACCTCGATGGTGTTGAAGCCGCGCCCAAGGCGGATCACCACGGCGCGCAGCCCTCCATCACGCACGATCAGGTTGCTGCCGACGCCCATGGGAAAGACGGCGATGCCTGGGTCCAGATTGCGTAGGAATTCTGCCAGATCCTCTTCATCCGCAGGCTGAAACAGCCAGTCGGCAGGTCCGCCGACGCGCAGCCATGTGAGGTCCGCAAGGCTGCGCTGCGCCGTCAGGCGCCCGCGCGGGGTGGGCATGGGGCGGCTCATTTCTGGACTGCGCGGCGGACAAGGCCGACGATCAGGCCGACCAACGCCCCCATCATCCAGACGGGCAGGATCAGCCCGGTAAAGATCGCCGCACCCGGCCCGGCCTGCAACGCGTAGGCTGCCCATCCCAGAGCGACGACGACGGCACCGCAAACGCCCCAGCCGATCAGCGCGGCATGGCGGCTGTGCTGCATCGCCACGCGGTAGAAGATGCCCGCGCCCACGCAAAAGGCGGCAATCATCAGAAGGGTCAGCGTCGGCGGCAGGCCGGTCATGGATCTTCGGCCAGTTCAGGCGCGGGGGCGGCCCCGTTTCTGCGCAGCCAGCGCCACAGATAGATCACCGGCCAGCGCAGCATCGACATGGCCGCCAGAAGGCACAGCACACCCATCAGCGGACCGGTCTGATACGTCACATAGCCCACGATCGGGATTCCCACCGCGATCAGGACATAGGCCGCGCGCCAATGTTTGTCCCGGCTGGGGGTCATCGCCAATAGGTTGGCACCAAGCGCCCAGAGGCAGGCCAGTATCAGCGACGCGGGCATGGGCTATCCTTCCTGCATTTCCGAGACTTTCAAGGCGTCCGGCAGGCGGTTGGCCCAGCCGCTGATCGTGCCCGCGCCAAGGCAGACCACCATGTCGCCGGGGCGGGCATGGGCGCGGATCAGGTCGGCCAGATCCTCTTCGCCTTCGATGGCATGGGCGTCGCGGTGGCCTCTATCAATGAGGCCCGCGACCAGATCGTCGCGGCTGGCGCCCTCGATCGGATCCTCCCCCGCCGCATAGACCGGCGCGATGGCCACCACGTCGGCCTCGTTGAAGCAGGCGCAGAACTCCTCGAAATGGTGATGCAGGCGGGTGTAGCGGTGCGGCTGGTGCACGGCGATGACGCGGCCCTCGGTGGCATGGCGCGCGGCCTTCAGCACGGCAGAAATCTCGGTCGGATGGTGGCCGTAATCGTCGATGATCGTGACGCCATCCACCTCGCCCACGCGGGTAAAGCGGCGATTGACGCCGCCGAAGCTGGCCAGTGCATCGCGGATCTCGGCCGTTTTCATGCCCAGATGGCGCGCGATGGCCACGGCGCTGAGCGCGTTCGAGACGTTGTGATCGCCCGGCATCGGCAGGGTGCAGCCTTCGATCATCTTGCCTTCGGCCTGCAGCGCCACGTCGAAATGTGCGACACCCTTGGCATAGCGCAGGTTGACCGCGCGCACATCGGCCTGCGCGTTGAAGCCGTAGGTCACGACGCGCCGGTCGGTGATCTTGCCCACCAGCCGCTGCACATCGACATCATCGGTGCAGCAGACGGCGAGCCCGTAGAAGGGGATATTGCTGACGAAATCCTCAAATCCCTTGTGCAGCGCCTCTTCCGTGCCCCAGTGATCCATATGCTCGGGGTCGATATTGGTCACGATGGCGATGGTGGCGGGCAGCCGGTTGAAGGTGCCGTCGCTTTCATCGGCCTCGACCACCATCCATTCGCCGCCGCCGACGCGCGCGTTGCTGCCATAGGCGTGGATGATGCCGCCATTGATCACCGTGGGATCGAACTGGCCATAATCCAGCAGCGCCGCGACCATCGTGGTGGTGGTCGTCTTGCCATGCGTGCCGGCGACCGCGATGTTCGACTTGAGGCGCATCAACTCGGCCAGCATCTCGGCCCGGCGCACGACGGGCAGGCCCTGGCGGCGCGCCTCGTCCAGTTCGGGATTGCCCGGCTTGATTGCGGAGGAGATGACGACCACCTCGGCGTCCGCGAGGTTCTCGGCCCGCTGGCCTTCGAAGATCCGCGCGCCCTTTTCGGCCAGACGATCTGTCAGCGGCGAGCGCTTGAGGTCAGATCCCTGCACCGTGTAGCCATGGTTCAGCAGCACCTCGGCAATGCCGGACATCCCGATGCCGCCGATACCGACGAAGTGAATGGGGCCGACATCGCCGGGAAGTTTCGTGGCTGCGTTCATCTAGCCTTGGCCTTTCTGTGCGATGCTTTGGACGAGGTTCGCCAAATGCTGGGTCGCATCCGGCATGGCGCAACTCAGCGCCGCGCGCGACATCTGCGCCGCGCCTTCGGACTGGGTCATCACGGTTTCGATCTGCTGGGCCAGCGCCGTGTGATCCAGCCTGCTTTCGGGCACGATGATGGCGGCGCCCGCCTCTTTCAGCCCCTGCGCGTTGGCGGTCTGGTGATCGCCCGCGGCAGCGGCGTAGGGGATCAGGATCGACGGGCGGCCGATCACGGCGATATCGGCAATGGAGGACGCGCCCGCGCGGCTGATGATCAGCTGTGCCTCGCTCATGCGCCGCGGCACATCATCAAAGAATTCCTGCACATCGGCGTCGATGCCGTTCTCGGCGTAGTAGTGGCTGACCCGCTCCAGATCCTCGCCGCGCGCCTGATGCGCGACGCGCACGTTGCGCAGCAGATCCATCGGCAGGGCGGCAATGGCGGGCGGCACGACATCGCTGAGGATGCGCGCGCCTTGGCTGCCCCCGATCACGAGGATCGACATGGGATAATCGCCGGGCGCGATATAGCCCGCGCCAGCCCGCTCGGCCACGGCGGCGCGCACCGGATTGCCCACATGGTAGCCCTCGACGCCCTCGGGCAGATCGGTGGGCCATGTGCCGCAGGCCACCGCATCGACGCGCTTGGCAAAGACGCGGTTGACGCGGCCCAGCACACCGTTCTGTTCATGCACGGCGCGCGGAATGCGCAGGATCCACGCAGCCGCCAGCGCCGGAATGCTGGGATAACCGCCAAAGCCAATCACGACGTCGGGCCGCTCGCGCAGCATCCGCCATGTCGCAGCCACCGTGCCCGCCGCGATGCGCAAGGGCGCCAGCAGCTTGGCCGCCAGCCCGCCGCGCGCGAAACTGGCGCTGGCAATCTGCTCGATCCGTGTGCCTTCCGGAAAGCCCCCGGTATAGCGCGCGCCGCGCGCGTCGGTGCTGAGGCGCACCTGCCAGCCCTCGGCCAGCATGTATTCGGCGAGCGATTGCGCGGGGAACATATGCCCGCCGGTGCCGCCAGCGGCCATCACGATGAGGGGCTGGCGCGCGCTCATCGCGCCCGCCCTCGCAGGATATCCCCGATCTCGCCCTGGGGCCGCGAGCGGGTGAAGGCAAAGAGCATCCCCACCGCGATCCCGCCGGCGATCAGCGAAGAGCCGCCATAGCTGACGAAGGGCAGCGTCATGCCCTTGGCTGGCAGAAGGCGCACGGCAACGCCCATGTTGATCATCGCCTGCACGCCAAACATGCAGGCAAGGCCGGTGCCCGCGAGGCGGATGAAAGGATCACGCTCGCGCATCAGCCGCATCAGCGAACGCACGACGACCGTGCCGTAAAGCGCGATGATGCAAAGGACCAGAACCAACCCGTATTCCTCGGCCGCGACCGCGATGATGAAATCGGTATGTGCATCGGGGAGTGACCATTTCACCGTCCCCTCTCCCACGCCGACGCCGAAGAACCCGCCCTCCTGAATGGCATTCGTGGCAAAGCCCAGCTGCGTCGTCGGATCAACGTCGGGCGACAGGAAGCCGTCGATGCGGCGCGCGAAATGCTCGGAATTGGAATAGGCCAGCGTGCCAACCAAGACGACCCCGCCCGCCATCAGCGCCAGCAGCAGGATGGGAGCCCCGGCGACGAAATACATCACACCCCAGGCAAACAGCACCAGCGACGCCTGACCGAAATCCGGTTGCAGCGCCAGAAAGGCCACGATGATGATTGCCAAAATGAAGGACCAGCTCAGGCCCGGCGGCCCGCCAATCTCGCGGCTGGCGGCCATCATCCAAGCAGCGACCACGACAAAACCGGGTTTGAGGAATTCCGAAGGCTGCACCGAGGCGAAGCCAAGGCTGTACCAGCGCACCGCGCCCTTACCGAAATCCGTGCCAAGAAAGGGCAGCATCATCAGCGCGGCAAGAGAGGCCAGAAAGCCGATCACGGCAAGACGGCGCACCAGCAAGGGCGACATCATCGATGTCAGCAGCATGGCCAACATCGCGAGGCCGCCAAAAAACATCTGGCGCTGAACGTAATGGAACGGGGCGAACCCGTTCTTTTCCGCCAGAGGCGGCGAGGCCGCAAACCCCAGAAGCAGGCCGATGCCGAACAGCATCAACACACATGACATCGACCATTTGTCGATCGTCCGCCACCACTTGGGAAGGACCGGCTCGACATCCCGAACGGGTGCCGATCCATAGACCATTTCTGTCATTTGAGCCGCCGCATCTGCCTCGAACACCGCCCCTTTGCGGGGTCTGTTTTGCCAGCTTAGCAGCAATGGCAGGTTCTGGAAAGCCTCGTTTGACGCGGCAGCGCCGCCTTTTCGGCCCGCGCCGGCCCCGCGATCCCAGGGGGTCAGCGCAGCGTCTTGCAGCGCGCGCTATTCCTGATGGGTGCCGCGCACCGGGTAATCCTTGTCCCGGACGAAGGCGAGGCCACGCGCCAGCCGCGTCAACTCGGGCCGCGCAAAAGGCGCGCACGAGACGTCGACGATCTGCACCTTGCTCGCGCCATTGATCACGAAGACCGCCGGTTCGGGGAAAGGCCGGTCTTCTCGGCTATCTTGGTGGCCTTTTCCTCGGGATCGCCCGACAGGGCACCAACATCGACGCCCGCGTCAAGAAACTCCGGCTTAATCTCTTCCAGCTGGGTGAGGTATGTCTTGCAGATCGGGCAATGCAGTCCGCGATAGACGACGACCGCCCGCCAGTCATGGCCGCCGTCGGGCTGGCCCAGCGTCAGCGTGCCACCCCCGAGGCGCTGCACCTGCGACCGCGGAAAATCCTGCCCTGCATCAAGCGTATTCATCGTCTCTCTCCAATTCTGATGGTCATCTCACACCAGACCTGACTGCCCGCTTCTGGGTCACAAGCCGCAGGTGGCGGCCATCACACGATCTTGACCGCGCCGGGCGCTTCGGGCATCGCGTGGCCCATGCAAGTCGATACGCTGATCCTGGGCGCCGGAGCCGCCGGCATGATGTGCGCGGCCCACTCTGCGGGCCGCACGCTGGTCATCGACCATGCCCGCGCACCGGGCGAGAAGATCCGCATCTCGGGCGGTGGGCGCTGCAACTTCACCAATATCCATACCGAGCCTGCGAATTTCCTCTCGGCCAACCCGCATTTCTGCAAATCGGCCCTCGGGCGCTATTCGCCTTGGGAGTTCGTCGCGCTGGTCGACGCGCATGGCATCAGATGGCACGAGAAAACACTGGGCCAGCTATTCTGCGACGTGACGGCCAAGGACATCGTCACCATGCTGCGCACCGAGATGACCCGCGCGGGCGCCGATCTGTGGCTGAGAACCGAACTGACTGAGATCACCCATGACGGCAGCCAGTTCCGCGCACGGGTGACGCGCGAGGGCGCCCAGCACCACATCACCGCCCGCAATCTCGTGCTGGCCACGGGCGGCAAGTCGATCCCCAAGATGGGCGCGACCGGCCTTGCCTATGACATCGCCCGCCAATTCGGCCTGAGTGTCACGCCGACGCGGGCGGGCCTCGTGCCCTTCACCTTCCCGGATGGACGCTTTGCCGACCTCTCAGGCACCGCCCTGCCCGTCCGGGCCAGTGCCGGCGGCGCGTCCTTTGACGAGGCGATGCTTTTTACCCATCGCGGCCTCTCCGGCCCCGCCATGCTGCAGATCTCGTCCTATTGGCAGGAGGGCACCCCCATCACGCTCGATCTCGATCCCGGCGGCACACTCTACGAGACATTGCGCCATCAGCGCGCCCAATCGGGCCGCCACCAGCTCACCACCGAGCTTGCGCGCCACCTGCCTGCCCGCCTCGTCGCGGCCTTGCCGCAGCAGACCGGCCTCAGCCTCACCGGCAACCTCGCCGATCAAAGCGACGCGGCCCTCGGCCAGCTTTGCAGCGCACTGCAGGCATGGCAGCTGACCCCCGGCGGCACCGAGGGCTACCGCACCGCCGAAGTGACTCTCGGCGGCATCGACACGGATGGCATCAGCTCGAAAACGATGGAGGCGCACACACAGTCCGGCCTTTACGTCATCGGCGAGGCGCTGGACGTGACGGGCTGGCTCGGTGGTTACAATTTCCAATGGGCCTGGGCGTCGGGCATCGCAGCAGGCCGCGCGATCA
Source organism: Roseovarius maritimus (assembly GCF_043355895.2). Taxonomy (NCBI): domain Bacteria; kingdom Pseudomonadati; phylum Pseudomonadota; class Alphaproteobacteria; order Rhodobacterales; family Roseobacteraceae; genus Roseovarius; species Roseovarius maritimus. The sequence continues at coordinate 465,614 of NZ_JBHFPF020000002.1, forward strand.
GCCAGCGCCGCGCATGATGCGCCGCATGCCCAACTTCATCTTGGTAAAAATACTCACTGTTCCAAAGATTTTTCGCGAAAAACCTTGGCGCCGCGCGCCGCATCGGCGGCGCGCAACTCCTTGGCTCAGGCCTTGGTCGGATGAAACAGCCCGCCGGGCGAGAGGGTGAAAATCTCGGCCCCGTCTGCCGTCACGCCCACCGAATGCTCGAACTGCGCCGACAATGACTTGTCGCGCGTCACCGCGGTCCAGTCATCGGCAAGCGTCTTGACCTCCGGGCGGCCCAGATTGATCATCGGCTCGATGGTAAAGAACATGCCTTCTTCCAGCGTCGGCCCCGATCCGGGGCGCCCGAAATGCACCACGTTGGGCGGTGCATGAAAGACGCGGCCCAGCCCGTGACCGCAGAAATCGCGTACGACCGACATCCGGTGCCCCTCCGCATAGGCCTGGATGGCGTGGCCGATATCGCCGAAGGTGTTGCCGGGACGCACCGCGTCGATCCCGATCATCAGCGCGTCATGGGTGACCTGGATCAGGCGCTCGGCCTTGCGGCTGAGAGTGCCCGCGACATACATGCGGCTCGTATCGCCGAACCAGCCATCAACGATGACGGTCACGTCGATGTTCAGGATATCGCCGTCCTTCAGCACCTTGTCACCGGGGATGCCGTGACAGACGACGTGGTTGACGCTGATGCAGCTGGCATGGCGATAGCCCTTGTAGCCGATCGTCGCGGACTTGGCGCCAGCCTCGTTGACCATCGCTTCGATCATCTCATCCAGCGCGCCGGTGGTTTGCCCCACGGTCACATGCGGCGCTATATCGTCAAGGATCTGCGCGGCAAGGGCGCCCGCCTTGCGCATGCCTTCGAAATCCGCCTGATCGTGGATGCGGATGCCATCGCGCGTGGTGCGTCCGCTGTGCTTGTTCTGCATATCGGGCCTCATGTCCTTGCGTATCGCGCCCTACTTAGTGCCCTCGCGCGAAAAGGGCCAGAGGGTGCCGCCACACTGCCCCAAGGATCACTGCCCGCTCAGCAGAACCGCTTCGACCCGCCGGTTCGCCTCGCGCCCGGCCGCGTCCGTATTCGGCGCCTGCGGGGAGAGATAGGCGATGCCATCGGCCTCCAGCTGGTCGGCGGGGACATCCAGCGTCTCGACCAAGTGCTCCATCACTGCCCGCGCGCGGCGGCGCGACAGCACCAGATTGGCCTCGTATCCGCCCACGGTATCGGTATGGCCCACCAACGCGACGCGGCGCGAGGCATCCTCCATGAGAAACGCCGCCAGCGCCTGCAAGGACGCGTAAGGCCCTGCGCCAAGGCCTGCGGCCCCAGTACCGAAATCCAGGTCGCTCAGAATGACATGGCCATTCGCCCTGAGCGCCGCCACCAGCGCGGCATCGCCCACCTCGGCGCCGACCTGCGGACCGGATGACGCCGGCTTCTCGGGCGCCACGCCTTCGCCGCCCGTCTCGACCGCGCCCGTGGGCGTGATCCGTGTCACCTGCACATAGGTCGTCGCCCCTGACCGGCTGACCAGCAGCGTGACATAGCGCGCATCCGCCCCCGTCCCGCGCCGCGCCGACAAGAACCGATAGTCGAAGAGGTCGACGAACATTTCAGGTGGCGGCATGACCGGCAGCCCAAAGCGAAAGTCAAAGCCCCCGCACGCGGTGTCCTCGCAGCGGTAGAGCGCTTCAAACTCCGCCGCCTCGATCTGGGCAGCCAAGGTGTTCATGAGCTGCAGAGTGGTGATCGAACTGCCGGAAAGGCGCCACGCGCGGCGGGTCATCTTGCCCTGCGCCGTTACCGTCTGGGCCTGCCCGGCCGCCCAAGGGCCAGTAGGCACCGGATGGCTGCCCGGCGCGCTTTGCAATTCGCGTACCATCTCGGCATTGGATGGAAGCGTCAGCTGCTGCGCGCCCGCTGGCAATGCCACGGCAAGCGCGGCGCAGGTGAAAAATGATGCGCGGCGCATCATGCGGCCTCGCCCGGATGCTGGCGGTAGTGATATCGCCCCACCAGCGTCATCCCCATCCCGGAATACAGTGCATTGGCGGCCACGTTCTGCGCGGTGCAAATGACGGATAGGATCTCGGCCCCCTCGCCGCGCGCCCAGATGGCCGCCTCGGTCATCAGTGTGCGCGCCACGCCGCATCGGCGATGCTCGGGCAACACCTCCAGCGTGTGCACCATGGCCGTCTTGCCATCCATCGCGGCAAAGCCCGTGGCCGCCGCGCGCCCAGATGTTCGTCCCAGAAGCGCAGTCTTGGGGCCACGTACGCGCTCCATCACCGCAATCCGCGCCGGCCCGATGCCGCCGCTGGCCCAGATATCGCGCTGGATCGCCAGAGGCTCCCACAAGTGAAAGCTGGCAGTGGCTTCGGGCGGGGTCAGGTCCAGATCGGCAAGGGCGATCGCGTATATGTTGACAGGATCGACGATGTCGTAGCCCGCCTCCTCCAGCAGCGCATCCAGCGGCGCATCACCCTCGCGCAGCATGAAAAGCGGACGCTGCCCCATCTTGCGCATCGCCGCCTCGGCCTTGGCCACATCCTGTGCGCCCACATCACCGCGGGCCGTCGCCGCCGACACGCGCTTGCCCCCGCCCTGCCCGTCGCGCAAGGTCCACGGCCCCTCTTGCCACCGGGCGGCGGGGGGCCATGTGGCCTCGATCACATCATAAAGCTGCGCCGCGCCCGGCAGGGAGGTTGTCACCCGAAGAGGTCCTTCATCTCGGCCAGCGCCGCGTCCAGTTCGGCCGTGTCCTGACCGCGTGCAACGATGTTCGTGCCATAGGCGCCCTGCCGCTGGTAGGGGTAGGAGCCGAAGCTGAGCGTCGGAAAGCGCGCCGCAAGCTCGGCCAGCGGCGCGGCCACATCACCCTCGCCGCGCTGCACATCCATGCTGCGCGACACCACGGGCGCGCCGCCCGTCAGCATGGGTACGACCGAGGCAACCATTGCGCGAAAGATGCTGGGCACCCCCGCCATCACATGCACATTCCCCAGGATGAACCCCGGCGCCGCACTGACCGGGTTGTCGATCAGCGTGGCGCCGTCGGGGATGCGCGCCATGCGCAGGCGCGCCTCGTTCAACTCGATCCCGGCCCTGTCGTAATGCTCGGCCAGGATGGCGCGCGCATCCTCGCGCACGTCGATCTTGCGGCCCATTGCCCGCGCCACTGCGTCGGCGGTGATGTCGTCGTGGGTCGGGCCAATCCCGCCCGAGGTAAAGACATGGTCGTACCGCGCGCTCAGCGTCTGGACCGCCGAGATGATCGCCGCCTCTGTATCGCTGACGACGCGCGCCTCGCGCAGGTCGATACCGGCCTCGGTCAGCATCCCGGCAAGATGATGCGTGTTGCTGTCATGGGTACGGCCCGACAGGATCTCGTCTCCGATGACCAGCATCGCGGCGGTGGGGTTGGGCATCTGGCCTCCTTCATGCGTCACGGGCGCGCTTGATCGGCCCTTGTCTTGGGTATAGGCCCCGGCACATGCGGTTTCAAACCCCACTTTTGCGCGCAAGGCTGCTGCGGCGCTACAAGCGTTTCCTGGCCGATATCCGGCTGGAGACGGGTGAGGAGGCCGTGGCCCATTGCGCCAACCCCGGCAAGATGACCGGGCTGGCCGAGCCCGGCAGCACGATCTGGGTCGAACGGAACGACGATCCCCGGCGCAAGCTGCGTTATGCATGGCGTCTGGCGGGTTTAACAGACGGACATATGGCCTGCGTCGATACCGCCGCCGCCAACCGCGTGATCCGCGAAGCGCTGGAGGCGGGCGCGATCCCCGAGCTTGCGGGCTATGGCACCCTGCGCCCCGAGCAGAAATACGGCACCGCCAGCCGCATCGATTTCCTGCTGCAAGACGGCGCAGGGCCGGACGCCTATGTCGAGGTGAAATCGGTGACGCTCTGCCGCCAGAGCGGTCTGGCGGAATTTCCGGACACCCGCACGTCACGCGGCACGCGCCATCTTCAGGAACTGGCCGAGGTCGCGCAGTGCGGTCAGCGCGCGGTGCTGCTCTACCTGGTTCAGCGCAGCGATTGCAGCCATGTCACGACCGCCGCGGATATCGACCCCACCTATGCGGCTGCGCTGGCCGAGGCCCGCGCATCGGGCGTCGAGGTGCTGGCCTTCCGCGCGCGGATCTCGCCCGAGCAGATCACGCTGGGTCCTGCCCTGCCCGCCCCGGCGCAGTAAGACGCCTAGCGGCGGGATTTCCACATAAGCCAACCGATAAAAAGCAGCGCCGCGCCACCAAGTGCGGTGAAGTATCCCACCGGAATCAGCCATCGCGGCAATCCGGTAGCCGTGGCGAGGAATGTCAGGGCCAAACCCGCAACAACCGCCAACAGCGAAACCCACGCAAGGCGCGAGCGCGTCAGGTAACTGGGTGCCATTTCTAGTCCTCCTTGGACGAAGGCTCGGGCGCGCGTGGTGCATCGTCATCATCCAGCAGAATGCGCGCGGCGTCACCTTCCAGATCTTCGTACTGGCTATGACGTAGCGTCCAGATACAGGCGACAAGGCCAAGCGCCCCAAGAAAGACGGAAACGGGAATGAGGACGATCAGGATATTCATCGGCGCACCGCGTTCATGACAACCGTGACCGAGGATAACGACATCGCCAGCGCGGCGGCAAGCGGCGAGGCAAACCCGGCCAGCGCGATGGGAATGGCAATGGCGTTATAGCCCGCCGCGATCCCCAGGTTCTGCCGGATCCGCCGCAGTGCCATGCGGGCCGAGCGGAGGGTCTGGGGGATGGCCATCAAGTCGCTGGCCAGTATCAGCCCATCCGACGCGACTCGCGCCGCGTCCAGCGCGCTGGCAGGCGCAAGCGACACATGCGCCGCCGCAAGCGCTGCCGTATCGTTCAGCCCGTCGCCCACCATCAGCACGCGGCGGCCCGCTTTGCCCAACTCCTCTACCAGCGCGGCCTTGTCCTCGGGGCGCATGGCGGCGTGAACATGGGCAATGCCCAGCTCATCGGCCAGCTTGCGCGCGGGCCCCGTCCGGTCGCCCGACAGCATCCGCACCTCGTAGCCCGCCTTGCCGAGGGCCGCGACCATGCGCGCGGCGCCGGGGCGAAGCGCTTCGGTCATCGGCAGCGGGGTGATCTGGCCCTCGATGGTCAGCTCGGTGCCCTGCGGCCCGCGCGCCAACGATACCGGCGCTCCGTTCCACATCCCGCTGACACCCTCGCCGGCGACCTCGCGAATATCGCTCACGTCGGCGGCGGCGTGGCCCGCCAGCGCGGCGGCGATGGCGCGCGAGACCGGATGATCCGAGGCCAGCGCCAGCGCCAGTGCGACGCCGGTCGCGTCCTCGTCCAGCTTGGGCAACTGGGGCGTGCCCTGCGTCAGCGTGCCGGTCTTGTCCAGAAGCACGCAGTCGACATCGGCCAGACGCTCAAGCGCGGTTTCGGACTTCAGCAGAACCCCGCTGCGGAACAGGCGTCCCGTCACGCTGGCAGTGACGGCAGGCACGGCAAGGCCGAGCGCGCAGGGGCAGGTGATGATCAGGACCGCCGTGGCGATGCCGATGGCCAGATGCATGTCGCCCGTGCCGATATACCAGCCAACAAAGGCCAGCGCGGCCAGGCCATGAACCAGCGGCGCATAGAGGCGCGCGGCGCGGTCGGCGATGCCGGAATAGCGGTGGCGGCCCGTCTCGGCCACCTCGACCAGCGCCGCAAGGCGGCGCAGCGCGCTGTCCTCGGCACGCGCGGTGGCGCGCAGGATCAGCGGCGCCTCCATCACTGTCTCGCCCGCGCAAATCACCTCGCCGGGGGCCACGCGCACCAGCGCCGACTCGCCCGTCAGGGCCGATCGGTCGAGCGTCGCCGCCTCTTCGGCCACACCATCCACGGGCGCGCGCGCGCCCGTGGAAAGCGCGATACGGTCGCCCGGCGCGATATCAGCCACGGCGACCGTGCGGCGCGCATCACCCTCCAACAGCGTTGCGCGCGGCACTTCCAGCGCGGTCAGTTCGGCCGCCGCCGAGCGCGCAGTGGCGCGCGCGCGGTGGTCCAGATAGCGCCCTGCGAGGAGGAAGAAGGTCAGCGACAGCGCCGCGTCGAACCACGTATCGGCGCCCGCGCCGAACATCGTCTCATGCAGCGAAGTGGCGCAGGCCAGCGCGATGGCCAGCGCGATCGGCACATCCATGTTGACGCGCCGCGCCCGCAGCGCGGAGGCGGCGGAGGCAAAGAACGGCACGGCGGAAAAAGCCAGTGCAGGCAACGCGATGGCCGCCGAAATCCAGTGAAACATCGCCTCGGTCGTGGCGCTGGCGCCGGACCATACGGCGACCGAAAGGGCCATGACGTTCATCATGGCAAAGCCCGCAACAGCAATGCGCGCGAGAAGCGCGCGGCCCGGATCGTCGGCCTCGCCGCTCAGGGCGGAATTGTCCAGTTCATGCGCCTCGAAGCCGGCAGCGTCCAGCGCGGCCAGCGCGGGCGCGGCGCCCAGCCCCGGCTGGGTCACGATGCGCACGCGGCGGCGGCCCAGATTGACCCGCGCGGCGCGCAAGCCCGGCACGTTCGCCAGCGTGCCCTCAACCCCCGCGATGCAGGCGGCGCAGCTGATCCCCGGCAGCGACAGGTGCAGCACCTCGCCCGAGGCATCCCGCGCCGTCTGCGCCGCCGAAGGCGCGGCCGAGCAGGCCGGGCATGCGGCGAGTGCGCTCATCGCGGCACCCTCAGGGGGATGCGGCGCCGGAAGGGCGTGCCATCCTCGGCCCGCAGATCGATCCTCAGGTTCCAGTTACCCGGCGCCAGGTCCACGGGCGCGACATAGCGCATGCCGTCCCACTCAAAGGCCGGCGTGCGGTCCTCGGTCACGGTCGTCGCGCGGCCCAGAGTGGCCTCGACGATTTCCGGCGCGACCGCGTTGCCGTAGGCATCCACGATCTCCAGCGCCAGCAGGCCGTCCGCCAAATTCAGACCCACGTCCCAGCCCAGCGCATCCTGAGCCGCGCGGTCCTCGTCGAATGTCTGGCTGGCCACGTAGGAACTGTCGGTTTCGATCCCCGGAAAGGTGCGCACCGCGCTGAAGGCGAGCCAAAGGTTGACGCCAATGATGATGACAAAGCCCCCGACGAACATGGCCAGGACATGCCAGCCCGTCAGGCGGCGCTCACCCCGCGTTGCCGCTTCGCCCATCTCAGCTCTCCTTGCCATTGAAAATGGTATCGCGATACGCCCGCTCGCCCGAGGCCGTGTCCTCGACCCAGAAGCGGAACGGGCTGCGTTCGGCATCCGCCGCCGGTGTGCCCGGCTGGGCGATCACATAGACCCGCTGCAGCATGGTGGAGTCGGCGGGCACCTCGACGGTCGTGCCCTCGGCGCCTTCCAGCGCAATATCGAGCGCGCCCTCGGAGGTCAGCGACAGCTGGAAATCACGCGCCTCGCCATGCTTGTTACGCAGACGAATATCGTAGGTGTTGCGGATCGAGCCGTCAGATAGCGTGACGTAGGTCGGATTGCGCACCGGCGCGACCGTCAGTTCGATCTCGGGCCGGATGAAGAGCGCAAAGACCAAGGCGATTCCGATGGTTGCCCAGATCGCCGTATAGATCAGCGTCCGGGTGCGCAGCACATGCTTCCACACCGGCTGCGGCTGCCAGTCGCGGCTGTGGGGCGTGATGAAGGGCGCATCGGCGGCGTTGGGTGCGGGCGCGGCGTCGCCGGCGACGGACGCCGTCGCGGTACCATCCGAACTCACGTCCGATCGCGCGGCGGCCGTTGGCGCGGGAACGCCCGTTTCGGCGCCCTCATTCTCGGGCGCATCGGTGCCCATGGGGCGCACCGGCGCATGCTCGCCCGGCAGCACCGGGGGGCGGTCGTCCAGCGCGAGGTAGTCGATCAGGCCACGCGGGCGGCCGATCTTGGCCATCACCTCGTCGCAGGCGTCGATGCAGAGCGCACAGGTGATGCACTCCATCTGTTGCCCTTCGCGGATGTCGATGCCCATCGGGCAGACGTTGACGCAGGCCATGCAGTCGATGCAATCGCCCAACTCTTCGCCGGTGCGCGACATGCGGGGCGCCGCGACATCCTTACTGGCGCCGAGGCCATAGCGCACCTGCTGCGCGTTGCCGACATCATCGGCCACGGCCTTGCGTTTCGCACCACCCCGGCCGCGCGGCTCACCGCGCCAGTCGCGGTATCCCACGGTCAGCGTGCCCTCGTCCATCATCGCGCCCTGGATACGCGGCCAGGGGCACATGTAGATGCAGACCTGCTCGCGCATGAACCCGCCAAAGACGAAGGTGGTCGCCGTCAGGATGCCGATGGTGATATAGGCCACTGCGGCCGCGTTCCCGGTAAAGAGCTGCACCGCCAGCGTCGGCGCGTCGGCAAAGTAGAACACCCATGCGCCGCCCGTCGCGATCGCGATCACCAGCCAGATGACCCATTTGGTCACGCGCAGGCGCCATTTATGAAAGTTCCACGGCGCCTTCCAGAGGCGCAGTCGCGCGTTTCGGTCGCCCTCTACCCATCGCTCGACCAGGAGGAAGAGATCGGTCCAGACGGTCTGCGGACAGGTATAGCCACACCAGACCCGGCCCAGCGCCGAGGTAAAGAGGAAAAGACCCAGCCCCGCCATGATCAGCAGGCCTGCGACGAAATAGAATTCGTGCGGCCATATCTCGATCCAGAAGAAGTAGAAGCGCCGCGACGCCAAGTCGACCAGCACGGCCTGATCGGGCAGGTTCGGGCCACGATCCCAGCGGATCCACGGCACGAAGTAATAGATGCCCAGCGTGATCGCCATGATCCACCACTTCAGGCGCCGGAAGAAACCCGAAACCCGGCGCGGAAAGATCGGCTCCTGCGCGGCGAAAAGAGGGGGATTGTCGGACATGGCTGTCGCTTTCATTCTGGCTGTGCGTTGCCGCCTTCTCCTCCAAGCGAGGCGGGCACGCTTTGAGATGGATCAACCGCCGCCTGCCTTTCCAAGGGGCATGCGGCGGTTTACCTGTTTTTACGGGCTGTTAGGCTGCGCTATTCAGTCGCAGACTGGCCTTCTTCGCCCGTATCGGCCTCGGGTGTGACCGCAGGCTCGCCGGCCTCGGTCGGAGTTTCCTCGGCATCCGCGGGATAGCTCGCGTCCGGCACGCTGGCCGCCTCTTCGGCCTCGGCTTCGGTGGCCGGATCGGCTACGCTGGCCTCGCCGCCGCCCAGGCCATGGACATAGGCCGCAACCGCGCGCACCTGCGCCTCGCCAAGACGTTCGTCCCAGGGGGGCATCACGCCGAACCGGGAGTTCGTGATGGTCTCGGTCACGGCTTCCTCGGTGCCACCGTAGAGCCAGATCGCGTCGGTCAGGTTGGGCGCGCCCTGCATGCGGTCGCCCATGCCCTCCGCTCCGTGGCAGGCGGCGCAGTTCATGTCGAAAAGCTCGGCCCCCACTTCGGTGCCCTCGGCAAGGCCCGACAGGCTGCGCACATAGGTCGTCAGCTCGGCGATCTCGTTTTTCTCCAGCAGGTCGCCAAAGGCGGGCATCTGCGACCAGCGCGCGTCGGGATCATCCTCGTTGCGGATGCCATGACGCACGGTCATTGCGATATCCTCGAGCGTGCCGCCCCAGAGCCAGTCATCGTCCAGCAGGTTGGGATAGCCCGCGGCCTGCACCCCTGCCGCACCCGCGCCATGGCACTGCGAGCAGTTGTTGGCAAAGACCGACGCGCCCGCCGAGACTGCGAAGCGGTGCAGATCCTCGTTCTTGGGCAGAACGGCAAGATCCACGTTCACGAGGCTTTCCGTGATCTCGGCGTTCGACAGGTTCACCGCCTCGATATCGGCGGCAACGAGGCCACGCGTCGACCAGTTGAGGATGCCCTGTGTGGTGCCCGAAACCAGCGGCCATGCCGGGAAGAGGATGGTATATATGACCCCCCAGACAATGGTCGCGTAAAAGGTCCAGAGCCACCAACGCGGGAGCGGCGTATTCAACTCTTCGATGCCGTCCCAGCTATGGCCGGTCGTCTCGGTGCCTGTCGCTTCGTCTATGCGCTTGTCATCAGACATCACCGCTTCCTTTCACATTATGCGCAGCGCCCGCCTGGCGCCCGGATGAGGGGGTCGCGCGGGCCTCCGTGCGCGGGGCCGGCCGCTCGTCGTCATTGCGAAACGGCACATCCGCCGCATCATCGTGGAGCGGGCGCGATCCGGGGCGGAAGGCCCAGAAAATAACGCCCAGAAAGATCACCGTCAGGGCCAGCAAGGCCCAGCTGTCGGCAAACTGCCTCAGGACAGAATAGGTTTCCATCGTGCCCTCCTCAGCGAACCGCGTCAGGCGTGAAGGTCGAGAAATCGACCAGCGTGCCCAGCATCTGCAGATAGGCGATCAGCGCATCCATTTCCGATGTGCCCGGCTGCCCGTCGAAATTGCGCACCTGCGCGCCGGGATAGCGCTCGACCATGGCGTCCCAATCTCCATCGGGATCGGTCTGCACCTGGAAGTCGGCAAAGGACGCTTCGACCATTTCATCGGTATAGGGAACGCCGACAAAGCGGTGCGTCGAAACCAGATCCTCGATGTGCTCTCCGTCGATCAGCGTATCGGCGAGGAAGGCATATTTCGGCATCACGCTTTCGGGGACAACGGATTGCGGGTCGGTCAGGTGATCGACATGCCATTCGTCGCTGTAGCGCCCGCCGATCCGCGCCAGGTCGGGCCCGGTCCGTTTGGAGCCCCACTGGAACGGGTGGTCATACATCGACTCGGCGGCCAGGCTGTAATGGCCGTAACGCTCCACCTCGTCCCGCATGGGGCGGATCATCTGGCTGTGGCAGACATAGCAGCCCTCGCGGACATATATTTCGCGCCCGGCCAGCTCCAGGGGGGAGTAAGGGCGCATGCCCTCGACTTCCTCGATGGTGTTCTCCAGCCAGAAGAGCGGCGCGATCTCGACGACACCGCCGACGGCCACCACGGCAAAACTGGCCACCAGCAGCAGGGTCGCGTTCCGCTCGAGCCGCTGGTGAAAGGTGATCGTCTGCGTCTCGGGCGGCAGCTCGTTCGGGATGTCGCCCGGCAGGTCGCCCGCGGTCGAGACCTTGGGATCGTCCTTGGGGTCGTAGTCGGGGCTTTTGGGGTCTTTTGTCATGCTCTTACTCCGCAGGCGTTGCGACAGCGGCGGTGCGCGGTTCGCGAATTGTCATCCACATGTTCCACACCATCAGCAAGGCGCCCGTCAGATAGAACACACCACCAAGGCCACGGACCACATACATCGGGAACTTGGCATCCACCGTGTCGGCAAAGGAGTTGACGAGGAACCCGTTGGCGTCGACTTCGCGCCACATCAGACCTTCCATGATGCCCGACACCCACATCGAGGACGCGTAGAGAACGATACCGATCGTGGCGAGCCAGAAATGCGCGTTGATGGCCGGGATCGAGTACATCTCTCTGCGGCCCCACAGCTTGGGCGTCAGGAAGTAGAGCGCGCCGAAAGTGATCAGGCCGTTCCAGCCAAGCGCGCCGGAGTGAACGTGACCGATGGTCCAGTCAGTGTAATGCGACAGCGAATTGACCGCGCGGATCGACATCATCGGGCCTTCGAAGGTCGACATGCCGTAGAAGGCGAGCGAGGCCACGAACATCCGGATGATGGGATCGGTGCGGATCTTGTCCCAGGCGCCTTGCAGCGTCATCAGGCCGTTGATCATGCCGCCCCAACTGGGCATCCACAGGATGATCGAGAACACCATGCCCAGCGTCGCGGCCCAGTCGGGAAGCGCCGTGTAGTGCAGGTGGTGCGGACCCGCCCAGATATAAAGGAAGATCAGCGCCCAGAAGTGGATGATGGACAGCTTGTAGGAATAGACCGGACGGCCGGCCTGCTTGGGCACGAAGTAGTACATCATGCCCAGGAAGCCCGCGGTCAAGAAGAAGCCGACGGCGTTATGGCCGTACCACCACTGCGTCATCGCATCCTGCACGCCCGAGAAGAGCGAGACGGACTTGGAGCCCCAGATCGACACCGGAATTGCCAGATTGTTGACGATATGCAGCATCGCGACGGTGACGATAAACGCCAGATAGAACCAGTTGGCGACGTAGATGTGCCGCTCGCGGCGCTTGATGATCGTGCCCATGAATACGGCCAGATAAGCCACCCAGACGATGGTCAGCCACAGGTCCGTGTACCATTCCGGCTCGGCATATTCGCGCGATTGCGTTGCGCCCAGCAGGTATCCGGTCGCCGCCAGCACGATGAAGAGGTTGTATCCCCAGAATACGAACCACGCCATGTTGCCGCCCCAGAGGCGGGCCGAGCAGGTGCGCTGCACCACGTAAAGGGACGTGGCGATCAGTGCGTTGCCGCCGAAGGCAAAGATGACGGCCGAGGTATGCAAGGGACGCAGGCGGCCAAAGTTGGCAAAGGGCTGAGCCCAATCGATATTGAGTGCCGGGAAGGCAAGCTGGAAGGCGATGTAGGTGCCCACCAAGAAGCCCGCGATGCCCCAGAAGGCCGTGGCGATCATACCGTAGCGGATCGGGCCGTCCATATAGGCCAGCTCGCGCTCGGCCAGAGCAGTTGCGCTCAGCGGCTCGTCGATGCGGCGCAGTTGCCACACGAACATTCCGCCCGCAACGAACATGATGATGAACGCGTGGACCAGATAGGCCAGATCCCGCGCGAAATTTGCGGCGATTGCAGCGAATAGCGCAATGAGGCCAAATGCAATCAGCTTGATGTAGTCAGACATCGCCCGTCCCTTTTCCGAACATTTCAGGGGTGAATGTCAGACCGGGGGGATCGGCACTTTGATTTAAGTCAAGAAACCGGCCGCGATCGGAGATTCACGTCTTCTGTTACGCAGCCGCAGGTTGTCTCGGCGGCAAAAGCCCGCGGCGCGCAACCTGCAGGCTATCCTTTGTGGATGGTTCACGCCAGCGGAATACCGTCCTCGTCGTCGCCCGCTGCGGTCAAAAGCGCGGGCAAATCAGCGCAGGAGATGCCCCGATGGCCCTGCATCTCGATCACGCCTTCCTTGCGCAGCGCCGTCATCTGGCGGCTCACCGTCTCGATGGTCAGACCCAAATACGAGGCCATCGCATCGCGCGTCAGCGGCAATTCGGCGCGCAGCGGATGCCCGGACGAAGCGGCGCGGCGCAGGATATTGGCCAGCAGAGTTGCCACCTTTTCGCGCGCCGTCTTGCGGCCGAGGAGGATCATCCAGTCGCGGGCGGCATCCAGCTCGTCCAGCGACATTTGCAGCATACGCTCCATCAGATGCGGCGTGTCGCGCACCAATTCCTTGAATTCGGCGCGGCGAAACAGGCAGAACGTCACATCGGTCGCGGCGACCACCTCGTAGGCAGCGGTCGCGCGGTCATGGCGGCCAACGAAATCGGATGGCAGCAACAGGCCGACCATCTGGACCCGCCCATCCTCCATCGAGCGCGTGAGCGTGGCGCACCCACTGACGACCGAGCCGACGAAGGGCAGCTCCGCGCCTTCCATCAGGATGGTCTCGCCCGCTTTCCAGGTGCGATAGGATTTGATGTCGGACAGCCGATCCAGCTCCTCCGTATCGCACGACGCACAGATGGCACGGTGACGAATCGGGCAGGCGGAGCAGGCCGAACAGGCAATCTGAAGGTCTATTCGTGTCATGCCCGGCTTTTGGCATTTTGTTTGACCTCGATCAAGGTTCAGAATGACGTTTAGGGGTTAGCTGGGCACCATGACACATCTCGATCCCAAACTCACAAACCGGGCACTGGCCTCTCGCGCACCGCGCTACACCAGCTACCCCCCCGCGACACAGTTCGGGCCCAGCATCGGGCCCGATACCATGCTGGACTGGCTGTCCCAGATCGAACCGGGCGCAAAAATATCGCTTTATGCGCATATTCCGTTCTGCCGGCGCCTTTGCTGGTTCTGCGCCTGCCGCACCCAGGGCACCAGCACCGAGGCCCCTCTTGCGCCCTATATAGACGCATTGGAGGCCGAGGCCGACATCATTGCGGCCGCCCTGCCCGCCGGCGTCATGACGTCGCACCTGCATCTTGGGGGCGGCACGCCCACGTTTTTGCCGCCCGATCTGCTGATGCGCCTCTTCGGCCTTCTGGAAGAGCGATTCCCCCGTGCGCCGGGCGCCGAGATCTCGATCGAGGTGGACCCCACCGAAATCGACGATGCGCGCCTCGATGCGCTGGCCGCCTCGGGCGTGACCCGTGCCAGCCTCGGGGTTCAGGATTTCGAACCTGCCGTTCAGGCCGCCATCGGCCGCCCGCAGAGCTTTGAGCAGACCAAGTTCGCCGTGGACGGGCTGCGCAAGCGCGGCATCAATGCGATCAACCTCGATCTGCTCTACGGCTTGCCGCATCAGACGCAGGCGACCCTGCAGCGCACCTTGGAGATGGCGCTGTCGCTGTCGCCGGACCGGATGGCGCTTTATGGCTACGCGCATGTGCCCTGGGCATCCAAGCGTCAGGTGATGATCCGCGAAGAGGATCTGCCCCGCGCGCAAGAGCGTCTGGCCCTCTCGCAGCGCGCCGCCGAGCGCATCGTCGAGGCAGGATATACTGCCATCGGGATCGATCATTTCGCCAAGCCGGGCGACACCATGTCCATCGCAGCCAATGCCGGCGCGCTGCATCGCAACTTTCAGGGCTATACGACCGACGGTGCCCAGACATTGATTGGCCTTGGCGCCTCGTCGATCTCGCGGTTGCCGCAGGGCTATGCCCAGAACGCACCCGCCACCGCCGCGTGGAAAGCGCGCATTGAAAAGGGCCGCCCCGCCACGATACGCGGCCACACGGATACCGAGGATGACCACCTGCGCGCCGCGGTGATCGAGCGGCTCCTGTGCGATTTCCAGGTCGATCCGGCAAATTTCACCGATCCGGACCTTGTCCGTGAATTGACCGCCAAAGCCGCCGCCGCATGGGACAGCGCCGTCTGGCTCAACGCCGAGGGCGTCCTGTCGATCAAACCCGAGGCACATCACCTGGCCCGCATGATCGCGATGGAGTTTGACGCCTACGCGATCTCGTCGGACCGCCACAGCGCGGCAATCTAGCGACGGCAAACCGGGGCGCGCTCGCTTCTTTCGTGCGTCATGCCCAGCCGAAAGGCACCAATGCGAAAACCGAAGGCAATTCAGCCTTCGGTTTTTCGTTTTTATGTTATATTGGGCCACTGAAGGAAAAAACGGTGGATCTGTTGGATCCTTAAGGGATGCTACACCGTTATGATGGTATCACCCGAGCCACCGCTTGAAAGGAACTTTGGACCATGCTGACCAGACGCCATTTCGTGATGACCGGCGCGGCCCTTTTTTCGGCGCCGCTCGTCTCGGCCTCCATGCCCGGCGCGGCTGTCGCGGCGCCGACCTCGAACCAGTCGAAATGGTCAGCGTGGGACGCGCGTGTGACACCCGCCAGCTATGATCCCGCCACGTCAAATCCCTGGGGGCTCGACCCTAGATTCCTGCCCCAGCGGGTAGAGGCTAATGATGGGCTGGTGCCGGGCGACATCCATGTCGATGCCGTCGCACGCTATCTTTATCACATCCGTCAGGATGGCACCGCCATGCGCTATGGCGTCGCCATTGCGCGCGGCAATCTTTACGAGCCGGGGACCTATACAATCCGTCGCAAGGCAAAATGGCCGACCTGGACCCCGACCAAGGCGATGATCAAGCGGGATCCGCAAATCTATGCCCAGCATGCCGACGGGATGGATGGTGGCCCGAACAATCCTCTGGGGTCGCGTGCCTTCTACCTGTTCGTCGGAAACCGCGACACGTATCTGCGCATCCACGGCTCACCGCAGCCGCGCTCGATCGGCGGGCGGGCCAGTTCGGGCTGCGTGCGCATGGTGATGGCTCATATCATCGGGCTTTATGACCATGTTCAGACCGGCTCGACCGCGCATCTCTACCCGGCCGAGGATCGCCTCGCGGCCCGCAGCTAAGGGATCAGCTGGCGGGCGTTTCTTCTGCGACAGTGCAGATCGGTCGCCCGTCCGGGGTGCGCAGCGGTAGCAGCGTCGTCTCGACCGGGCCGACATAGCGATAGACGAAGCAGCCGCTGGCCGGATCAAGTTTGGTCGCGTTCAGGTTCTGATACGGCGCGGCCAAGGCGACCACGTTCTCGGGCGCCTGGCTGAGGCCATTTGCAGGTCCATCGCCACCGGTGGTGCCAATGTCATCGCAAGCGGCCAAAAGCGCCAGCGCGGCAGCAGGCATCCAGACTGTTCTTTTCATGAATGATCTCTCCTTCTTTGGGCGAAGAATGGTCTATACCCGCCCTTGGAACCAGCGATTTCCGCACAAGATGTCGCAGTCCGGCGCACTTGGCGCAAGCGGGGCACAGTCATTGCAACGCCCCGCCCCGCATGTGGTCCTTCTCCAGCGCCTAAAGCGTTTCGCCTTTAACCCGAGACATCAGATAAAGGCGAAACGCGCGCAACATTGAAGCGTGGCACGCGCTTCGCGAAAATCAGTGATTCAGGTTTCTCGCCAACCGCTTTAGCCCTTGGAGGTATCGTCGCTCTTGAGGTTCAAATGCGCGACGCCGCTATGGCCCAGTTCGATCGAGGCGAACGGGCCGCCATGGCAGGCATTGCCGGGGTCCAGCGGATCCAGCGGCCCGGACTCGGCATAGATCTCCTTGGCGAACTGCTCGGCGTTGTCCCTGGGGCGGTATCCCAGATGGCTGGCGCCCGCGTTGTCGACCGGCGCGCGGTCATTGTTCGACACACCGTAAACCACCGAATAGCCGGTAATCGGCGTGTCGATGGCGCGCTCGACCAGCTGGATCAGGTCGTCATAGCTCAGCCACGAACCCACGGCGCGCGGGTTCGACACCTGCGCGCAGGACAGGATGCGCATGCAAACCGATTCCAGACCGCGCTTGTCCCAGTAGAGGCTTGCCAGATCCTCGGCAAAGCACTTGGCGAGGCCATAGAACGTATCGGGCCGGTGCGGTGCATCAACGCCGATGAATTCAGTCTTGGGGTGCATGCCCACCGCATGGATCGACGAGGCATAAACGACACGGCGCAGCCCGTTGCGATGCGCGGCCTCCCAGATGTTGTAGGCACCGACGATGTTCGAGCCGAGGATGTCGTCAAACGGTGCCTCATCGCCGATGGCGCCGAAATGCACCACCATGTCCGCGCCCTCCAGCAGCGAGACCATTGCATCCAGATCCTGCAGATCGGCCTTCACATAGCGCTCGCCCGGATAGGTCTGGCCGACATCCTCGGCCAGATCGGTCGAGACCAGCTCGTCGCAAAGCTTGCTCAGAGGCTCGCGCAGATAGGATCCAAGGCGGCCGGCGGCGCCGGTCAGAACGAGTTTTTTCATGTCAGGTCTCCTGGTATTTTTGGTGTTTCAAGTCTGCCCGATGCCGCGATGCCGTGCAAAGGGGCGGATCAGCCGGCCCCGCCCCTGACCTCGGCCAGCAGCGCATCCGCGCCCTTGGCCAGCAGTGACGAATCCGCGCCGCAGGCTACGAAGGTAAAGCCGTCATTCAGCAGCCCGGCTGCAAAGGCGGGGTCCATCACCAGCGTGCCGACAGGCATGCCCTTCTCGATCAGGCGCTGTGCGCAGGGCCTGATCCGCTCCCACACCTCGGGGGCCATCGGGTTGCCCAGCTGGCCGATGTCGGCGGCGATGTCGGCGGGGCCAAAGAAGATGCCATCCACGCCATCGACATCCGCGATCGCCTCGGCCCGCTCCATCGCGGCGCGCGTCTCTACCTGCAGCAGAACCGCCGTCTCGGCCTCCACACGCTGGGGATAATCGGTGATGCGGCCAAACTGGTTGGCGCGGGTCGAGCCGCTGAAGCCGCGCACGCCATGCGGCGGATACCGCGTTGCGGCGACGGCGCGCTCGGCCTCCTCCACCGACTGGATCATCGGAAAGAGCACGCCCGGCGCGCCCAGATCCAACACCCGCTTGACCGCCACCGCGTCATTCCATTCCACCCGCACGATCGGCACCGTGCTGTGCGCAGCAAAGGCCTGTAACTGCGCCAGCGTGCTGAAATAATCGTTGGGGCTGTGCTCCATATCGATCACCGCCCAGTCATACCCGGCAGAAGCGACCGCCTCGGCGGCAAAACTGCTGCCGAGCGTGATCCAGAGGCCGATCTGCCTCTCGCTGGCGGCGAGGGCGTGCTTGAAGGTGTTTGCGGGCAGTTTCATCAGATGATGGCCTTTTCAAAAATGGGCCGCCCCGCCGCGATTCGCTCGTAGCTGAACGGGCTGAGATCCAGCGCGCGATAGCTGCCATAGGTCAGCCATTCCGCCATGCCGCGTCCCATTGCGGGAGATTGTTGCAGGCCGTGGCCGGAGAACCCGTTGAGAAAGAGGAAATTGGTCAGTTCAGGATGCGGGCCGACGATGGCGTTCTGGTCGAACGTATTCATCGCGTAATGCCCCGTCCATTCCGATTGTACCTTGATCGCCTCGAATTGCGGGATGCGCGCGGCGATCGTGGGCCAGACATGCTCCTCCCACAGCGAGAAATCCATGACGAAGTCATCCGGATCGACAGCCGGGTCGATATCGGCATGTGCGCCTGCCTGGTAGGTGCCGCCGCCATTCTCGCGCACATGCACGCCCGACGGGTCGATGGTCAGGGGCAGGTCGCGGTCCAGCGGCTGGGCCGCGTCGAAGATCCAGGAATAGCGCTTGCGCGGCTCGACCGGCACCTCCAGCCCCGCCATCTGCGCGGTGCGCGCCGCGCGCGGGCCCGAGGCGTTGACCACTTGGCCGCAAGGCACCACCTCGCCCGATTTCAGCGTCACGCTTTCCACCTGCGTGCCCGCGGCGTTGCGGGTGATCGCGATCACCTCGTTCTCGATATACTCGACGCCCCGCTCGCGCGAGATGCGGCGCATCCAGTCGAAGACGGCGGTGGCATCCCACAGCCCTTCATCCACCACATTGATCGAGCCCAGCAGGATATCGTCCACATTGTAGAACGGATAGGCTTCCTTGATCTGCTCGGGCGTCATCAGCTGCGTGGCGGCCCCGGCGGCAATCTGCACCTCGCGGCTCTGGCGCAGCACCTCGGCGAAGTCGGGCGTGTCGGCCAGATACATATAGCCAAAGCTGCGAATGCCCAACTCGGGCACGCGATCATCGCCGCCCATGTAGCCGCGCAGGTTCTTGATGAAATCCGCCGCGAACTGGCTGATGCGCACATTCAACTCGGCCGAGAATTGCTGGCGGATGCACGAGGTCGTGTGCATGGTCGAGCTGTTCTCGTAGCTGGGATCGCGCTCGACCACCAGGACCGAGCCGTCGAAATCGGTGTTGTCGCTGAGATGCCACGCGGTCGAGGCGCCCATGATGGCGCCGCCGATGATCACGACGTCATATTTGCCCTTCGCGGGCGCCTGCACGATGTCTGCCATCAAAGCGCCTCCCCTCTTTTGACGGCCGCCGCGACGGCGTCGATGTCATCCTGCGACAAACCATAGTCGCGCAGCGCAGCTTCGGCCGAGATGTAGCCGCGCGCAAGGTCGCGTTTGACCAGCACCGGATCGCGGTCCTCCGGCGCGCCATAGCCCGCGCCCCCAGGAAACGCCATCAGCACCTTGCGACCATGGGGCACGAACTGCTTGCCCTTGACGCGCATCGGCGTGCCGTCATCCTGAGCGATGGTCGTGGGCCCGCCCGCCTTGCCGCCGCGCCGCCCGCGCGCGGGATACTCGCCCCGGTCGAACATCGCCTGCAGATCGAACTCGTGCCCCTCCATCGCGCCGACCTCCATATACTGGCCCAGCCCGCCACGCATGCGGCCCGCGCCGCCGCTATCGGGACGCAGCTCCTTGCGCCAGATGATGACGGGGCCGGCGTGCTCGGTCGCTTCAATAGGCATCGTCATCACCCCCGAGGGAAAGGCGGTGGCGTTCAGACCGTCATGCTCGGGCCGCGCGCCCGAGCCGCCCGAGTTGAACGTCAGCACTTCCGAGCGGCGCGCATCTGGCGGCGCGGGCGCATCGGTGCGCGGGCGCAGCGAGACCTGGAAATTGCACAGGCACCCCGCACCCTCGGCCGGCACGAGGCCCGGCACGATCTGATCGAACGCGGCAAAGACCGTATCGGGCACGAAATGCCCGACGATATGACGCAAGGCTACGGGCGCCGGGTGCAGAGCGTTGACGATGGTATTTTCCGGCGCGGAAATGCGGAACGGCGCCAGTGAGGCGGCGTTGTTCGGTATCTCGGGCGCAATCGCGACCTTGAGCGCATAGCACGCATAGGCCTTGGCATAGACCAACGGGCAGTTGATGCCCTTCTTGTCCACCCCGGAGGTGCCGGCGAAATCCGACAGGATGTGGTCCTCATGGACCGAAACCTTGACCTTCAGCGTTATCGGCGTGTCAAATCCGTCGATCGTCATCTCGCCCGTCGCCTCCTTGCGAGGCAGCGCAGCGATCCGCTCCAGCGTGGCGCGGCGCGAGTTTTCCAGGATGAACTGCGAGATGCCCTCCAGATCGTCCAGATCGAATTCCTGCATCATATCGATCAGGCGTCGATGGCCGATCTCGTTGCAGGTGGCCAGCGCATACATGTCCCCGATCAGCTGATCAGGCTCGCGCACATTGCCGCGCACGATGCGCACCAGCGTCTCATCCACCTCGCCGCGCTCGGCGAATTTCATGATGGGGATATAAAGCCCCTCCTCGTAAACGCTGGCCGCATCTGCGCCAAACCCGCGCCCGCCGATATCCACGATATGCGCCGTGCAGGCGAAAAAGCCGACCAGCGCGCCCTTGTGGAAAGAGGGCGTGACCATGGTGATGTCGTGCAGATGGCCCGTCCCCTCCCACGGATCGTTGGTGACGTAAACGTCGCCTTCCAGAATATTCTGCCGCCCGATCCGGCGGATGAAATGCGCCACCGCGTCGGCCATGGCGTTGACATGGCCCGGCGTGCCCGTGACCGCCTGCGCCAGCATCTGGCCCTGCAGGTCATAGACCCCCGCCGAGAGGTCCCCCGCCTCGCGCACCGAGGTGGAGAAGGCGGTGCGCACCAGCGCCTGCGCCTGTTCCTCGACGACGGAAATCAGGCGGTTCCACATGACCTGATAGGACACTTTGGACTGTTTCATGCTCATTTCTGCTCCCCTTACCCTTTGATCACGACGTCGATGCAGCCATCGGGCTGGCGGATCGCATCGCGGCTGGCGGGCACGATGATGGTCGTCTCGGCTTCGGTCACGGCAGCCGGGCCGCTGGCCCGCTGGCCGGTCTGCATCGCGCTGCGCTGGACCAGGCCCGCGTCGACGAAAGCGCCCGTCGCGGCATCGAACAGCGCGCGGGTGCCGCCGGACTGCGCCGCGCCCTCGCCGGTGACGGTCTCGACCTCCGCCACCTCTTCGGGCGGGGTGGTGGCGTTCACCGACCAGACGGTGATTTCAACATCCATGCCCGCAACGGGGCGGCCGAAGAGGCGAGTGTAATCCTCTTCAAAGCGCGCCAGAAACGTTTCGGCGTCCGGCGCCATCGCCTGCGCCTCGGTCAATTCTATCGGGATTTCCCAGCCTTGGCCGGTGTAGCGCATGTAAACCTTGAACTCGGACAGAATCTCGGCGTCGGCGTCGCAGCCCCGGACGAAACTGGTCGCCTCGCTTTGCAGATCGCTCAGCAGGGTCTTGATGCGCGCGGGGTCGAAATCGCTCAGCTTCATGTAGACCGAGCGGTTGGCCTCGAAGCTGAAGGGCGCGCGCAGGAAGCCGATGGCCGAGCCGACGCCCGCGCCGGGCGGCACGATCAGGCGGTCGATGCCCAGCTTTTCACACAGGCGGCCCGCGTGTAGCGGCGCGGCGCCGCCAAAAGCGATCATGGTGTATTCGCTCAGATCCTCGCCATTTTCTACCGCATGCACGCGGGCCGCGTTGGCCATGTTCTCGTCCACCACCTCGGCCACGCCGAAAGCCGCCTCGGTCGCATCCATATCCAGCTTTTCGCCGATATGGGTGCTCAGCGCCGCCTCGGACTGATCCGGGTAAAGCCGGATCGAGCCGCCGGCGAAATTGTCGGCGTCGAGCTTGCCCAGCACCAGATCGGCATCCGTCACCGCAGGCCGCGCGCCGCCGCGGCCATAGCAGGCGGGCCCCGGCTCGGATCCGGCGCTTTCGGGGCCGACGCGGATCTGGCTCAGCGCATCGATATGCGCCAGTGACCCGCCCCCTGCCCCGATCTCGACCATGTCGATCACCGGGATCGAGATCGGCATGCCCGAGCCTTTCTTGAACCGGTAGGTGCGCGCCACCTCGAACACCCGCGCCGTTTTGGGGGTCTGGTTCTTGATCAGGCAGATCTTGGCCGTCGTGCCGCCCATGTCAAAGCTGAGCACCTTGTCCAGACCGTAGCGCGCGGCGATATGCGCGGCGAAGACCGCCCCGCCCGCCGGGCCGGATTCGACCAGCCGCACTGGAAAATCCGCCGCATTCTCGATCGAGATGATGCCACCGCCCGAATGCATGAGGAAAATGTTGCACTCCGCCCCCTCGCCGCGCAACCGCTCTTCTAGACGGCCCAGATAGGATTTCATCAGAGGCTTGATAAAGGCATTGGCAACCACGGTGTTGAAGCGTTCGTATTCGCGCATCTGCGGGCTGACCTCGGACGAGATCGAGATCATCACATCCGGCAGCCTCTCGACCAGAACGTCGCGGATCAGCCGTTCATGCGCGTCGTTGAGGTAGCTGTGGATGAGGCCGACGGCGACGCTCTCGATGCCCGCCTCGGCGATCTGGTCGGCGACGGCCTCGATCTCGGCGCGGTCCAGCTGGATCATCACCTCGCCCTTGGCATTGACGCGCTCGGGTACGGTAAAGCGCAGCTGGCGCGGCAAAAGCGGTTCGGGCAGGTTCAGGTTCAGATCGTATTGCTCGAACCGGCTCTCGGTGCGCATCTCGATGACATCGCGAAAGCCCTGAGTGGTGATCAGCGCCGTTTTCGCCCCGCGCCGTTCGATCAGCGCGTTGGTCGCAAGGGTCGTGCCGTGGATGATCTGCTGGATGTCGGATGGCGCGGCCCCGGCCTTGGCGCAGACCTGATGCATGCCGTCGATGATCGCATCCTCGGGCGCGCTATAGGTAGTCAGCACCTTGGTCGAGAATTGCGCCCCGTCCTTTTCCAGGACAACATCGGTGAATGTGCCACCGATATCGACGCCCATACGGATGGAGGATGATGTCATGCAGAGATCCTTTTCGGCAAACGGCTGAGATGGGGCGGAAGCGCGCAGGCGGTATCGCCGCAGCGCGCACCGTCGCGTGATGCCCCGAGAAATACAAATTGTTAGAATTTCTCGGGGTGATAGATTTTCGTGATCTAATGCGCCTCTGCCTTGGCGGTTTCGATCGCACAGTCCGCCGCCGCGCGCACAAAACGCGGCGCACGGGTCTGATCGAAGCGCGCACAAAGCTCGAGCGGCGATGGCAGCCAGCCGCAATCGATCCATTCCAGCCGCCCGTCCTGCGCCGCGCCCCGCACCAGAAGTTCCGGCAGAAGGGCGATGCCCATGCCGTCCTCGGCCATCTGGATGCAGGACGAGAGGCTGCTGGAATGCACGATCCGGTCGCCCGCAAGCCCCTTGGCGCTCACGAAGGCCGCCAGTTCCCGCGAAGCCAGCCCGTGGCGCGCGTGAGTCAGAACGGAAGAGCCAAGCATCGTCGCCATATCCGGCCTGCGCCCGACGCGGCGCGCAAGATCAGGCGCGGCCACCCAGGCATAGGGGTAGCGGCCCAATGGCAGCGAGGCCGAGGTTTCGTGTTGGAACGGGCCGGTTTGCAGTGCCAGGTCCAGCTGCCCTTCCGACAGTCCCCTGTCGATCTCGACAGACAGGTCGACCTGCAATTCGACCACGACCGACGGATAGGCCTCGCGAAAGCGGCGCAGAAAAACATGAAGCCAGCTACAGGCGACCAGCTCGGTCACGCCCAGCCGCAGACGCTCGGCGATCAGATCCTGCCGCGCGGCGGTCTCCAGAAACGCCTCGGACGCCCACAGGATTTGGCGCGCGGAGACCAGCAGCACCTTGCCCTTCTCCGTCAGCCGGACGGACCCTGCATCGCGGTGCAGCAGCAGTATACCCAGACGCTCCTCCAGCGCCGAGATACGGGCCGAGATGTTCGGCTGGGTCGTGCCGAGCAGAGTGGCGGCCTTGCGAAACGTTCCGATATCGACGACGCAGACAAACGCCTCCAGCTGTTTCAATGTGAACTGGCTTTTTATCATCAAGCAAGCCTCCGATCAGGAATTTGGATACAGAAGCCCGGATGCCTGTCTGCGTCAATGATGCATCTGCACCGGGCTTCACTGACCGAAGATCACCGTCGCGAGATGACCGCCCTGAAATGCGCTTGCACTCAGATGCTATCACCTTATGAGGGTGCGAGTAGCCGCTGACAGGGATGCCGCAATGAATATGCTGAGCACGTTCATCAAGCCGATGCACCCAGAGGGCATCAAGTTCGTTTCCATTTTCGGTGCCATCACGGTGGTTCTCTTTTTGATTTCATCCATTCTGGGATGGATCGGGGTGGGCCTGACCGTCTGGTGCTACTATTTCTTTCGCGATCCCGAGCGTGTCACGCCAGACCGGCCGGGCCTGATCGTCAGCCCGGCGGATGGCATCGTGTCGCTGATCGAGCCGGCAGTCCCGCCCGCCGAGCTGGGCATGGCCGATGCGCCCCTGACACGGGTCAGCGTTTTCATGAACGTCTTTAACTGCCATGTGAACCGCACGCCCATCGCCGGCGAGATCACGGCCGTCGCTTATCGTCCTGGCAAGTTCTTCAACGCCTCGCTCGACAAGGCCAGCGCCGACAACGAGCGCAACAGCCTGTGCGTGCGCATGTCAAACGGCCAGGATCTGGCCGTGGTGCAGATCGCCGGGCTGGTCGCGCGGCGGATCGTCTGCTTTGTCAAACCCGGCGCAAGGCTGCACACGGGCGAACGGTTCGGCCTGATCCGCTTTGGCTCGCGCCTCGATGTCTACCTGCCCGACGGCGTGCCCCCACTGGTCAGCATCGGGCAGACCATGGTCGCTGGCGAAACCGTACTGGCCGAGTTGCCTGCGCATGCAAGCGCACAAGCTCCCACCTTATGAAAGACGCAGGCGACAAGTCCATCAGCGAAATTCCGTTGATCCACCTGCTGCCGAACATGCTGACAATCGCATCGATCTGCGCGGGCCTCTCGGCGATCAGGTTTGGCGTGCATGGGGATTACGCTCTGGCCGTGAAACTGGTTATTGCCGCCTGCGTTCTCGACGGGCTGGACGGGCGCATCGCGCGCCTTATGCGCAGCGACAGCAAGATGGGCGCCGAGCTGGACTCGCTGGCCGATTTTCTCAACTTCGGCGTCGCCCCGCCACTGATTATTTATTACTGGGCGCTGCAGGACATGCGCAGCGCCGCGTGGATCGCCGTCATGGTCTTTGCGATCTGCTGCGCAATGCGTCTGGCGCGGTTCAACGTCGCCACCAAGGCCGAGGCCGAGACGGGCAATGCCACCTCAAGCGCCTATTTCAGCGGCGTGCCATCGCCGGCGGCGGCGCTGCTGGCCCTGCTGCCCATGTCGATCTCCTTCGCCTTTGCCGACTCGCCGATTTTGCCCGATATCATCATCTGCGCGCATCTATTGCTGGTGGGATGGCTGATGATCAGCCGCATCCCGACATGGTCCTTCAAGAAAACCCGTGTGTCGCGCAAATATGCCAAGTTCTACCTCGTGGGCTTTGCCATCATCGGGGCGGCCCTGCTGACCTATGCGTGGATCACGCTGGTCGTGCTCTGCCTGGCCTATGTCGGGTCCGTCCTCTGGTGCGTCGCCAAGACGCGCCCCACCGATCGGCCCACTCTGAACGAGGAACCCTGATCATGGATATTGATGCCGTCGAGACATCCTACGCCCGCTGGGCGCCGATCTATGACAAGACATTCGGGGTCCTGACCAATATGGGCCGCCGCCGCGCGGTCGAGTATATCAACACTCTCACCGGATCGCTTCTGGAGGTCGGGGTAGGCACCGGCCTGTCCCTGCCGCATTACAAGCCGCATCTGAAGGTGACCGGTGTCGATTTCAGCGCTGAGATGCTGGCCAAGGCGCAGGCGCGGGTTCAGCGCATGGGCCTGTCGAATGACGTGATCCTTCGCCAGATGGACGCGCGCGAGTTGGACTTTCCCGATGGCAGCTTCGACACCGTGGCGGCGATGCATGTCCTCTCCGTCGTGCCCGAGCCCGAGCGCGTCATGTCCGAGATTGCCCGCGTGCTCAAACCTGGCGGCCGTGTGGTGATCACCAATCATTTCGTGCGCACCGAAGGCGTCCTGGCTTTTCTCGAACGCATCTCGGCGCCTTTTGCCAACATCCTTGGCTGGCATTCCGATTTCGAAATCGAGACCGTCCTGCAAGAGCAGGCGCTGTCGGTAGACATGCAAAAGTCGCTGCCGCCCTTCGGAATGATGACCTTCCTGGTCCTCACAAAGACTGGGCGCATCTGAGCAAGCGCGCCGCCGCTAGGACCTCGGACGCCGGGCGATGTCTGACAGCGCCTCGATGATCTTGCTGGTCGGATAGGGTTTGGGGAAGAATGCCGCGCCATCGGGCAGTTCCGTCCGGTCGACATCAACGATGCCCGATGCGATGATGATATCGATCTCAGGCCAATGCTTGCGGACATGGTCGGCCAGCTCTAGCCCGTCCATCGAGCCGGGCATGTCCACATCGGTAAAGAGGATGCCGATATCCTCCTCGCGCTCCAGCGCCAGCAAGGCGGCATCGGCCGATTTGGCCCCATAGGTGCGAAAGCCCGCATCCTCGATCATGTCGATCGCTTCCATGCGGATCAGTGGCTCGTCCTCGACGACGAGGACGGCGGGAAGGGATGTGCTGTCTCGCGTCATGGGGAACCCAATTCGACTGGTTGAAAAGTGACTGCCCGCGTCATTTCAGGCCGTCAGACCCGAAACAGGCGCTTCGAGGTTAAAGAGCAAACCGCGCGGATCGTAATCGAGTTCCGCAGCGCCATTGAAATACCCCGCCAGCGCCTGCTCGACCATTCGGCTGCCAAAGCCCTGACGGCGCGGCGCGGCGACGGGCGGCCCGCCGCTCTCGCTCCAGCCGAAACGGAAAACCTCGCCATCCTCGCCCGGCTGGACGGACCACGCGACCCGCACGCGCCCCTGCGCATTCGAGAGCGCGCCGTATTTGACCGCATTGGTCGCCAGCTCGTGCAGGGCCATGGTCAGGGCCAGCGCCTGCTTCGACCCGATGGGGATGTCGGGCCCAGTGATCTCAAAGCGGCCCTGCCCGGTGCGATGCGGCGACAGAGCGGCATCGACGACCTCCCCGATGCGCGTCTCGGTCCAGACAGATTGGACAAGACGATCATGCGCCCGCGACATCATGCCGATGCGTGACTGGATCGACGCCTTGGCATCCTCGAGATCGTCGGCCTGCCGCAAGGTTTGCGACACGATCGCATGCACCATGGCCAGCGAGTTTTTCACACGGTGGTTCATCTCGGCCAACATCAGCTGACGCTGTTCTTCGGCCTGCTTGATCTTGTGAATGTCGGTGCAGGTGCCATACCAGCGCACAATTTCGCCATCTGCCCCCCTGACGGGCTGCGCGCGCCCCAGAACCCAGCGATATTCGCCCGAGCGGTGCCTGAGCCGGTATTCGATCTCGTAAGGCTCGCCCGTCTCAAGGCTATGGCGCCATCGCGCCCATGCGCTGTCCTGATCTTCCGGGTGGAACATGTCGTTCCAACCCTCGCCATCGGTCGAGCCTTCAGGCATGCCCGTGAACTCGTACCAGCGGCTGTTGTAGTAATCGTGAAACCCGTCCGGCAGCGT
This sequence comes from Roseovarius maritimus, assembly GCF_043355895.2. Lineage (NCBI taxonomy): Bacteria > Pseudomonadati > Pseudomonadota > Alphaproteobacteria > Rhodobacterales > Roseobacteraceae > Roseovarius > Roseovarius maritimus. The sequence goes on from NZ_JBHFPF020000002.1 coordinate 493,494, forward strand.
CGACCAGATCATCTGGTCCACGGAATCGGCGATGGCGTGAAACTTGGCCTCGCTTTCGAAAAGCTGGCGCTCGCGCAGTTGGAGCTGTTCCATCTGCGCGCGCGCCTCGTGCTGGCGCGCGCGAGCGGTCAGGGCCGAACGGACGGCGCGCGCCAGCTCTTCGGCATGCAGTGGTCGCGACAGAAGAACGGCATTGCGCAGAGTATCCATCCGCGTTGCCGCCCGGTCCGAGCGATGCCGGACCGCGCCATTGGCGAGAACGATAAACGGGACGTCGGACCACGCCTCCTGCTGCGCCAACGCCTGCGCAAGATCCTCCTCGCCCGGCCCGCTCAGCGCCTCTTCGGTCACGAGAACGGCACCGATCTGCCCCTCGATCAACGCGGCAACGGCGCCCAGCGTGGACACCACGATGGCCGCAATCCCGTCCCTTGCCAAAAGCTGGCGCGCGACCTCCGCGTCGCGCCCCCGCGGCGCAAGGATGGCAACCGCCGACAGGATGTCGGCGCCCTCCTCCTGCGGCGGGGTCGAGAACGCGGCCACATCGGTCACGGTCGCGCGGCCTCTCCGTCGCTCTCAAGCGACAGCAGGCTGCCATTGCCGGGGTTGTAGACCGGCGCGCCCGACAGAAGGCCCGAGAAGCTGCGGATGGGTTGCCCGACTGCGATGCCGTCCTTGTCGATCCTGAACTCGCGCACGCTGCGCTCATGATCCGAGGTCCGGGTCTTGATGACGGCAATGGATTTGCGCACCTCCCCCTCGGCCTCAAAGAACCTCAGCATCATCACCGTATCGGCTAGATAGCTGATATCCAGATCCGAGCGCAGATCGCCCGTCACCCCGTGTTGGCCCAGGATCATCAGCGAGACGACCCCCTGCTGCGCCAGATAGCTGAGCAATTCATGCATCTGAAGCACAAGGAAATTATCGCTGGGCATCGCATGCAGATAGGCGTTGAGGCTGTCGATCACCACGACGCCGACATCATCCTCTTCGACCGCACTGCGCACCGCGCTGGCAAACTCGCCCGGCGACAGTTCCGCCGGGTCAATCTGACGGATCACCAGCAACCCGTCGTCGATGAAAGGCTGCAAATCCATGTTCAGCGCCTTCGAGCGGATCATCAGGGTGGACAGACGCTCATCAAAGAGAAAGAAATGCGCCTTTTGTCCACGCTTGAGCGCCGCGATCATGCAGCGCACGGCCGTCGTCGTCTTGCCGACGCCCGCAGGCCCGACCAGCAGCGTATTGGTGCCGGGAAAGAGGCCCTCGCCCAAGAGCGCGTCCAGTTCGGCAAGGCCGGTCGTTACCGGATCGGTGGAAAAACTGCGGTGATGCTCGGCGGCGATAAGGCGCGGATAGACACATATGCCGCCCCGTTCGATGCTGAAATCATGGTAGCCGCCATGGTATTTCAGGCCGCGCATCTTGACGATCCGCAGGCGCCGGCGCTCGGACCCGAAATCATTGGCCAACTGTTCCAGCGAAATCACCCCATGGGCAATCGAGTGCAGTTGCAGGTCCCCCGGCTCGGCGGTCCGGTCGTCCAGCATCAGCACGGTGCATTTCCTGCGCGCGAAGAAATGCTTGAGCGCCAGGATCTGGCGGCGATAGCGCAGAGGGTTCTGTGCCAGCAGGCGCAGCTCGGACAGGCTGTCAAGCACGACACGGGCGGGGTCCGTCCTCTCGACCAGTTCGATGACACCGCGCACCGTCTCGCCCAGTTCAACCTCGCTCGGATGCAGCAGCGTTTGCTCGTGATCGAGACCGAACTCGTCTTCGGCGACCATTTCGAACAGCTCGATCCCGTCCAACGTCCAGTCATGCGAAGCTGCAACCGCGCGCAGCTCGTTCTCGGTTTCGGAGAGGGTGATGTAGAGACCCTGCTCGCCCGCCTCCCGACCTTCCATGAGGAATTTGAGCGCCAACGTGGTCTTGCCAGAACCGGGTGTGCCCTCGATCAGATAGAGGCGCGAGGGCGTCAGGCCACCCCGCAGCACATCGTCCAGACCGCGCGTTCCGGTCAATATCCGGGGCTGGGGATCACTTGTTTTGGGGGTATTCATATCATCGCTTTCCGGAGACGCCTTGCGGATTCGCCAATGCCGTCTTTAATGCCAACATGGGCCACAACTTATTACGCGGCCCATGCGCTTGGCAATTCGATCATGGTTGCGCAGGAGTGCCGAACCTATGATTTGCACCCAGCCAGTTTGAGGCGTCTTGCTTCCGGTGCGGACGAATTGGATCAACATGCGTGATACCAGCGTCCAGACCAGCGCGCCCGGTTGATGGCGATAGGTTGAGCGATGCGTTGCAGCGATATCGCCCACCCACAGCGCCGGGTATCGTTGCCCCCAAATGACTATCCAGCAGCCAGGATCGGGCCATTCAGCAGGCGCATCAGATCGCCGAAATACCCTTCGGAGCGGGCGGGCTGCGCCGGGTCCGACGTGATGGCAACGGCCAAATTCTTGCCTCGGTGCGCCGCTATGATCTGGCCGCCATAGCCGCGCGCAAGCGCGTAGCCAGAGGGCGTCAGGAACCAGCCATAGCCATATGACAGCCCTGACCATGGCGAGCGCGCGCGGGGCTGGATCGACGCGTCGATCCACGAACGCGGGATGACCTGTTGATCCGCAAATTGGCCTCCATCGCGCAGCATGGTCGCGATATCCAGCATGGCGGTCGGCCTCAGCGCCATTTCATTGCCGCCGAGATAATAGCCCTGCGGATCGCGCGTCCAGCCGGGGATTTCAAACCCCATCGGCTCGCCCAAGCGGGTGCGAGCCTGCGCCAGCAGGCTTTGCCCCGTCGCCTCCGCCAATGCCGCGCCAAGGATATGAGTGGAGCCGGTGGAGTAGAGCATTCTGCCCCCCGGCTCAGCCACCATCGGGCGGCTCAGCGCATCAGCCAGCCAGTTGGACGAACTGACCCAAGCGCCGTAATTCGGCCCTGACGTGCGCTCAAGCCCCGCGCGCAGGGTCACCAGATCCTCCATCGTGATATCGGCCGCGCCGGGCGTCGCACCCTGCGGCAGGATACCGGGGGCGATGCTGCCCAGCGTCGCCTTGACGCCCGGCACCTCGCCCTGTTCAATCGCGGCTCCGAGCAGCAGGGCGACGATGCTTTTCGAACAGGATTTTATATTGGCAAGGCTGTTCAATCCGGGCCCGCGCGGCGCTTTGGCAAAGACTGTCTCACCGCCGCGTCGCACCTGCAGCGAGTGAAGCTGTGGAAGCGCCTCGACAGCCGCGTCCAGATCGCTGCCTTGCGCGCGAACGATATTCGGGACGGCAAGCGCCGTGGCGGCAAGGCAGAGGGTGCGGCGGGTGATCATACGGCCAGGATGCGCGGGCGGCGGACCACTGTCCAGCGCGACACGCTCACATTTGCGTTGGCGCCACGGTCGGTGACGCACGCCAAAGATTGCGCCCGCTCAGCCAAGTTCTGGCAGCCCGTCCAGCACCTTGTCCAGCGTTGCGGGATAGTCGCGCACGCGCGTACCGGTGGCATTGTAGATCGCGTTCAGAACCGCGCCCGCGGCGCCGCAAAAGCCCAGCTCGCCGATCCCCTTGGACTGGATCGGGCAGGCCCAGTTATCACGCTCGTCCAGCAGGATCACGTTCAGCTGCGGCACGTCCAGATTGACCGGCAGGTGATATTCGGCCAGATCGTGATTGACGATATGGCCGTCGCGCGGATCATGCACCATCTCCTCGGTCAGTGCCATTCCGATGCCCCAGACCATGCCACCATAGCATTGCGACGTGGCGGTCTTCTCGTTCAGGATGCGGCCCGCGCCGAATGCGCCTGTCATACGGCGCACGCGCGTCTCGCCGGTCACGGCATTAACCGCGACCTCGCAGAAATAGGCGCCATAGGAGGCCTGGCTGACATCGCTGCCCGCGTCGCCCGGCTTGACCGTGCCCTCGGCAAAAAGGGCGCCCTCGGACAGGATCTCGGTCAGATCGCGGCGCACATTCCCGGCGACCGCCTCGCCATCGCGGATGTCGAGATCGGCGTCGCGCACGCCCAGCGTCTTGCAGATCTCGGCTCGCACCGCCTCGCAGGCCAGAAACACGGCCGAGCCAACCGATGACGCGCCCCATGATCCGCCGGAGCCCGAGCCCTTGGGATGCTGCGAGTCGCCCAGCTTGGCCGTCACCTGCGACATCGGCAGGCCCAGCATTTCGCCCGCGACCTGGCTGAGGATGGCGTAGGTGCCGGTGCCGATATCAGTCATGTCCGTCTCGACCGTGGCATGGGCCAGACCGTCCTCGCCCAGCGACAGGGTCACCCGGGCCGAGGCATCGCCGATCATGTTGACGCGGCTGGCCCCGGCCATGCCGTGCCCGATCAGCCATTCGCCCTCGCGCAGCCCGCCAGGCGTGCGGTTCCGCTGATCCCAGCCAAAGGCCTTGGCCCCCGCATCCATCGCCTCGGCATATTTGCGGGAGGAATAGGGAATGTCCCTTTCGGGATGCCGCTCGGGCAAGTTGCGCTTGCGCAGAACGACGGGGTCCATGTCCAGCTTCTCGGCCAGTTCGTCCATCGCGTTTTCCAGCGTGGGCATTCCCACAGCCTCGCCGGGGGCGCGAACTGATCCCGCGCAGGTCCGGTTCAACCGGGCAATGTCGATGGCCAGCTTGCGATTCTCGGCAGCATAAAGGAAATGGGTCGACTGGGTAACAGGCTCGGAAAACGCCTCGCCTTCGAGGTTCGACACGCGCGCCTCGTGTCCCAGACCGGTCAGTTTGCCATCCGCATCAGCGGCGAGGCGCAGACGCTGCGTGGTTTCGGACCGACGCATCGTCGCCTCGAAAATCTGCGGCCGGGTCAGGGCGACGACCACGGGCCGGCCCAGTTCCTTGGCCGCGATGGCCGCGCCAACCGCTTCGGGCGCGAGACCCAGTTTCGAGCCGAACCCACCCCCAACATAAGGCGCGCACATATGGACATGGCTCACGTCAATGCCCAGCGCATCGGCCAGCTCGTTCACGTTGAAGTTCAGCATCTGGTAGCTGCCATAGAGCTTCAGGTCGTCGCCATTCCATACGGCGGCCGAGCAATGCGGCTCCATCGCCGCGCTGCTGTGGCAGGGGGTGGTGTAGGTGGCATCGACGCTGGCATGGGCAGACTGCATCGCCGCCTCCAGATCGCCTTGCGAGAAATTCTCGCCCTCTTCGGTCTCGGCCTCTGCAGGATCAAAGACGCCCTTGGCCACATCCCATGTCATCTTCAGGTTCTGCGCACCGTGCCGCGCGGCCTCGAACGTTTCGGCCACGACCAGCGCGACGGGCTGGCCCATGTAATGCACGTCCTGCGGCCCTTGCACGGGGGCCTCGTTTGCGGTGCCCTGCGCCGGGTTGCGCAACAGGCGCTCATCGGTGATGACGCCCAGCACGCCCGCCATGTCCTCAACCGGGCCGGTGTCGAAGGATGTGATCCTGCCCCGCGAAAAAGGCGCGCCGACGAAGACGCCATAGGCGGTGCCGGCGAGGTTCCATTCATGCGCATAGGTCGCGGTGCCGGTCACCTTGCGCGGGCCATCGGGCCGGTCCAGAGGCTTGCCGACCAGTCCCTGCACCATATCGTCCAGCCGCCGCTCTGTTGCCGGAGCGTCCATCGTGACTGTCTTGTTCATGCTGTCTCTCCCGCAGCGCATACTTCGCGCAGAACCGCCTTCAGCGTCCTTCGCGTCAGGGGAATCTTGAAATCATTGCCGCCATGGCCCTTGGCGTCCTTCAGGAGAACATCCGCAGCCTCGGCAAAAAGCGCGTCCGACGCGACCTCGCCCCGCAGCACGTCCTCGACCGCGACATCGCGCCAAGGCATGTGCGCGACCCCGCCAAAGGCCAGCGCAATATCGGTGATCCGGCCCCCGCCCATCTGCGCGACGGCCGCCACCGAGACGAGCGCAAAGGCGTAAGAGGCCCGGTCGCGCACCTTGCGGTAGGCATGGCGCGCGCCAGTCATGGGTGCGGGCAGGATCACGGCGGTGATCAAATCGCCCGGCTCCAGAGTGTTATCCTTGTCAGGCCGGTCCCCCGGCAGGCGATAGAATTCCTGCAAAGGCAGTGTGCGCACCGCACCGCCCTGCCCCTCGATCTCGACCTCGGCGCCGAGCGCGCGCATGGCGACGGCCATGTCACTGGGATGGGTCGCGATGCAGGAGGGGCTGGCGCCAAGGATGGCGTGAATGCGGTTGAAGCCCTCCATTGCCTGACATCCCGAACCCGGTTCGCGCTTGTTACAAGGCATATCGGTGTCGTAGAAATAATAGCAGCGCGTGCGCTGACAGAGGTTGCCGCCCGTCGTCGCCTTGTTGCGCAGCTGGCCCGAGGCACCAGCCAGCAAGGCACGCGACAGGACCGCATAGTCACGACGGGGATCCGGATGCGCAGCCAGATCGCTGTTGGTGACCAGCGCGCCGATGCGCAGCCCGCCCGCATCCGTCCGAGTGACCTGTTTCAGGTCCAGACGATTGATGTCGATCAGCCGGTCCGGGGTCATCACCTCAAGCTTCATCAGGTCCAGCAGGTTCGTGCCGCCCGCGATGATCGTGGCGCCCTGCGCAGCCGCCTGCGAGGCGCCGGATGTGTCGGTGGCGCGGTCGTAGTCGAAAGGCTTCATGTCTTCTCTCCGGCGATCTCGGCAATGGCGGCGACGATGTTGGGATAGGCGGCGCAGCGGCAGATATTGCCGCTCATCCGCTCGGAAATCTCCTCGGCGGTCAGGCGCACCTGCGCATCCAGATCCTCCGAGACGTGGCTGGGCCAGCCCGCCTTGATCTCCTCCAGCATCGCCGTGGCCGAGCAGATCTGGCCGGGGGTGCAATAGCCGCATTGATAGCCGTCATGGCGCACGAAGGCGTCTTGCATATCGGACATGCCATCCGGTGTGCCCAGCCCCTCGATCGTGGTGATCTCATCCCCCTCATGCATGCAGGCGAGGGTCAGGCAGCTGTTGATGCGGCGTCCGTTGACGAGGACGGTGCAGGCCCCGCACTGGCCGTGGTCGCATCCCTTTTTCGAGCCGGTAAGGCCCAGATGATTGCGCAGCGCATCCAGAAGCGTGGTACGCGTATCCGCGTCGAGCTCATGGGAGGTGCCGTTGATCTTGAGTTCGGTTTTCATGGTGTCATCCTGCTGGGTCCGGTCATGCCTGCACATGGATGCAGACGCGGTGCCGCGCGTAGGGCGACGCTGGCTTAACCCGGCAGATGCCCGCTGGTTCCGTGATCAGGTTGGCAGAAACGCATCCCGATAGCGCCGCGTTACTTGCGCTGCAACTCCAGCCGGTCTTGCGGCCACCAATCGGGATAGTCGTCGCGGATGCGCTTGAGCAGGCTTTCCCGCAGGCGCATCGCCGTCTCCCATCCGGTAGAGGGATCGGGGGACATCGCGTAGAATGACAGCTCCTGTCCCGCCTCGCTATGCCCCGTGACCGCCGCGAAGAGGTGATCATGTTCGATCACACCGTCGTCGTTCTTGGCCAGATCAAAGAAGATCTCGCGCAGAACACCCATATCGGCGCGGTGATCCAGAAAGATTGTGATCGTCTTGAGGATGCGCGCATCCGTCACGGACCAGTTCTCGAAGGGTTGCGAGACGAAATACTTGACCGGCACGATGATGCGCCGCTCGTCCCATGTGCGCAGGCGCAGGAACGTGTAGAAGATGCTCTCGACATAGGCCCAGTTGCCCTCGAAGAGAATGCTGTCGCCGATGCGGATCGGCTTGGCGAGGGCAATCTGCAGCGATGCCATGATGTTGCCCAGCACCGCCTGCCCCGCGATACCCAGCAGCACGGTCAGAACACCCGCCGAGGCCAGCAGCGACATGCCCAGCGAGTCGAAAAGGTTGAGCCGTGCCAGCACCACGATCACTGCAATCCCAACCATGAGCAGCACGATGATCCGCCGGATCGCGTAAATCGAGGTGTAAAGCTCGCGCTCGTCCAGACTGCGCGTGTCGTCGATATCGCCGATCACGCCGCGGGTGACGCGATCGAGCACCGCATCGACGATCTTGAGCGCGGTAATGCCTATCCCCGCCACCATGACGATCAGCAGGAAGGGCCGCAGGATGGTCGTCGCCGGGCCCGAGAAGGACACACCGATCTTCAGCATGAATTGCGCCGCTAGGGCTACGGCGACAAAGCCCAGCGGCACGCGCGAGCGATCCAGCGCCTGACGGATCAGAGGCCGGTTTATCTTGGCCGCCGCCCAGCCGACGATCCGGCTGACGACCCAGCCCAGACCAAAGAGCGCGGTCAGCATGACAGGCAGCAGCAACCACTCCCACAGGCGCAACCCGCCCAGCTGCATCGTCAGGCGGTCGGGGATGTAGCGCTCGAAATGACGCGGCCCGAAGGCATCATAAAGCACCGGAATGTTCTGAACGGTCTGGGGAGTGAAGAGCCAGACGGCGTCCATCTCGGGCGCCTTGTAGCGGCCCAGCCGGATCTCGTAGGCCTGCCCGTTCACATCGACCATCTTCAACCCGATATCGCGCCGCGGCTTGCCGGCAAGCGCGTTATTCGACGTTCCCGTCTCGAGCATCGCGTCGGGCCGTGCCGAAAGGCCCGCCCAATCGATCCAGAGCTGGCGCTCGATGACCAAGGCAAGCTGGCGCGCCAGTTCCGCGCCATCTTCGGCACGGCTGCGTTTCGGAAGATCGGTAAGGTTCAGATAATGCGCGGCGTCCGAATACCGTTCGTCCTCGGTCAGGGCCATGAAACTGCGCACCGCCTCGCGCGGGGTGCGGCGCTGGATATCGGGAGTGTCTGGACCCACTTTTATCGCTGGGCCGCTGATCTCGTACCAAGACCCGTTCTCCTCTTGCGCGGACAGGGGCGCGCCCATGCCCAAAAGGACAAACGCGAGGGCCAAAACGTGCAGGCATGTCTTGAGGACGAAGCTAGGCATAGCCTTGGATCGTGTCGGGAAGGCGCCGCAAGATCAAGCAGGTATTGGGAAAGCTGGCATCTCTCGGCCGGCAGCGGCGCGGATCAACCCTGGCGCGGCGACGTGCACGAGGGACGCCGTCCAATGCCGTGAACGGTTCCGTCCAGTATTCCAAAGAGCTCTTGAAAAACAAGGCGCTTTTGGCTTAACCTGATTATTCAAGAGCGCATGAATGCGCCGAGAAGAGCAGATGTCAGAACCGGGCATGTATGGTCGCATCCGAATTTCCTGGCCCCTGTTACCGGGAAATGCATATTCGCAACTCGCGAATGCCCATGCCATCGCCCCATAGCCGGACAGGCCCATTGGTGAGCACGCAAGATCAGGATTTCATTCGCGCCTCGCTTCGGCACCTCGCGGTCCTGAGCAACGCCGCGCGCAAGGGCGAGCGGTCCGAACCCTTTCCACCCGATTGGTTCAACTGGCCTCAGGACATGCTGGCCGATCTGGGTGCGATGAGCTTCCTAGCGGCGCTCAGCCCGTTTCACCAGGCGCGCAGCCACGCACAACTTGTCACTGATCTGGAACCGGCGCTGAGATTGGGGCAATATCGGATCTTCCGAAGTGACGGCTATCCGCGCGCGTTCGTCACATGGGCCGGACTGGCGCCCGAGGCGGAGCGCCGCCTTGCGCTGGCGCACCGTAGTCTGGAGGCGCATCAATGGAATGGCGGGACGTCAAAATGGATCATGGACCTCGTTGCCCCGTTCGGCCATCTGGAACAGGTGCTGGCAGTGCTGGCGCAGAAACCCGAGGTGCGGCGCGTGCGCACGCTTTGGCATAACCGGCAGGCCACGCGCTATCGGATCATCGAGTGGACGCGCGAGCGCGATGGTGCCCCCGTTCGGCTGGCCTCCTACGGCGTCGGGCAGTTCGAGCGTCACCTTGACGCTGAGGCGGGCTGATGGGCACGCCGACCATTGGCGGCGATACCTCCGGCTCGGTTCTGGAGGGCAGCGGGGCCATCGTCACCGGCAATCTCGACGATGTCGGGGCCTTTACCGGCGCCAATGACGATACATGGTCGATCAGCAGCGCGGCGGGCTACGGCACCGCGACGATCAATCCCACAACCGGCGTCTGGAGCTATGATCTGAACGACAGCAATCCGGTGGTCAAGGCACTGGATCCGGGCGACACGCTGACCGATGTGTTCACCGTCACGATGCTGGATTCCGATGGCCGCACGGATACGCAGGACGTCACGATCACGATCAACGGCGCCGTCTGCTTTGCCAGCGGCACGTTGATCGAGACCGAGGACGGCCCCCGCCCCATCGAAGAGCTGACGCCCGGCCAGATGATCATGACCGCCGATCATGGCGCGCAGCCGCTGCGCTGGATCGGCAGCATGCGGTATTCGGCGGCGCAGTTGCAAAAGGATGAGACCCTGTGCCCGATCCTGATCGAAGCCGGCGCGCTTGGCGCCGATTGCCCGCAGGAGGCCCTCTCGGTCTCGCGGCAGCACCGGATGCTGGTGCGCGGCGCGGCGGCCCGCGATGCGTTCGGCAGTGGCGAGGCGCTGATCCCGGCGATCCACCTTGTCGGCCTGCCCGGCATCATGTTGGACCGCCACCGCGCGGGCGTCACCTATTACCACCTGCTCTTTGACATCCACCAGATCGTCTTTGGCAATGGTGCCCCCAGCGAAAGCCTGCTGCTTGGCCCGCAGGCGCTGCGCACCCTTCCGGCGCGAAGCCTGGCCGAGATCGCCGCCCTCTTTCCGCAAATTCACGAGGCCGGGTTCACGGCGGAGCCGGCGCGCAGATTGGCCAGGGGCGGGCGGCAGATGCGTCGCCATGTAGATCTGCTGCGCGAGTGGAACGCGCAGCCCATCGCAGGCTTCTCGCTGCGCGCACTCCGCGCGGGCCGCCGAAAAACATACGCGGCGTAGGGGGCCTAGTCAGCCTTCAGCCCCGCATAGACATGCCAGGACGCGTGGCCCAGCCAGGGCAGCACCACAAGCAGGCCCAGAAACGCCGGGATCATCGCCAGCACCAGCAGCACCGCGATGAAGGCGGCCCAGCCCAGCATCAGCGCGGGACGGGACGCCACCACCATGACACTGCGCGCCGTTGCGGTGATGCAATCCACCTCGCGGTCCAGCAGCAGCGGCAGGCCGATCACGCAGATCGAGAACAGGAACAGCGCGAACCCCGCTCCGATGATCGAGCCGAAGGCCAGCATCATCAGGCCGTTGGTGCTGAAGAATACCTCTCCCGAGGACATGATGTTGGTCATCGGTTTGAGGCCCAGAAAGAGGGCAAAGATCATATGCCCCAGAAAGAACCAGAAGAGCAGCATCGTCATCATCAGCGCGCAGAGCATGGGCAGGTGCCGGGCGCGCTCGTAGCGCAGCGCATGGAGAACCCGCCCGACCGAGGGCCTCTCGCCCAGTCCGCGCAGGCGCGAGACCTCGTAAGTGCCCAGGGCCGCAAAAGGCGCCACCAGCGGGAAGCCGAAGACCCCCAGCACGAACCAGAATGTATGCCCCGCCCAGACCGTGAGGCCGGTCATGCCCCAGCCCGCCAGCAGGCACAGGAACGCCACGATCAGGCCGAACGCGGGGGCAGCGCGGAAATCCTGCCACCCGGCCACCAGCGCGGCGCGCAGGATTTCGGGCGTCGGCGCGCGCAGCTCGGGCACCCCATGGGCGCGATCGGCAGTGACGTCCATCCGGTTACTCCTGCTCCAGGGGCGGCGGGCATTTCTGCGGCCAGCCCGTTGCGCCATGCCATTGTTGGGCAAGTTTCAAAAGCGCCCCGTCGCTGCCGCGCGGCCCGATCAGCTGGATCCCGGCCGGCAGGCCTCCCGCGCCAAAGCCCACCGGCACGTTGACCACCGGCAGGCCGATCAGCCCAGCGGGCACGACCACATGCATCCACCGGTGATAGGTATCCATATCGCGCCCGGCGATCTGTTCGGGATAGGTCCAGGTGACATCGAAGGGCCAAAGCTGCGCCGAGGGCAGCACCAGCACATCGAAGGTCTCAAAAAGCTCGGTCGTCCTACGGAACCAGTCCGAGCGGATTTCGCTGGCGCGCTGGATCTGCGGAGCCGTCATCGCAAGGCCGCGCTCGACCTCCCAGAGCGCGGCAGGCTTCAGATAGGGGCGCTTGGCCGGATCAGCGTAGAGCGCGCCCAGATTGCCGGCGACGGCGAAAGAGCGCAGGTCGATCCACGACTGCCAGATCGCCTCGGCATCATGGGGCGCGGTCAGCGCCTCAACCTGGTGGTCCAAATCGCCCATCAGCGCCAGCGCGGCCTCGGATATCTCGGCGATGCCGGCCTCGTAGGGAAAGGCGCCGTCCCAATCGCCCAGCCAGCCAATGCGCAGCCCCTTCGGAGTATCGTCGATGCCCGCAAGGGTCTTGGCCCCGTCGATGCTCAGCGGCTGACGCGGGTCCCGGCCCGTCATCACGTCCAGCAGGCCCGCCAGATCGGCGGGCGTCCGCGCCATCGGCCCGGCGGTCGAAAGCTGATGCAGAAACATGTCGCCAACCGGCTCGCCCGGCACGGTGCCCCAGCTGGGGCGCATGCCATAGACATTGTTCCACCCGGCCGGATTGCGCAGGCTGCCCATCATGTCCGAGCCGTCGGCAACCGCCAGCATCCCCGTCGCAAGGGCCGCCGCGGCCCCGCCAGACGATCCCCCCGCCGAGCGCGCGGCGTCATAGGGATTGCACGTCGCCCCATGCACAGGATTGAACGTGTGCGAGCCAAGTCCGAATTCGGGCGTGTTCGTCTTGCCGATGATGATTGCCCCGGCGGCGCGCAGCCGCGCGACCATGACGTCATCCGCCTCAGCCATCTGCCCCACAAAGAGGGGCGATCCGCGCGAGGTGGGCAGGCCCGCGGCATTCGCCAGATCCTTGATCGCGATGGGCATGCCATGCAGCCAGCCCCTTCGGGGCGCCTCATCCGCCGCGCGCGCCTCGGCGCGCAGCTGATCCGCGTCACGCAGGCTGACGATTGCGTTCACGCGCGGATTGACCGCCGCGATCCGCGCCAGGGTGGCGTCCATCAGCTCTGCGGTTGACAAGTCCCCCCGCTCCAGCGCGCCGGACTGGGCGCGCGCATCCATGTTCAAAATATCCATTTCGCAATATGGCCATGCAGGCGCGCGCCGCGCAATGTCCTAAGTCAAAATTCCCGTTCAAAGCCGGTCCGGCGGAACATCGCCGCGAAAAAAAGCGTCGAGATTGTCCAGCGCCTTGAACCCCATCGCATCGCGGGTGCGGACCGTCGCGCTGCCGACATGGGGCATCATCACGATGTTCTCATGGCGCGCAAAAGCGGAATTGCCGCCGGGCTCGGTCTGAAAGCAATCAAGACCTGCGCCGCCCAGATGCCCGCTCTCGATGGCCGCCAGCAACGCCGCCTCGTCGACCAGGCTGCCGCGGGCGGTGTTTACCAGCACGCAGCCCTTGGGCAGACGGGCAATGCGGGCCGGATCCATCAGCCCCGTCGTCTCGGGCGTGGCCGGACAATGCAACGACAGAAAATCCGAAACGGCCAAGAGCGCGTCCAGATCCTCGTGATAGGTGGCGCCCGCCTCCTCTGCCTCGGACAGACGTCTGCGGTTGTGGTAACTGATCTCCATGTCGAACCCGCGCGCCTTGCGGGCAAAGGCCTGGCCGACGCCGCCCATACCTATGATTCCCAGGCGCGCACCCGTCACCTGTTTGCCAACCAAGAATGCCGGCGACCACGACGTCCACTCGCCCGAGCGCACGATGCGGTCGCCGGTGACGGCATGGCGGGCCGCGCCCAGCATCAGCATCATGGCAAGTTCGGCGGTGGCATCCGACAGGACGCCCGGCGTGTTGGTGACAGTGATACCCTTCGATTTGAGCGCGGGCAGATCGCAATGGTCCACGCCGACCGAATGGTTCGCCACGATCTTCAGGCGCGGATCCAGTTTTGCCACCACCTCTGCGGTGAAATGCTCGGAATGGCACGGGATGATCCCGTCCACCTTGGCGCTCATCGCGATGATATCCTCGGCGCTGCCGGGGGTATCGGCGGCGTCCCAGATGATTTCGTAATCCCGCGCGGCCCGCTCCAGCGTGGCCGCAGACAGGTTTCGGGTGACCCAGATCGTTGGTTTCACGGCGTCAGTCCTGCTTGTTCCGGCTGGAGGTGACGAAATCATAGGCAACGAAGGCCAGCGTGATGACGATCACGATGATCAGATCGAGGCTGGGCACCTTGACCGCGAGGATCATTAGGAACACCGCCACGGCGATGAAGGCCAAGAGCGCAAGGAACCGGTTCATGTGTCGTCACTCCTCATTGTCGTCCCCGTCCGCCCAGTCGAACAGCCATTGCGCCGTGCGCATCAGCCGCGCATCATTGCCGCATGCGGCCACCAGTTGAACCCCCATCGGCAGCCCCTCTTGCGAGGTCAGCAGCGGAAGGCTGATGCAGGGGGTGCCGCAAAGGGTCCACAGACCGTTGAAGATGGGATCGCCGGTGGTCTCCAGTCCCTTGGGGGCTGGACCGGTCGCAGCGGGGCAGAGGATCGCGTCGCAGCGCGTCAGCATCTCATCGAGCGCAGCATTCAGCAGCTTGGGCCGGTCCAGCGCCGAGAGGTAGTCGCGCGCCAGCGCGGCGTTGCCCTGCTCGATCGCGTCGCGGGTCACTTGGCCCAGCTCGTCCTTGGCATCGCGCCAATAGGGGTAATAGTGGTAGGCCATCTCGGCGAAATTGATCAGCTTGCGTTGCTCTGCCGCGCTGTTGAAGACGCCTGGCACCGGCAATTCGAATGCCTGATCGCCAAGCGCTTCGATCAACTCGCCAAAGGCCTCGCGCAGCTGCGGGTCTGCATCCTCCCATCCGGGCGGGCGCATGAAGCCGAAGACCGGCGCAAGCGGCGGCTTTGACGTGGCCGCCGAGAAAAGCGCAGGCGCGGGCTCCATATGGGTCGCCGCGTCGTCGGCATCGTAGCCAAAGAGCACCTCGGCCAGCAGGGCGGCGCCAGCGGGATCGCTGGCAAAGACGCCCACCGTATCCAGCGCCGGCGATTGCGGCAGGATGCCCCGCCGCGGAATCGCGCCGAAGGTGGGTTTGTAGCCCGTGACACCGCAAAATGAGGCGGGCCGGATGATCGAGCCGCCCGTCTGTGTGCCGATCGCCAGCGGCACCATGCCGTCCGCCACCGCCGCAGCCGAGCCTGACGATGATCCGCCCGGCGTATGCGCCAGGTTATGTGGATTGGCGGTCTTGCCCGGATGCATGAAGGCAAGCTCGGTCGTGACCGTCTTGCCCATGAGGATCGCGCCCTCTTTCTTGAGGCGCTCGACCACATAGGCATCCCGCAAGGGCACACGTCCGGCATCATGCGCGCAGCCGTTCGCCGTGGGGATGCGCATGGTGTCTATGACATCCTTGACGCCAACCGGCAGCCCGTGGAGGCGCCCAAGCGGACGGCCCGCCCGGCGATGCGCGTCCAGGCTGCGTGCCTGTGCGCGGGCAAACTCGGGATCGAACCACTCCCACGCGCCCACCTCCGGCTCGCGCGCCTCGATCCGGGCGATGCACGCCTCGACCAACGCAGCCGCGTCCAGCGCGCCGGAGGCCATCCGTTCGCGCAGAACCGCGGCGCTGGCCGGCTGGCCCGGAGACTGCGCCGCGCCGGAGTGTTTCACCTCAGCCCCCATAGAACAGCTCCGGCAGGTAGAAGACGATCGACGGGAATGCATACATCAACACCATCGACAGGATCACGCAGAGCAGGAACGGCAGAACACCCCGGAAGATCTGCGTCAGACGCAACTCGGGCGGGGCGACCCCTTTGAGGTAATAGGCCGACATGGCCATTGGTGGCGTTAAGAAGCTGGTCTGCAGGTTGAGCGCCACGAGGATGCCGAAGAACAGCGGGTCGATTTCAAACACCACCAGCAGCGGCAGGAAGATCGGCACGAAGATGATGATGATCTCGGACCATTCCAGCGGCCATCCCAGCAGGAAGATGATGAGCTGCGCGAGGATCAGAAACATGATCGGCGACAGGTCCAGCGACTGCACGAATTCGGAAATCACATGCTCGCCGCCGAGATACGAGAACACGGCGGAGAATGTGTAGGAGCCGACGAAGAGCCAGCAGACCATCGCCGTGGTCCGCACCGTGAGATAGACGCTCTCACGCATCCGCTGCCATGTCATGGCCCGGTAGACGAAGGCCAGGAATATCCCGCCGAGTGCGCCGATCGAGGCCGCCTCGGTCGGGGTGGCGAGGCCGAAAAGGATGGAGCCGAGCACCGCGAAGATCAGGAAGGCCAGCGGCACGAAGGAGGTGATGATCATCACCAGAAGCTTGCCCATCGGCATGTCCGGCACCTCGTCATCGGTGGGACGCGGCGCCGAGGAGGGCTGCAGGATCGACCGACCGACGATGTAGATCAGGTAGAGCCCGACCAGTGTCAGCCCTGGCAGCAGGGCCGCCGCATAAAGCCGAACGATCGATACGTTGGTCGCCGCCGCATAGACGATCAGCATGATCGAGGGCGGGATCAGGATGCCCAGCGTGCCGCCCGCACAGATGATGCCCGACGCGAAGGCCGGATCATAGCGCGCCTTCAGCATCGCAGGCAGCGCCAGGAGGCCCATCAGGGTCACGACCGCGCCCACGATGCCGGTAGCAGTGGCAAAGAGCGCACATGTAATCAGGGCGGCCACACCCATCGAGCCGGGCACGTTCTTGGACGCGATGCTGAGCGTGGTGAACAGCCGGTCAACGATGTTGGAGCGCTCGACAATGTAGCCCATGAAAAGAAAGAGCGGCACGGCCGTCAGCACCTCGTTGGACATCACCGTGAAAGTCTGGTTCACGAAAAGGTCGAATATTCGATTGTTGAAAAACCCTTCGATCCATGCCGACCATTGCTCCCACTGTCCGGCGGTCTCGTCCAGTCGGTCAAAACTGCGCCACATGCGGCGCGCGTCAAAATAGGCATAATAGCCAAAGCCGATGCCCATCGCCATCAGCGTGAAGGCAATGGGAAAGCCGAGGAACACGAAGATGATGAACAATCCCAGCATCATCAGTGCGATTTGTGGATCGGTCATGTGATATGATCTTTCTCGGCCTTGTTGGCCGCCTGCATCATCAGATTTTCGGTCTCGAACACGTCCTCATCGGCCTCCAGCCAGTAATTGTCGCGCATGGCCAGCAAGCAACGGCAGACCTGCGCCAGCCCCTGAATGAAGAGCAGAATGCCCGCCGCGACGATCACCGCCTTGAACTGGTAGATCGGCACGCCCGCCGGGCTGTTGACCGAAACCTCACCATAGCCCCATGACCGGGCGGCATATTTCCAGCCCGCAAAGATCAGCGCGGTCACGCCGGGAAAGAAGAAGACGATGTAGAGAACCAGATCAATCTTGGCCTGCGTTCTGGGCTGGAGCAGCCGGTAGAGGAAATCGCCCCGCACATGCCCGCCGCGCGACAGGGTGTAGGCCCCCCCCATCATGAAGAGGGTGCCATACATGATGAACGATACGTCCAGCGCCCAGGCCGTGGGATTGTTCAGAACGTACCTGACGAAAACCTCGTAGCCGGTCCCGACGGACATCAGCAAAATAAGCCACGCAAATGCCTTTCCGAACCATGCGGAAAGGTTATCGGCGAACCGGATGAATGATATCATTGTGCCCCTGCCCCTCACACGGGAACCCCGGCATGGCATGCCGCGCCGGGGTTCGCCTCATCTTGCTTCGGCGCGGTCAGAGTTTGACTTTGCCGGGGAAGTAGTGCTCGTAGGCCAGTCCGTAATCCGGCGAGTTCATCAACTCGTAATAGGACACACGGCTGACCCACTCGCGCTGGCTGTCGAGGGTCTTCTTCATGAAGGGGTCCGCCTCCAGCTCGGGGATCAGCTCATCCCAGGCTTTGAGCTGAGCATCAAGGATCTCTTTCGACGTGCGGTGTACCGTGACACCGGCCTCGTTCTGCAGGAATTGCAAGTCGGCCGAATATCGGTCCATCGCCTTGGCCGTGTTGGCCGTCGAAGCGGCCTCGACCCCGTATTTCAGGATAGCCTGCAGATCGGGATCCAGATCCTCGAGGAAAGTCCGCGAGAACAGGAATTCGAAGCTCTCGGACGCCTGGTGATAGGAGGACAGGTAGTAGTTCTTGGCCACGTCATGCGCGCCAAAATCCTTGTCCGAGGACGGGTTGTTGAATTCGAACGCGTCGATCACGCCGCGCTCCATCGCGGGCACGATCTCGCCTCCCGGCAGCTGCGCAACGGACATCCCCAGCTTGGACATCAGATCAGCGGCAAGGCCCACGGTCCGGTACTTGAAGCCCTGGAGATCTGCAACGGTGTTGACCTCATTCTTGAACCAGCCGAAAGGCTGCGCGAACATCGGAAAGCCCAGATACCCGACCACGTCCAGATCCATCTGGTCCTGAATCAGCTCATTGAACAGTTCCTGGCCTCCGCCCTGATAGAACCATGACAGCATCGTGGTGGCCGAGCCGCCAAAGACCGGCCCGGTGCCAAAGAGCGACGCGGCCTTGTTCTTGCCGTACCAATAGACCGGCACCGAATGGGCCGCATCAATCAGACCGTCATTGACGGCGTCCAGCACCTGAAATGCGGCAACAACGGCACCGGCTGGCAGCACATCTATTTTCAGCCGCCCGCCCGACATCTCTTCGACACGGGTCGCGTAATCGCGCGCGAATTCCTGCCAGATATTGGCGTCGTTCCAGGATGTCTGCATCTTGATGACGATTGGCGATTGCGCCAGAACGGCAGGCGCGGCAAGCATGCTGCCGGTGGCGACCCCTCCCGCCAGGGCGGATTTGGTCAAAAACGAGCGACGATCAATTTTATTGCTGTTGGTCATATTTTCTCCTCCCAGAGTGATCGCCCGCCCATTTTTTTCGCATCGGTAGTTAAAGGCGACGATCTAGGCCCGACCGTAACGCCTCGGCGATACATGGCAAGCAAACATCGGTGCGGAGAGAAAAAATGCTGCGACGCGCGCGCAGCAGGTTTTGCGTGACACGCGGTGAACGCAGAGCGGTAAGGCATTGAAATTATAAATTATATTTCAAGCTGGAACTTGACCCTGCGGCAACACACCCTTTACAAAAGATCAGAACAATGATGGAGCACATCAGAAAAATTTTGGGAAATAATTATCGCAGTTGCCGCAGCATTACTTCTTAGGGGCGAATCCCTGACCCAAAGTTTTTTGGCAACGGCGTGTTGGTGCGTTCAGGGTTTGGTCGGATCCGGCTGCTGGGCTATTCGGCCCTCCGGCGCGGCTCTTCCTTTGGCGGCGTATCATCGTAGAGCAAGACGGTCTGACGCTCGATCATGCGATGCACCCTGGGCTTTTCTGCGCCGCGATGCAGTTTCAGAAGACGCTGGTAGGATTCCGCATCGGCCTGGGTCCGGCGCTCGTGGTGGCGGACATATTCGACCCAGGTGGGCACGTGATAGGTCTCGGTCCAGACATCCGGGTTCTCCAGATCCCGCAGCAGCGCCCATTGCTGCGCCCCGTCGCGGATTCTGATGCGTCTTCGTGCGTTCATGACAGCCAGGAAGTCGGTCACATCCTCCTGCGCGATTTCATAGTCGATCATGATCATGATCGGCCCGCTGCGCTGTTTCAGGTTCAGCCGCAGGGACGGCTCGGTGAAGGCATTGAGCGGGTCGAGGTTCAGCTCAGTCGAATCCGGCAGCGGGATCATTCGGCCAAGGACGGCGCCGAAAACCAGCAGCGCGGCGGCGACCAGCATGGCCGTGTCCGGGCCGGAAACCTCCGCTATCGCGCCCCAGGCCCAACTGCCCCCGGCCATGCCGCCGAACACCCCGGTCTGATAAAGCGACAGCGCCCGTCCCACGACCCAGCGCGGCGTCGAGAGCTGGATCGTCACGTTGAAAAGCGACAGCGCGAGGACCCAACTGCCCCCGGCTAGCAGCAGAGCGGCACCGCTGAAGACATAGTGACGGCTCAGCGCCAACGTAATGCTGCTGATCGCGAACGCGACGAAGGCGGCCTGCGTGATCCGCTCGTTCTGAAACCGCGCCCGCAGGCGTGCATTCATCAGCGCACCGCCCACCGCGCCAATCCCGAAACAGCCCAGCATCACGCCATAGACAAACGCACCGCCGCTAAGCAGATCTTTGACGATCAGCGGCAGCAGCGCCAAGGTCGCAACCGCAGACAGGCCAAAGACAAAGCCGCGAAGGATGACCTTCATCAGGTTGGGAGACATCGCGACATAGCGCAGCCCTGCGGAAAATGCGCTGCCCATCCGCTCACGCGGGAGGCGGCGCTGCGCCGTTGCGGGCCGCCAGAACCAGAGCGCCGTGATGATGCCCACATAGCTGAGCGCGTTCACCGTGAAGGCCGCCGCCGCACCCGCGATGGCCACGATCGCACCGCCCGCCGCCGGCCCGACGCTGCGCATCAGGTTGAAGCCCATGCTGTTCAGTGACACCGCCGCCGACAATTCCTCGCGCGAGACGATGTCGCCCATGGACGCCTGCCATGACGGGTTGTGAAGTGCCGTGCCGCAGCCGATCAGGAAGGTGAACCCCAGCAGAAGCCAGGGCGATAGCCATCCCTCATAGGCCATGACGGCAAGCACGACCGACACGGCCAGCATGAAGCTCTGCGCGATGAGCATGACCTTGCGCCGGTCGAAATTATCCGCAAATACCCCCGCCAGCAGCGAAAAGACCATAATCGGCAGGGTCACCGAGGATTGCACCAGCGCGACCATGCTTTGCGAGTCGGTCAGCGATGTCATCAACCATGCCGCGCCTACCGCCTGCACCAGCCCCCCGAAATTCGAGGCAAGAGCCGCGATCCAGAGCATGCGGAAAGTCTGGTTCCTGAACAGCGTCAATGTGGACATGCTCTGCGGCACGGGGGCGCTCCCTTCTCAGGCGGGTCCGTTGCAGAAGTGTTACTGCCGCAGCATTGCCTCGGCAAGATGCCCTCCACGAGCCTCTAGAGTGGCCATACCACAAGCAGCGTCGGAACCGCAGTCGCCATGACCAGCACCTCCAGCGGCAGGCCGATCCGCCAGTAATCGCCAAAGCGATAGCCGCCCGGCCCGAGGATGATGGTGTTGTTCTTGTGCCCGATCGGCGTCAGGAACGCGCAGGATGCCGCGACGGCGACACCCATCAGATAGGTGTCGGGATTCGTGCCCGTGGCAGAGGCGATGGAGATGGCAATCGGTGCCGCGATCAGAGTGGTTGCAACATTGTTCAGAAAATCCGACATGGTCATGGTGACGATCATCAGCGCCGCAAGCGTGACCCAAGCCGGATACCCCTCCGTCAGGCCGGCAATCTGATTGGCCACAAACGCGGCGCCGCCGGTTCGCTCGAACGCCTCCGCCAACGGGATCAGACTGGCGAGCAGGACGATCACTTTCCATTCGACCGAATTATAGACCTCGCGCCCACCGACCAGCCCCAGCAGGACGTAACTCACGACGGCGGCGCCAAGGGCGACGGTGAGCGACACTATTCCGGCAACGGCAAGGCCGACCGCCACGATGAAAATGCCGATCGACATGCCGGCCTTGGTACGCTGGATGACCTCCGTGCTGCGCCCTGCAATAGGCAGCACGCCCAGCCAGTCGGTCGCGGCAGCGATCCGTTCAGGGGTGCCCAGCAGCAGCAGAACATCGCCCGCCCGTATCGGCAGCAGCCGCACCCGATCGCGAAAGCGCCGCCCCTCGCGCGACACGCCCAGCAGCGTGACGGAGTGGCGTTTGAGCAGCTGCACACTACGCGCGGTCCGGTTCTGAATGCGCGCCCCATCGGGAACGATGGTTTCCGTGATCTCCAGTCCGCGCGCGGTGACACCGCCCTCATGCTTTTCCGATCCGGCGAATTCGAGGCCGGATTGCCCCATGAACGTCTCGATGGATTTCGGCTCGCCCTCCACCACCAGAAAATCGCCCGAGCGCACCGTCTCGCGCATCGCAAGGCCCGGCCGCCTCTTACCGTTTCGGATGAGGCCCAGAAGGTGGACATCGGCATCATCTGCCTTGGGATAGAGGTCCTGAACCAGCACGTCCTCCTTGAAGCTCTGCTCGCCTACGCGCAGCTCGGCAACATACCGTCCCTGCCTGATCTCGCCGCCCCCTTCGGAGCCCGAGCCGCGCTCGGGAAGCAGGCGCCAGCCCAGGAGAGAGACGAAGGTGATGCCGATGATCGCAACGGCCAGGCCGACCGGCGCGAAATCCAGCATCGCGAAGGGCTGACCCAAGGCATCGTTCCGATATTCGGAAATGACGATATTGGGCGGCGTGCCGATCAGCGTGATCATGCCGCCCAGAATGGTCGCGAAGGAAAGCGGCATCAGGCTGCGCCCGGGCAGGCGCTTTGCTTTCTTGGCCGCCTCGATATCCAGCGGCATCAGCAGCGCCAGCGCCGCAACATTGTTGATGATCGCCGAAAGCCCCGCCCCCACGGCCGCAATGATGCTGATATGCAGCGGCAGCGGCCGCTCCGCGTCAATCAGTCTCGACGCGATCAACTCGACCGCGCCCGAGGATGAGAGGCCCCGGCTGACAATGAGCACAAGCGCGATGATTGCCACGGCAGAATGGCCAAACCCCGAGAACACCTCCTCGCCGGGCACCAGCCCCAGCGCGGCGGCAAGGATAAGCGCGCTGAACGCCACCAGATCATAACGAAATCGCCCCCAGATCAACAGGATGACGACCACGGCAAGAAGAACGAAAATCTGGATCTGGTCACTGGGCATGCTCATTGCGTCACCTTCACAGGTGCCGAACGCCGCAGCAAGGGCCAAAGGCAGCCCGACCTATTGAGTATCCTGCACGGCTCTGTTGCGCAAATCGGGTTGGGGATTCATCTTGGGAATCCAGCGTGATAGCTGGAGGTCATGAGCAGATCGACACCCCCGAGCTAAAAGACCAAGAACCGTCGGGCCTATAACGAAGCGCTCAAGCGCGTCGTTTCACGACCTCGCTGACGATCCGCTGACCGGGAGGGTATTGCGCAGCAATGTCCCGAGAGGGTGGTTCGATCCCGAGATGACATGGGAGGCCAAGCCTACCGGCAAACGTGGCCGACAGCCCACCCACAGCGATACCGCCATCCAAGCCTGCCTGACCACTGCCCGGCAGTGGATAGCGCCGGTATAAAGGTGGAAGGCGAAGGTGAGTGGAATGCGCGCAAGCATCCCTCTCATCGAAACTGCGTTTCGACTGCCGGGCAGCGGGTGGCTCCAAACGCCGCGTGTGGCGCAAGGTTCATCTCGGTATCGACGAAAAGACACTGGAAATCCGGGCAGTCGAGTTCACCAACAGCAACATCGGAGATGCTCGCATGCTGCCGGAACTTCTGGACCAGATCCCGCCCGAGCAGGAGATCGGCAGCGTCACTGCCCCCTCTCGGCAGATTGCTTCGCAATCGCCTGCCGGACAATGGACGGCGCCTGCGATACGCGCAAGTGCCACGATGCCATCCACTGCCCGGCAGTGCATGTTTACATGAGAGGGGCTAACCAGGGCGCCAATGCCGTCGTCCCGCCCCGCAAGAACGCCAAGCCCTGGAAACCCGACACTGCAGGCGCGATTGCGCGCAACGAAGCGCTGCGGGCGTCGAAATACCTCGGCCGGGCGCTCTGGCGGAAATGGAGTGGATACCACCGCCGAAGTCGTGCCGAAACCAACCCTCTCGTGCATTGCTGCGCAATACCGTGTCGGGCAATGGATGCACTGCATGAAACTGTTCGGTCAAAGGCTGATGGCACGGGACCCTGACCGTCAGGTTGCCGAGCTTCCGCTCCGTGTTGCCGCAATGAACGGCTTCACCGCGCTTGGCATACCCGTCACAGAGGCCGTGGGATAAGTGTGTCCGGGGAAAGGGGAACCTTGGCCGTCAACTGATTTGCGCAACGGGGTCATGCGCAGCATAAGGCCGGTCTTCCAAGATTGGTTGATTGAGATCAATGCGCAATCTTGAAGGCCCAGTAGACTGGCGGTGTTCGGGTAGCTCAACCTCCTGATGCCGGTTTGTGTAAACTGACCCTGTGCGATCAACTTCCGGCTTCTAAATACGTATTCATGGCGTGCGGAAACGCGTCGGCGCTTGGTCAATCATGCTCGATTTATCATCAGGCTGGTCATTCGTGCCAGCACATCACTCTGAAAATAGAAAAAGGAATAGCCATGGCGGTCTCTGCAAAGAAAGCTCAGAAAGTCCAAAGCGAGGCCGAGAATGCCGCAACTGACAGCACGAAGGCCGTCGGCCCGATGAGCGAAGACGTACAGAAGGTGTGGCTCGATCTGTGGGCTGATACGCAGCGGTTCGTTGTATCCCGTATCCAGCAGGACCTCGAAGCGCAGAAGGCCATCTTCGCGTGTAAGAATCTGGTTGATGTCCAGAAAGTTCAGACTGAGTTCTATACTAATGCGATGGAGGATTATCGCGCTCAGGCGTCGCGGATAATGGAAATGATGTCTGCAGTCGCGCCCATTGGACTGGATAGCGTACCGCTCGTGACCAGGCGAAGGTATGACGACGTGCCTTTGTAACAGGCATCCCTGACCTGATCTGTCGGCAGTTTGTCCCGGCGCCCGCGCCGGATGGCGCCGGGCGAGTAATGCGCCGCCGGGCATGGGTTTGGCCAAGTCTGCCAAAGTGTTGGCGGCTCAGACTATCTTTTGCGCGGCGCCCCACCCTGCCAAAGCGGCATCGCCCAGGCTATCAGCCGTTCTGCGGACCCGTGCCTGTGCAGGTAAGGTATCTGAGCGTCGTCATCGCTGGTCTTTGACGCTGTTTGCTCAAGCGTTGCTTGCCTGTGCGAAGCTTCACTCGCGCGGCGTCGAGTTGGAGCAGCGCCCGCCTGCGTTCTTCGAAAAGGCGGCGCATCTGTGAGCGAGGGCTACCTATTGTCCATGATTTGGTTTGGTTTTTAGCAGGAAACCAGGTTTTCATCTCGCGCTGCGCCAAATTCCATGTTCGGTCCGCTACCATATAACGTTGGTACATTATCAGCAAAACACGGCGCCGCGTTGCAAGATTGGTATGCATTTGCCATCTCCCTCCATTTGTCATTTTACTGCGTGTCATTGAGGTCTTTGGGCTGTCCCGCGGATGACCGCGCATGCGCATTGGTCTGGTGAAGTAGGATCCCCGTCCGTAGATCTTCACGCGTCGCCCCCTCCCGTAGCCGGCAAATCGGAGGCCCAGGCGACGATTTTATCAGCCGAGATCGCTCCGGACTGCCGCTTGATTTCACGTCCGCCGCCAAAGGCAATCAAAAGTGGAATTCCTCGGATCTTGTACCGGTCACCTGCTTGCGGAAAGGCCTGAGTGTCCAGTTTTGCACAGCGGACGGTACCTGTCAGCGCCTTGGAGGCCTTTGCATATTCCGGTGCCATCATCTTGCAGGGACCGCACCAACTAGCCCAAAAATCCACGATAAGCGGAAGGCTGTCTATCGTATGCCTCCGGCGGGGGCCGCCTGACGGATTTCAGGAGGTGATGATAGGTCCGACCTTATGGCCGACCTTATG